>CAYXWX010000067.1:1204-24735 GCA_964468915.1 uncultured Pirellulaceae bacterium
ATCGGCGAAAGCATTGTCGAATCCACAATTTGGTTGAGCGAATCAAAACAGGGCCTGACTCGTGTAACACACGCAAAGCACTCGTGGAGAGGACATCGCGTTCGTGATTCGTTTGTGGTTTCAGTGCAATCGGTGCGAAAATCATCGATTAAATTTGAGCGAATCGACAAGCTCGAACTAACTCTACCGATAGTCGTCCATTCGATAAATGTCTTGTTTGTTCGCGTTCTTCTGCAGCAGATCTTCGGGGGCGAGGCTGGCGTTATCGTAAAGCCATGCCTGGCAGACATCGCGATCGGTGACGGTCCAGTTTTCTTCACCCAGAATGGCGAATGGTCGCTCGCCGCAACCGGTTACCAGTACAGAATCACCAGTCTTTACGTTGGAAAGCGTCCACTCGATGGCTCGAAATCGATCTGGAATCAATTCGGCATCACCCGGATTTCGAAATCCATCCAGCATCTGGTGAACCGGTTCATAGTCCACGACGGAGTCCACGGTCGAGCGTGTGATCACGGACTGATCGGAGGCACGGTCAATGACTTCGCCCATCCTGCGACGAAGTTCGGGGCTTTGATGATCATCAATCGAGCAGATGCACCAGACTCGGCCTGAGGTTACCTGCCGCACGGTTCGCAATGCGTTGGCCAGTTGCCCAACGGTCTTGGCGGCATCGACCCAGACACTGAACTGTTGTCCGCATTCAACTCGTTCCAGCCTTCCCGGAAGCCGACCGGCTTTTTCCAGGCCGGAGGCAATCGTCATCAGATCAATTCCCAAAGCAAGTCCGACGGCTGTCGCGGCCAGGCAGTTGTGAATGTGTTGGTCACCGATGATGCAGGTCTGGACCGGAACCGATTCGTTGCCTGCGATCAGTAGAAATGTTTGTTGGGATCGAGTTCTGTCCAGTAGCCGTGCCGTGATTTCTGCTTCCTGTTTGATGCCAGTTGTCAGAAATGGTGCTTCAATCCTGTCCAGGCAGCTGTTGATGACCGGATCATCGGCGTTCAAGATCGCGATTCCAGACGACTTCAGGCTGTCGAGCATTCTCAGATTGGCTCGGCGATAGTTTCGAAATGATCCGGTATCAGCGATGCCCTCGCGACGAATGTTCGTCAGCACGCTCACGTCAAAATTGACTCCAGCGATACTGTGCTGAGCCAGCGACTCACTGGGGACTTCCACCACCGCATGAGAGCATCCGTTGATTGCCATCTCTGCCAACTGATTAGCCAGTGTGGGAGCGTTAAAGTCCGCTGAAGGAACCGCTTGCTTTTTTGCACCGAGGTTAATCTCGATCGACGAAGCGAGGCCAGTTTGTTTACCGGCCGCGGAAAGAATGCAGCGAATCAGATGCGCCGTGACGGTTTTCCCGTCGGTGCCCGAGACTCCGATGGTGGTCAGGTGGTCGCAAGGCTTGCCACCCAAAGCATGGCAGATATTCCCGTAGGCCTGACGTGAATCGGCAACGAGCACTTGAGGAAAATCGACGGCCAGAAGCCGCTCAGTCACAATCGCCCGTGCGCCACGCCGGATGGCTTCATGTGCGAAATCGTGTCCGTCCAGATCAGGGCCGACAATGGCAACGTACAGGTCGTCTGCCTCGCAATCGCTCCAATGACCGCAACAAGAGGTTGCAACCACATCGTCGATACCGATGAACGTTGCGTTGGTAAGAACATCGGCCAGTCGAATTCCATGACTGGACGAAAGTAGCGGGGTATCCACAAGGCCTCCTTGCCCGGCGATCGCCATCATATTCAAATTTTCAATCGCATTCGACTTCCTGTCGAACGAGGTTGATTCTGTTGAAACGAAGATCCTGGTCAAGACGAATCCCTAGCAACGAATCGGACTACATGCAAAGATACGCTATCAACATCTGACAATTGAGCTTGATCAATTTCGGATTTACTCTTTCACCATGGTTACTGTTTGAATGCCTGAAGAAGATTTTGATTTGATGTCGCTGGCAGATTTTCTGCATCTGCAACCAGACCAGGTGCGACGCATGACCGACCGAGGTCGCTTGCCGGGGCGGCGTGTTGGCGGTGAATGGCGTTATTCGCGGGCTGAGATCCACCAATGGTTCGAAAACAAAATCGGCGCGTCCGACGAACGAGAGTTGGACGAGGTTGATCGGGTGCTTGATCTTCAGGACCAGAAACGAACGGCCGAGCCATTCGAAATTGGTCAGCTTCTTCAGCCTGATTGCATCTTCGTGCCACTGAACGCAAAGACGAAACGATCAGTCATCGATAAAATTTGTGAACAGACTGCGTTGACCGGGCGACTTTGGGAACCCGACAAAATGGCCGACGCACTTCGCAGCCGTGAAGAGTTGCATCCGACTGCATTGGAAAACGGTGTCGCGTTACTGCACCCGCGTCGACCGATCCCCGGGATTATGGGCGAGCCGTTTCTGGCATTGGGAATTACTTATAACGGGATTCCTTTTGGGGGGCCTCGGGGTGCCTTGACCGATATTTTTTTTCTGATCGGTTCAATGAACGAGGCGATGCATTTGCGGCTTTTGTCGCGAATCAGCCGTTTAATTCAGCAAGATGAATTTCTTGAGGAGCTGCGGGAAGCACAAAGTCCGGAATCGGCATGGAAGTCGATCACCGAATTCGACCATAATCTGACTTGAGGAAGAAAACACGGTCGCGGGTGCACGGAGGGAGCGATGAACGACTTACGCGTTTTGATGAGTGGCGATTACTGGCACCACGAGTTTCAAAGTATCGTGGCCAACTTTCCTACCCCCGTCACGTTGACTCCAGTTGATCGACTGGAGCCCATGTTGGATCAGGATTTCGACCTGATCGTGTTAGCTCAGTCTCGCCCGGATCAGATATCGGCTGAGTTGGTCGAACGAATTCAGGCAAAACAACCGACGACTCCTGTTGTTGCGTTGTTGGGAAGTTGGTGCGAGGGCGGAATGAGATCGGATGTCCCTTGGCCGGGCGTGCGACGGGTCTACTGGCATCAATGGGAAGGCCGATTCGAAGATTTTTCCAGGCAGTTGGATGAGGATGGCCTCGCGTTGTGGCACCAACCCGGCACCGCAAATGACGCGGACGATGCAATGTTGTATCACGACCACTCATCCAGTTTTTCGCCGGCGATGCTGGTCGCTGTCAGTGCCGCTTCTCAGACGCAGTTTGAGTACGTGCGTGATGTGCTGAAGTCCTTCGGTTGGAACTCATGTTGGGCCGAACGAGCGAACTTCGATCAAGAAACCGTCGACCTCGTTTCAGCTTTGTGCATCGAGGCGAATTCGTTCAGTGGCGACCTTGCAAATCGCGTCGATTGGTTACGATCAAAATTGCCCGGCGTCCCAACTTCGCTGGTTCTGAATTTTCCTCGTTCGCAGGATGTTGCAGCAGCTGGCGAGCTTGGAATTGAGAACATCGTTTCGAAGCCATTCCAACCTGCTGATTTGAAACACGCAATCCAATCATCTATCGCTCGGCAGCGAGCCCTTTCGGCTGGAAAGACGGAAGTGCCAGCTGCACATTTTGGCAAATCGGTGGCGAGCAACGTTGATTGACTTTAAGCCCATCTAATCTCCTGTGACTTATTCCGACCTCAATCGATCAGCGAGGAATAGTCCTTTTGTTCGCTCAATGATGATTCGGCCTTGGATTCATCAAATGGGTACTGGGAGTGTTGGGATTGTTTTTCGGTCTGGCGAATCACATCCCTGTGAAGCTCCCGCTGCACGTTTCCCTCCAGCTTTCAGACCGTTAGGATAGAGGTTCTGGCGTGGTGAACCAAATGGAGTGGACACGTCATTTCTGTAAAAAACCTTTCCAACGGAATTTCGGCGGATGCCGCTTCGAAACCTGCTTATTATTGTCATTGCCGCCATCATCTCGGTTGCGTGCTACTCCGTATCGACAAGAAATCGATACGCCAACATCTTTGCCGAAGCTTTGAACGTGGTTGAGCACCGCGCGTTGCAATCGATGTCTCGAGAGGATCTGTTCGATTCTGCGATGGACGGGCTCGTCTCCAGGCTTGATCGACACTCTCGTTACTTGCATGACGAAGATCTCGATGATTTTCAGACAAGCATCGATCAACAGTTTGGAGGGATTGGTGTTTTCGTCGGCCGAGATGGATCGCCTGAGCAATTGTTTGTCAGAGCAGCTTTTCCCGGGTCACCGGCAGATCGGGCAGGGCTTCAGCCTGGCGACATTATTCAAGCGATTGATGGCGTTGCACTGAAAGGATTGAAACCCGGAGACGCAGTGAAGCGAATGAAGGGAAGTGTGGGCCAGAGTGTGAAGGTGACCGTTTCGCGAGACGGCAAGCCTTTGGACGTTGATCTGGTTCGCGAGGTGATCGATGTTCCCAGTGTTCGAGGTGACCGGTGGTTGCCCGATGGAAGTTGGAGTTTCACTGTGGAGGATGATCGAAAAATCGGGTACTTGCGAGTTGTTTCGTTTGGAAAAGAAACCACGGGTGAATTTCGCGAGGCACTTCTTCAACTGGACGGGCAGATCGACGGGCTGATCATTGACCTGAGAGCAAATTCGGGTGGCTTGTTAGATTGCGCTATCGATCTGTGTGACATGCTGTTGCCGGCTGAACTGGATATTGTCAGCATCAAGACGCGAAGACGAGAGATCAAACAAAAAACATATTCGTCAATCAATACTCCGATTCTGAGCTCCCGTATTCCGCTTGTCGTGTTGATAGACCGGTACTCGGCCAGCGCTAGTGAAATCATGGCTGGCTGCCTGCAGGATCATGGTCGAGCGATTCTGATTGGTGAGCAAACGTGGGGGAAAGGCACCGTCCAGGACGTGCTTCCAATCGAGCGCGGTGAAAGTGCTCTGAAGCTGACGACTTCCAGTTATTGGCGACCAAGCGGCAAGAATATCGATCGTGATTTTGCCAAGGCGGATGGCGAAACCTTTTGGGGAGTTCAGCCTGACGAAGGATACGAAGTGGTTCTGGAGGAAATGGATGTGCAACGGAATGAGTACTATCGCAGCGAATACGAGTTGCGTGCCCTGACGGGCGGAATGAAGTTTCCCGAAGTATTTTCGCAGCGAGAAAGCGATGACTCGTCCGACACCGAAAATGTGTCCGATGAGGACCATGCTGACAGAGCCAACGCAAAAGACGAACGGCCCGAATTGGTTGATGAAGTGCCGTCGTTGAAGCCGTTCGATCCCGAAAGCTACCGCGATGAATCGTTCGAGCGTGCCTTGGATTACCTGAGGTCAACTCGAAAAAAAGAACAACCGGTTGCCGCGTAAATCTCGAATCGCAAATCGATAAAACCCAATTTAGGGCCGGAGATTTCTGGCCTGAACAACGTAAATTTAAAAGAAGAGATGATCCATGGAGTCTTCTGCAAGAGAATTTTTCGAAACGTTGCTGGCGACACCCGGCGTTTCAGGATACGAGCAAAAAGTACAGGATGTCGTTCGAGCCTATGCCGCTGACTTTGCGGACTCGATCACCACCGACTTGCACGGCAACGTGATTCTTTGCAAAAACCCGGATGCAAAAGTCCGAGTCATGTTGGCCGGGCACTGTGATCAGATCGGATTGCTCGTTTCTCAAATTGACGATTCAGGTTTTCTTTACACTCAGACCGTTGGAGGCTGGGATCCTCAGCAACTGATCGGGCAGCGAATGGTTGTCTGGACAGACAGCGGTCCTGTGGATGGTGTGATCGCTCGAAAAGCGATTCATCTGTTAGATGAGGGTGAGCGGAAGAAGGTCGTCAAACTTCAAGACCTTTGGATTGATATTGGTGCGGCGTCCAAAGAAGAGGCAGCCGAATTGGTCGACATTGGGGATTCGGTAACTTTCCCACCGGGCATGAAAGAGCTTCGAAACGGTCTGGCAACGTCACCTGCGATGGACAACCGAACCGGTGTCTGGGTGGTCGTCGAAGCATTGCGACGGGCCAGCCAGCTGAATTCAGATGTTGGTTTTTATGCGGTCAGCACGGTGCAGGAGGAAATCGGGTTGCGTGGCGCAAGAACGGCTGCTTACAGCGTTGATCCTCATATCGGAATTGCCGTGGATGTGACGCACGCGACGGATTGTCCAACAATCGATAAACGCCAGCAGGGTGAGATCGATCTTGGCGGCGGGCCGGTGATCGTTCGTGGCCCAAACATCAATCCGGAAGTCGCAAGCAAACTGAAGTCGTTGGCAAGCGAGAACGAGATCTCGGTTCAGTTCAATGCCCTTGGCAGAGCTGCACCGAATGACTCGAATGCGTTGCAGATTACTCGCGGTGGCGTCGCGACAGGAATTCTGGCGATCCCCAACCGCTACATGCACAGCGCGGTGGAAACGATCTCGCTGGAAGATATCGACAACGCAGCCAGCCTGCTCGCTCATTTCGCCCACTCAGTGACGAAAGCGGAAGACTTCATCCCGAAGTCTTCATAGCCGTAGATCGAGCCTGCTCACACGATCGTGAGCAGGAAACCGGTTGAGTGAGCGGCGTAACTTAAAAGTTGACCAGATCGGTTGGGCCGACCGTGCTCATCTCTTTCAATGGCGGCGCGAACGTCGTGAGCTTGATTCCAAGCACTGCGTCTTTGTACTCTTGCATCGTCGGCGTTCGACCAAGGATCGCGGCAAGCACCACGACCGGTGTAGAAGCAAGCAAGGACTCGCCTTTTTTGCGATCTGAATCGGCAACGACTCGGCCTTTGAATAAACGTGTGGACGTTGCCAGCACCGTGTCACCCTTGGCGGCTTTCTCCTGGTTGCCCATGCAGAGGTTACAGCCGGGTCGTTCCAGATACATCATGTTTTCGTATTCGGTACGAGCCTGTGCCTTAGGCAGCAGGTCGTTGAATTCGAATCCAGAGTACTTCTGCAGAATCTCCCAGTCTCCTTCTTCCTTCAGTTCTTCGATAATGTTGTAGGTTGGGGCAGCAACGATCAGCGGAGCGTTGAACTTCACGGTTCCTTGCTGCTCTTCCAGATTACGAAGCATTTTGGCGACAATTTTCATATCGCCTTTGTGAACCATGCACGATCCGACAAAACCAAGATCGATCTTTTTTTTGCCTTCGTAGTAAGAAAGTTCGCGAATCGTGTCGTGAGTGTATCGCTTCGAGACATCTTCGTTGTGAACATCCGGGTCGGCGATCATCGGTTCGTCGATAATGTTCAGATCAACTTCGAACTCCGCGTAGTACTTGGCGTTGTTGTCTGGTTTGAGTGCTGGTTTCTTGCCGCTTCGAATTTCTTCGATTCGCTTGTTCGCTTGATCAACCAGGCCTTGCAGGACTTTGATTTTGTTGTCCATGCCTTTGTCGATCATGACCTGAATCCTCGCTTTGGCGATCTCCAGCGACTCGATCAACGTGTCGTCCTGCGAGATGCAGATGGACGCCTTGGCTTTCATTTCGGCCGTCCAGTCAGTGAATGTGAACGCCTGGTCCGATGGCAAAGTTCCGATGTGGACCTCGATGATTCGGCCCTGGAAAACGTTGTCGCCGCCAAACTTGTCCAGCATTTGAGCTTGAGTGGCATGCACGACGTCACGGAAATCCATGTGGTCCTGCATCTCTCCTTTGAAAGTCACTTTGACTGATTCCGGGATGGGCATGGTTGCTTCACCGGTTGCCAGAGCCAGAGCGACCGTTCCAGAATCTGCACCAAACGCGACTCCCTTTGACATGCGTGTATGAGAGTCACCACCGACGATGATCGCCCAGTCGTCGACGGTCAGGTCGTTGAGCATTTTGTGAATCACGTCGGTCAGCGGAGGATACACCCCGTTGGGGTCTCGAGCCGTAATCAAACCGAAGTCGTTCATGAACTTCATCAACCGAGGAATGTTTTCCTGAGCTTTTTTGTCCCAGACCGAGGCCGTGTGGCAGCCGGACTGGTACGCACCGTCGACGATCGGCGAGATAACTGTCGCGGCCATCATCTCAAGCTCCTGCGAGGTCATCAGGCCGGTCGTGTCCTGCGAACCAACAATGTTCACCTCAACGCGAACGTCCGAGCCTGCGTGCAGCACTTTGCCAGGAGTCGTCCCAACGGCGTTCTTGTTGAAAATCTTTTCGACGGCCGTAAGTCCCTGACCTTCATGCGAGATCTCCTTTGACGGTGCGAAAACGGGGGGAAGCTCGATTCCCAGAGTCTTTGCGGCAAACGTCTGGAGCTTTTTGCCGAAAACAATTGCGTACGAACCACCGGCTCGCATGAATTCCATCTTCTGTGGCGTCAGGGCTCTGGAAATATCGATCAGTTCCTTGTCGCCGTTGTACAACTTTTTCGTTTTGGTGTTGATGGTCAGCACCGTGCCCGTGTCGACCGAGTAAACCTGCTCCAGAACCGGTTCGCCGTCTTCATCAGTGACGACGTTTCCATCGGCGTCGAGTTTCTTCACCCAGTTTTTCAGGTCGATGCCGATGCCGCCGGTCACATCAACCGTGGTCAGGAAAATCGGTGAGATACCATTCGTTCCCGCAACAACCGGGGCGATGTTGATGAACGGCACGTAAGGACTGGCCTGTTTGCCGATCCAAAGAGCCACGTTGTTGACGCCCGACATACGAGACGAACCCACGCCCATGGTGCCTTTTTCGGCGAGCATCATGACTCGTTTGTCCGGGTGTTCTTTCTGAAGAGCCACCAGTTCGTCCTGAGCCTTGGCATCGATCAGGCATTTACCATGAAGTTCACGATCCGATCGCGAATGGGCTTCGCTGCCCGGAGACAGCAGGTCGGTCGAGATATCGCCAACTCCGGCCACGTAGGTGACGACTTTGATTTCCTCATCGACTTCCGGAAGGTTCGTGAAGAACTCGGCTTTCGCGTAGCTTTCAAGAATACCTTTTGCAATTTCGCTACCGTTTTTGAACGCCTGCTCCAGTCGTTCCATGTCGGCTTCGTACAGGAAGACCTGCGTCTTCAGCGTCTCGGCTGCGTGGTTGGCAATGGCCGCATCGTCACCGAGTGCCAAGTCAAGCAGCACATCGATCGATGGCCCGCCCTTCATGTGAGACAGTTGCTCAAACGCATACTCGGGCGTGATTTCTGGAACCTGCGATTCGCCCAGAATGATTTCCTTCAGAAACTTTGCTTTCCCGGTTGCCGCGCTGGTCGTCCCGGGCAGCACGTTGTAAATGAAGAACTTCAGCGAGTCCTCTCGATGCGGGTGATCCGCGTCCTTGATCTGGTCAATGATGACGCCAAGCAGTTCGGCGCCATCGATTGGCTTGGGATGAAGACCTTCTTTTTTTCGTTCTTCGATTTCGTTCAGGTAGTCTTCGTAAGCGTTCATGGAATAGTTCTCGAGGTACGAAAGGTTCAGCAAGTTTAATTCAAGCTGAAACGGGACAAACGGTTAGGATTGAGTTCGGAAGCCTGGGTGTCCAGACGCTATTGTTAATGCCGAAACGAAGCAGAAGTATAGTTTTTTCGTCAGGAAACTCAATATTCTAAGGCTGCGAAACGTATGTTGCCTTCTTACAGCCGGCTCAATGCTTGTGGATCAATTCCGTTTCTCGTCTCAATCAGAACCACGGCGTATCGTTGTCGTGCAGTTAGTTCGAACGCTTGGTGAGCGCTCATTCTGTGATCCTGCCCGCGAGCGGTTCAGGCCAGCCCGTCCGGAACCCGGAAACCTTGACTGGTCGTGACCGTTGATCACCTCAATGTGACGGCAACTATCCATGGAGCCCGCAAGAAGGTGAAGTGATAGCCATTAGCCGCCAAAGGTGATATGTTTTGTTGGGAGTGCAGGCGGGGTGTGATGGCGATGTCCGTGTTTTGATCCAATCCCGACAGATAGGGGCACCGGATCAGTCGATGTTGATCACGGTGCATGCCCGCGTCGCGTTGGTCCTTTGCAGCTAATAAGAAGGTACTTTCATGGGCGAAAAAAATGATCCGTTTGGTGCGCGGAGCACGTTTGTCGCGTCCGGACAACCGCTAGGACTGTACCGGCTAGCCAAGCTGCAGGAAGACGGACTTGGGCAGATCGATCGACTTCCGTACTCGATTCGAGTCCTTTTAGAATCGGTGTTACGTAACTGCGATGGCAACATCGTGACGGAACAGGACGTTCGCGAACTGGCGGCATGGAACGCCGAGTCTCCCGCCAAGGCTGAAATTCCCTACATGCCATCTCGGGTTGTGCTGCAGGACTTCACAGGCGTTCCTGCGGTCGTCGATCTGGCAGCCATGCGTTCTGCAATGGCTCGACTGGGTGGAGATCCGGCTCAAATTAACCCGTTGATCCCAGTAGATCTGGTCATCGATCATAGTGTTCAGGTTGACCGTTTTGGCAGCGACGATGCCTTGGAGATGAATGTCCAGCTGGAGTTCAGACGAAATCGCGAGCGATACGAATTCCTGCGCTGGGGGCAGCAAGCGTTTGATAATTTTCGTGTCGTGCCGCCGAACGTGGGAATCGTTCATCAGGTGAATCTCGAATTTCTGGCCAAGGGCGTTTTCATCCGCGAGGATCACGCAGGGCCGATCGCGGTTCCCGACACGCTGGTTGGAACGGACAGCCATACCACGATGATTAACGGTCTTGGCGTGTTGGGCTGGGGGGTCGGAGGCATCGAAGCCGAGGCAGCCATGTTGGGCCAACCGATTTACATGTTGATGCCTGAGGTAATCGGATTTGAACTGACTGGCGAACTTCCGGCTGGAACCACGGCGACCGATTTGGTGCTCACCGTGACCCAGCAGCTGCGTGCGGCGAAAGTCGTCGGAAAGTTCGTCGAGTTCTTCGGTGAAGGTGTTTCGAAAATGTCGCTGGCCGATCGGGCGACCATCGCGAACATGGCTCCCGAGTACGGCGCGACGATGGGATTCTTTCCGGTCGACAGTGAAACGCTGGCGTACATGAGTCGCACGGGACGCACGGACGAGGAAGTGCAACTGGTCGAGGCCTACGCCAGAGAACAGGGCTTGTTTCGTACAGACGACACGCCAGTTCCAAAGTTCACTCGGACGTTGGGGCTGGACATGGGGACGGTGGAACCTTCGCTGGCCGGTCCGAAAAGGCCTCAGGACCGAATCGCACTTTCGGCTATGAAGCAGGCGTTCAACGATTCCTTGCAAGCGCCGGTCGGTCACTCGGGTTTTGGATTGGCTTTGGGAGAACTTGAGCGAAAGGCTCGCGTCGAAGACAACGGGCACTCGGTCGACATCGGTCATGGAGCGGTCGTGATCGCCGCAATTACCAGTTGCACCAATACGAGCAACCCATCTGTGATGATCGCCGCTGGATTGCTTGCCCGGAAAGCGGTCGAGCGTGGTTTGACGGTGCCGTCATATGTGAAAACCAGTTTGGCACCCGGATCGCGTGTGGTGACCGAGTATCTGGATAACTCAGGACTGACCGAATCGCTGGAGAGTCTTGGTTTTCACACCGTTGGTTATGGTTGCACGTCGTGTATTGGTAACAGCGGTCCGCTACCGAGCGTTGTCGCTGATGCGATCACCACAGGCGAGTTGGTTGCGTCGAGCGTTTTGAGTGGAAACAGGAATTTCGAAGGTCGCGTCAATCCGCTGACCAAAGCGAACTATCTGGCAAGCCCGCCGTTGGTCGTGGCTTACGCGCTGGCGGGAACCACCGATATCGATCTGATCAGCGAGCCTCTGGGAAGCGATGCCACCGGGCAAGCGGTGTATTTGAAAGACATTTGGCCAACGCCGGAGGAAATTCAATCGGTGCTCGAAAGCAGTCTGACTTCCGAGATGTTCCAGAAGCAATATGCGGGAGCCTTTGACTCAAACGAAACGTGGAATCAGATCCAGGTTGGAAGCGGAGCATTGTACGAGTGGACGCCCGAAAGCACTTACATACAGGAGCCGCCGTTTCTGGCGGGACTGACGCGGGACGTGAATCCGGTCGAACCGATTATGGGCGCGCGGTGTCTGGCGTTGTTGGGTGATTCGGTCACAACCGATCACATTTCTCCCGCTGGTGCGATTGCTCAGGATGGACCCGCTGGAAAGTTCCTGAAAGAGAACGGTGTCCAGCCGCGCGAGTTCAATAGCTTTGGCTCACGGCGTGGCAATGATCGCGTTATGGTCCGAGGAACCTTTGCGAATATTCGGATCCGAAACCAGCTTGCTCCGGGCACCGAAGGTGGTGTCACGGTTCATGTTCCATCGGGTGAACAGATGTCGATTTATGATGCCTCGATGAAGTATCAAGCTGATGGTATTCCGTTGGTCGTTCTGGCCGGGACAGAATATGGAACGGGAAGTAGTCGTGACTGGGCAGCAAAAGGAACAATGATGCTGGGCGTCAAAGCGGTGATCGCAGCAAGCTACGAACGCATCCACCGTAGCAATTTGGTTGGAATGGGTATTTTGCCGCTGGAATTTGCGGATGGAAAAACATGGCAGACTTTAGGGCTTGATGGGACCGAAACCTTCGACATTGCAGGTTTGGACAACGATTTGCAACCGCGTTCAACGATTTCGGTCGCTGCCGTCAAATCTGATGGAACAAACATTTCGTTCGATGCCAATGTACGAATTGATACGCCGGTCGAGATGGACTACTATCGCAATGGCGGCATCCTTCAAACGGTGTTGCGAAATTTGTTGTAACCTGGTCTTTAACGCGTTTGACGTTGGATCTTGACTGTTTGTCCCCCCCTGTTTTTCACCTCCCCTCCGGTAAATTCGTTGCATGAGCGAGACATCTGACAAGGCGAAGGCGAAGCTGGAAGCCGCTCGGCAAAAAGCCGAAAAACTCCGCGCTATGCAGGAGGAAGCGGCCCGCGAAATCGCAGCAGCGGAAGCACTGGAGGCTGAAGAGTCGTCTGAGCGCGAGGTGTTGCGTGCTCAGCGAGCCAAAGAACGGCTCCATCGTGCGGCTGAAAAGCAACGCCTGCGTCAACAGCAGAAAGCAGCGGCCCTGGTCAAGGAAACCAACAAAGTCAACGAAACCACGGAAGCCACCGCAGCGATTTCAAGCGGTGTCGCAATCGTTGATGATGATCAATCCGATCAGGGGGAAGTCGAGTACGCCGAGTATGATGACGAACCCATCGATGAATTACACGCCGAGACGGGTAGTCGGCGGAAACGGATCGGCTTGAAATGCTTCAATTGTAATCGTCTGGAAGGCCATTATCTGCTTTTTTATCGTCGACTTTGGTACAGCTATCTTATTGGGCTGACGTTTGGACTGGCCGTCATTGCCGGTCCGTATCGATGTCAATGCTGTGGGTCTTCTCGGTTCATGATGTCTAATCTCCTGCATCCGAAATACTATCTTTCTTTGCTCAGCACGCGATCAAAATCTCGGTCGAGCAGTCGCTCTTCGCGTCGCTGAAAATCTCAGTCAGATCGCTCCTGATTTGGACCGAGTATTTTTCGCGTTCTTTGGCTGTTTTGAGTTTTTGATTTTTTGGAATCGCTGTGACCAACTCTGAACTTTGTGAATTGGCCGCTTCCTGTTGGTTTGTGACTGGCGCGACTGCCAGTGGTAAAACGCAGGTCAGTCTCAAGATGGCTCAGTTGCTGGATGCCGAGATTATCTCCCTCGACTCGATGGCCATTTATCGCGGCATGGACATCGGGACGGCAAAGCCCTCGGCATCGGATCAGCAGATCGTGCCGCACCACATGCTGGACATTGCCGATCCGACAGACTCTTTCAGCGTTTCCCAATATCGCGACCGATCCATGGAGATCGTGCAGGCCATTCGCACAGCCGGGCGCCAGGTGATTTTTGTAGGCGGTACCGCACTGTACTTGAAGGCTTTGCTGCGAGGCATGTTCGAGGGCCCGCCTGCGGACTGGGATTTTCGGAAGGAAATCGAGCAGGAATTGGAGGAGATGGGTGGGCAGTTTTTGCATCAGCGATTGGAGATGATCGATCCGGTATCGGCTTCCAATCTGCATCCGAATGATCACCGTCGAATCATCCGGGCACTGGAGGTTTTTAAGATCACAGGAAAACCGATCAGCCATTGGCAGATGCAATTTTCTGAGGGTCGCGAAGCGGACGAGTGCCGCGTGTTTACGCTTCGACATGCGAGGCCCATCCTGCACGAGCGAATCGAGAACCGAGTCACATCGATGTTTGAGGCTGGGCTGTTGGAGGAAGTCCGTGGCCTGCTGGATAAGTTTGGAGAACTGGGGCATACCGCTTCCCAGGCAGTCGGTTATCGTGAAGCGATCGATCAGCTGGAGGGCCGCCTTACGATGGACGAGACAATCGAGAAGGTTCGCGTTCGAACTCGACGGTTCGCTCGGCATCAGGAAACGTGGTTTCGAGGACTCAGCGAATGTCGCATGATCGATTTGCCGACTGATTTCGATTCCTGCAAAATCGCTGAACAACTTGTACAGACTGGTCAGCAGGTGGCGTGATCACGCTTTGGTCTGACCGGAAGAATGAGAGCTTGTCCCAATACCCAATCTGATAATCTCAGCACGAGACTTAACGGCGTGTTGGTTTAATCACAACCCGCTGCGTCAGTGAGGGATCCTTCGTCTCTCACTCACGTTTCAGGTTGTGGTTTTTCCATCGAAATTATGCTCGGCATTAAATCAGCACGCCGTCACACTTCGGGTGATGAAGTTTCTGGATAAGCTCTAAATCCGATCCTGTGACAGCCTGAATTTGCCAAAGTGCTTCTTATCCGCCGCAAATGGCTGACAGCGGTCTGGCTGGCACGTTGATTTGTTGCGATAATCTCCGCTCCAATTTCACCTCTTTTTACTCGGAAACATTGCTGTGCTACGCACTCATACTTGCGGCGAACTGACGACTGAACTGCTTGAACAAACCGTCACCATTTCTGGATGGGTCGACAAGATTCGAGATCAAGGCGGTGTGACTTTTATTGATGTTCGCGATCGTTTTGGTGTGACGCAGTGTGTGGTGAATCCGCAATCCAATGCGGAAGTTCTCAGTGTGGCTCCGGATGTAAAGCGCGAGTACGTCGTGCAAGTGTCTGGGGCAGTTTCGCAGCGGCCGGTCGGTCAGGAGAACCCCAAACTTTCGACGGGGCAGATCGAGTTGATTGCCACCGAATTGAAGATCCTCAACGCGTGCAAGACACCGCCGTTTTTCCCAAACCAGCGAGACATGCCGAACGAAGACCTGCGGTTGAAGCATCGCTACCTTGATCTTCGTCGAGGCGACATGTTGCAGACGCTTCAGATGCGAAGTCGCATTATCAAATTGATGCGCGACTACGCCGAAGAGCACAAGTTTATCGACGTCGAGACCCCCATTCTTGGACGCAGCACGCCTGAAGGGGCTCGCGATTATCTGGTGCCCAGCCGCGTTTTCAAGGGTGAATTTTACGCGCTGCCGCAGTCGCCCCAGCTGTACAAACAAATCATGATGATCGCTGGTTACGATCGATACGTGCAGGTCGCCCGCTGTTTTCGTGACGAAGACCTGCGAGCCGATCGGCAACCGGAATTCACTCAGCTGGACATGGAAATGTCCTTCGTTGATTCTGACGACGTGATGGGATTGATCGATGGTTTGATGCAGAAGCTTGCCAAAGAGATTCTGGGGCAGAACATTCAACTGCCACTGCCGCGAATGACCTACGATGAAGCGATGACTCGGTTCGGGCACGATGCTCCTGATCTTCGGTTTGGTATGGAGATCGTCGACTGCACGGATCTGGCGGCCAAAACTGAGTTCCGAGTGTTTCGTGGAGTTGCGGACGCGGGGAACTTCGTTCGGGGAATCAACGCGACCGGTGCGGCCCCACTGTTTTCTCGCAAAGGCATCGATGAACTGACGGCAATGGTTCAGGAAGACTTCGGCGCGAAAGGGCTCGCGTGGTTCAGAGTTGAGGAAGACGGAACGCTGTTCTCGCCGATTGCCAAGAACTTCGAACCGGAAATTCTTGCCGGGATCAAGGAACGCATGGAGGCAAAGCCGGGCGATCTGTTGATGTTTATCGCCGACACCTGGGAGATCAGCTGTAAATCGCTCTACGCGCTCCGCAAGCGCATGGGCGTTGAATTGAAACTTTACGACCCTGAGCAAATGCACTTTTCGTGGGTGACCGAGTTCCCAATGTTCGAACATGACGCGGAAGCCGACCGCTGGGTGGCGATGCACCATCCCTTCACTGCTCCGCGCGATCAGGATGTTGAACTATTGAATACCGATCCATCCAAATCACGGGCGAAAGCGTACGACCTTGTCATCAACGGATACGAAGCCGGTGGCGGAACGATCCGAATTCACGACAGCGAAATCCAGCAGCAGGTGTTCGGCTTGTTGGGCATGGACGAGGAAATGGCGAAGGACCGATTTGGCTTCTTGTTGGACGCTCTGCAATACGGCGCGCCGCCTCATGGTGGTATCGCGTTGGGAATTGACCGAGTCGTGATGCTGTTCTGTGGATTGAACAACATCCGAGACGTGATTGCGTTCCCGAAAACTCAGAAGGCATCTGATCTGATGACCGAAGCACCGAACGTGGTTGATGATGAGCAGCTGACCGAACTGGCATTGAAGATTAACAAGCCAAAGGTGGAAGTTTAGCGGACTTGCAATAGCGATTTGGAGGATGTTTATTGAACAAGCCGATTTTTCGACTAACCTGAACGGCGGTGCGGCCACCGGTGCCGACTTCGTTCTTCCCCACTTTTGTTTGGAAACTCATGTTCCCGCTAAAAATGTGTTTAAGAATCCAACTTGTCGTTTTGAGCCTGGTATTGCAGCACTCATCGTCATCAGCCACGGAATATCGATTCCAAAAACTTTATTCCAGCGGGGACGGGCTTGCAAGTTTTTCGGTTCCCTCGATCAATGATGAAGGCGTTGTCACGTTTCGTGCGCGTCGCGATGGCGTTCTTGGGATTTTTTCAGGAAGTGGAGGCGAGCTTGATAAAGTCGTTGCCGTTGGAGATTCCTTCGGTGAAACGGTCTTCGCGGATTTGACGCGTGTTCCAGCAATCAACAATGAAGGGGCCGTCGTGTTCAAAGCGAGACTGGGAACCGACATCCAGGGTGTCTTCACTGGCGACGGCGGCTCGATAACATCGATCGCGGACACATCTGGGACGATTCGCCCCAATTTAGTGAATGACTTCGGGGTCCCGGGGATTAATAACTCGGGTGACGTTGTTTTTGCGGCAGGTTTGGATGAGGGAGGTAGTGCCACGTTCATTGGCCGTGGAGAAGCCGTTATGCAAGTGCTTGGGTTTGCTCCCTCAAGTCCGACAATCAATGACTCAGGGCGTATTGCATACGGCTTTAGGGGCGATGTCTTCACAAAGTACGACGACGAAGTTGTGAACCTGACCCGAAATTTGCCGCGTTTCTCACAGGTCTACGGCGCGAACATCAATAACTCAGGTGCTGTCGCGTTTGCTTACTTTCAAAGCGGCGTTTCCGGGATTGCCGTCGCAGACGCTGACGGTGTCAATCTGATTTCAGATAACTCCGGCGAGTTCGCGAGTCTGAGTTTGGCGCCTGCAATCAACGACCAAGGCAAAATTGCGTTTTTAGGTAATCTCGATGGAACGCTCGGTCTATTCGACGGAATCGATTCATTGGAAGATCAAGTCATCGTCGAAGGTGACCCGTTGTTCGGTTCAAAGCTGTCGAGTCTTGGTTCAGGATTTTACAGGCACGGATTTAACAATCGAGGTCAATTTGCCTTCGCTTATTCGCTTGCCAGCGGCGAACGGGGCATTGCCGTTGCGACTGCCGTTCCCGAGCCCGGTGCAGTGTCCGCATTGTTGCTCGCACTTCTTTCGTTTTTCGGATTCAGACGCAAGCCAATGCTTATTCGGTAATTGGTTGGACAGTCATTTTCCACGGCTGACAACGGCCGGTTGAATACGGTCGACACTTCCGAGGCTGAAGCACGCTCCCAAAATGTACCACTGCGCAAATGCCTTGTTTTTCGTATTTAGAGCGTGGTTATCAACGGGCTGCTCAGTTGGAGTTCAACGGCGTTTCAAAGTTTTTTCTTTTAAATCCTACCGATGGCCAGCCGGTCGTGGTCGACGTTTACCTGCGTCACTTGCGTTTCAGGTAAACGGCACGTACGTGAAGGAAGCGTTCTGCGTATGAATGACGAGCAATTGTCACCGTATGAGCTCTAATTGTTCTTCCGCTTATCATTGTCAGCAGGGGTAGGCTGATCTTTGCCTTCGATCCGATCTGACACGATCTGAGTCAGGGTGCGACTATCGGCAGCAAATGCCTGTGCGAAACCGTACTGAGTCATGACGAGTTTTTGATTTGGGTTGATCAACCAGAAAGATGGCGTCGATCGTACGCCGTACGCATCAACCGTCGGATGCTCCCATCCGTCAGTAAACCCGTGGCTTCCCTCTTTCAGTTTTTGATCAATAATAAATTTGATGGCAGCCTTTCGCTTTTCATCGATGCAGATCGAGAGCAACTTGATCGGATGCTTTTGTTTCAAGTCGACATACATCTTTTGAACTTGCTTTTGGATTCGTATGTCTGGGTTCTCGGTCGACCAGAAGTTGACAAACAAGTACTTTCCCTTGAACGTGCTCAGGCTCAGCTTCGTTTTATTGTTGTAGGTGTTGACTGAAATTCCGGGAGCGGATTGCTCTTGTTTCAGCAGCGGAGTAATCTCGATCAGGATGGGGGCCAGCGGAACCTCGTCAACCTTGGGTGAAACGGAAATTTCACCAAACACTTCATAAGCGTAAGTGATTCCTCTGATTTCCTTGTCCAGACGGCCTTGGATTCCGTAAACACCGTCGGGAACATCATACACAACAAACGAGCCGTTTTTCTCGATTAGAACGTCAAAGACCTTTGCGTCTTCGATCAGTTTTTTCCGCCGTTGGATGAATTTTTTCCCCGCCGAACTTTTCTCGAATGCTTCCAACCATTTTGCCTGTTTTTCGGCCGTTTGTTTCTCGAAACCTTTTGGCACTGGAACAGGTGGAATGTCTACCCGCTCCCGAAGCTTGACCTCGATTTGTTCATAAGGAATTTTCATTTTCTCGCCACG
The DNA here is from genome assembly GCA_964468915.1 of uncultured Pirellulaceae bacterium. Classification (GTDB taxonomy): domain Bacteria; phylum Planctomycetota; class Planctomycetia; order Pirellulales; family Pirellulaceae; genus Mariniblastus. The sequence continues at coordinate 20,170 of CAYXWX010000067.1, forward strand.
TTCGAATGCAATTCGGCCTCGGACGATGGCCATGTCGTCGGACTGAGCAAACGCGGAATCGGTCGGAAAAGTGGACAGCAGGGAGAACGCGAAGCTGGCCAGTGCAAGGGGCATGAGACGAGTATTAAACATCTTCGTTACAAATTCTGAATCTTGGGGCAGGGAATCGCGGCAATTATACCGCAGCGTTAAAGTGCTGCTTGACCATTCGTGTCGCCAAATCTTAAACTGGCAAGTTTGCTAGGTTGCCGCCAGATTGTATCGATTAATCGGTTTCCCCGACGCTTTTGAGAAGCCAGGGCCACTGTGCTGGCAGAAAAATCGCAGTTTAAATAATCCACGACGGGAGCGTCAGAGTGCCAGGACAGTGCGTAATTGGTTTGCAGTGGGGTGACGAGGCCAAAGGAAAGCTGGTCGATTTACTGACCGATGGGAAAGACCTTGTCGTTCGCTACGCCGGCGGTGCGAATGCGGGACATACCGTTGTGATTGGTGAAGACGTCTACAAGCTGCACCACATTCCCAGCGGAATCATCAACGATGGCGTCCAGAACCTGATCACCCCGGGCGTCGTGATCAACCCGCCGACGATCCTTGACGAGATCAAGCAACTGGCCGACAAGGGAATCGACGTGTCGAAGCGGATGAAGCTCAGCCAACGAGCTCATGTCGTGATGCCCTGGCACGTGTTGGAAGACAAGATGTGGAACCAATTGGTTTCCGGCAAGGACAATATTGGCACGACATTGCGAGGCATCGGGCCATGCTATGCGGACAAAGTCGGTCGCAGCTTTGCGATCCGTCTGGGCGATATGATCCAGGACGACTTCCCGGATCGAGTTCGCAAGATTGTGGCCGTCAAGAAGCAGGTGCTATCGTCGGTTGCCAATGATGAAATGGAACTGGATGCCGAAGCGATCATAGCGGAGTACTCAGGTTACGCGAAGCTGCTGGCTCCGATGATTACGGACACGAACCGTATCCTGCTTGACGCCGTTGATGATGACAAGGCGATTCTGTTTGAAGGTGCTCAGGGATCTTTATTGGATATCGACCACGGGACGTTCCCATTCGTGACCAGCAGTAACAGCTCAGGCGTTGGCATCTCTACCGGGTCGGGTGTCCCCGGCAACTGGATGGGCCAGATCCTTGGCGTTTGTAAAACGTACGCGACACGCGTGGGTGGTGGGCCATTTCCAACTGAGCAGGACAACGAAAAGGGCCAGCATATTCGCGACATGGGCAATGAGTATGGCACGACGACGGGGCGTCCACGGCGATGTGGTTGGTTTGATGCTGTCGCCGTTCGATATACCGCGCGACTTGGTGGCGTCACATCAATTGCGTTGACAATGCTGGACGTCTTGAGCGAACTTGCGGAAATCGAGGTCTGCGTTGCGTACGAGCTGGACGGGCAGCGAATCGATTATTTCCCGGGGCACGTGAACGAGCTTCGTCGGATGAAACCAATTTATGAAACGGTGCCGGGTTGGCAGACAGACGTGACTGGAGCAAGATCGCTTGATGATCTGCCTGTCGCAGCCGTCAGCTACATCCGGTACCTCGAAAAGTTGATTAACCGTCGGATCGAATATGTTTCGGTTGGTCCTGATCGTGCCCAAACGATTCATATCAATGAATCAGTGAAATTGGACGAATACTTGACGACTCGGGCTGTGTAAACCGCGATTGGTTTTCGTAAACTGGTGGCGCCTGAGCGGTACATTATTTCAACTTCATCTTTTCATGCCCACGACTCCGATAACCAATTCGCAGGCCAATTCGCAGGCCGATCCGCTGGCGGATGTTCCTGTCGATCGAAGACCACGCCACATTGCGATGATTATGGATGGCAATGGTCGATGGGCGCAGCGGCAGGGGCAGCCAAGAATTTTTGGCCATCAGAACGGGGCGACCACCGTTCGTACGATTACCGAAGAAGCGGCAAAGCTGCAGCTTGAGCAACTGACGCTCTATTGCCTGTCCAGTGAAAACTGGAAACGGCCGGCTGACGAGCTTGAATTTCTGCTTCAATTGCTCAGTCAGTTTCTGATCACAGAGCGTGAAACGCTGATGCGGAACAACGTTCGATTGAAGATCATCGGGCGTCGAGAACGAATTCCGGCGGAAGTGCAGTCGGAGATGGATCGCACTCTTGAGATGACGTCCGAAAACAGTGGCACCACGTTGTGCCTGGCCATCAATTATGGCTCGCGAGGAGAAATCGTTGACGCGGTTCGAACGATCGGACAGTCAATCAAAAATGGAAGCCTCGATCCGGATGATGTCTCGGAAGATTTAATTTCTCAACATCTTTACACTGCCGGCATGAGCGATCCTGACCTGCTGGTGCGGACCGCGGGCGAGCGTCGAATCAGTAATTACCTGCTGTGGCAAATCAGTTATGCCGAGATTTGGGTTACCGAAAAGTTGTGGCCCGATTTCGCTACGGAAGACCTCCATCAAGCGATCAGGAATTACTCGCATCGAACACGTCGGTTTGGGGGGCTTGTTCACGCTGCTGCTGAAACGGATGTCGCAGATTCTCATAACGACGAGGGGTAACTTGTGCTCAAGCGTCGGCTGATTGCTGCGGCGATTATTATCTCCACCATGATTTTTCTGTTGTGGATCGACTTTCAGGTTGGCACTCCCTCCATGACGGGACGACCCGGGGTCATCTTGTGCTTGTTAGCAATTTTAACCAGTGGCTTCGCCGCTTCCGAACTCTGGCAGATGTTCCACTCTGGCGGCGGTGAGCAGCAGCCGCAATGGTTGGTCGTTGCAACGATGGTAGGGACGACAGCGATCGTTTGTGGGCCGGTTCTTTATTCTGTTTACCCCATGGATTGTCCGGTTGGGAAGTTTGGTTGGCCGTTTGTCGGGCTGCTGCTGGCCGTCGTGCTGAGTTTTCTGTACGAGATGCTGACCTTCGACATCGATCAGACTCAGGATCCCGGCGTGGTAACGCACCGAATCTCCCGGGCTGTTTTGATTTACGCCTATTTGACGTTGTTGTTTGCCTTTTTAACCGCGCATCGATTTTTGAATCATGACAACCACTTGGGGCAGATCGCGTTAGTGACACTGTTGTCCACCGTCAAACTTTCGGATTCATTCGCGTTTTTTACCGGGCGCCGGTTGGGAACGATCAAGCTTGCTCCGAAGCTGAGCCCCGGTAAAACGGTTCAGGGGTCACTGGGGGCACTGGTCGGAGGCTGCGTCGCCGTCGCAATCAATGTATTTCTTGTTGCACCGCTGATTTATGGAGTGGAACTGCAGCTGCCTTGGTGGTGGATTGTTACCTACGGAGTGGTCGTTGCGGTGGCGGGAATGTTGGGCGATCTTGCTGAATCACTGGTGAAACGTGATTGTCAGAGCAAGGATTCCAGCACCTGGCTGAAGGGATTGGGAGGAATTCTGGATATCGTCGATTCGCTCGTATTCGCGGCTCCGATTTCCTGGCTGTTGTGGATGCTGGTTGAAACGGCTGCGTAAATTGGCTGAGACCTGAAGCCAAATTCACCACGGCATTGGTGGCCGCAAACGATTGCGAACGGACCCCCAAACCGTTACTTTGATTACTGAGACGAAATCTTGTTCTTGCTCGATAGGAAAGCCGCGATGACATTTGATGGAAACAAGCGAAACGGACTGTTTATTGCTATCGACGCGAATATCGGCGCGGGAAAAACCAACGCCTGCCATGCCATTGCCTCGGCCGTCATGGCTGAGGGGCATACGACTCGCGTGATGGAGGAGCCTACCCATCACCCCAAGTTCAGCCATTTCCTTGAGCGATACTATGAAGACCTTCGATCGGGTAACAACACCGGCGGCGGTTTCGCCATGCAGATGTTCATGCTGTGTCAGCGGTATGAGCAGCATCGTCTGGCGGTCGAGCAGGCTTGGGGTGACAACGGAATTGTGGTCGTGCAAGATCGCCCTATCTATGGAGACACGGTTTTTGCTACCACGGCGATGGAGCGTGGGTTCATGACTCAGGAAGAATACGATCTGTACGTGGACGTCTATCGCAACATGAGCCGCGATGTGATGCCGCCGGATGTGTTCGTCTATCTGGACGTATCACCTGAGGAATGTCATGAACGGATGAACCAACGGGCACGGACCGAAGAAGAAGGCGTGCCGCTTGACTACTTGCAACAGTTGTACGGTAACTACCAGAAGTTGCTCGGCGAGATGCGTCGTCGAGGCGTCCGAGTGCTGACGGTCGATTGGAGCGGCTTTGGGCCTCCTGTCGAAATCTGGAAGAACATCAAGAACCTCGTGAACTCGGAAGAGTCGTGGTACGAAGAACTGTCGTGGTCCCTTGCGAAGTCGCCCCGAGCGCCGATTGCTCCCAAGCCCGGGTAACGCCTGCCTTCAGGGCTTCCGCCCTGAGCTACCAACGACGGCCCCATCCGGGGCGGCTTTCTCACTGTTTCGGCTCCGTCCGCGGCACCTTTCCGTTTGCCCCGGATGGGGCTCGCGTCGGTAGCTTGGGGTGGCGACTTATCCGCGATGACCTTCCGTTTGCCCCGGATGGGGCTCGCGTCGGTAGCT
>CAYXWX010000068.1:0-19070 GCA_964468915.1 uncultured Pirellulaceae bacterium
GTTGTTTGGCGAACAGGTCGAAGAACGTGTGTCGGACAGCTCGCGCGCATGTTTCGTCCAGTGTGAAACGAGTCCGATCCCAATCACAGCTGCAACCCATTTGTTTCAGCTGACCAAGGATGCGTTTTTCGTATTCCTGTTTCCAGTCCCAGATTCGCGCGACCAATTTCTCTCGCCCCAGATCGTGGCGGGTTTTTCCTTCTTGTTCTTTCAAGCGTTTTTCGACCACCGCCTGAGTCGCGATTCCCGCGTGATCGGTGCCGGGCATCCACAGCGTGTTGAAACCCTGCATCCGCTTCATGCGAATCTGAATGTCCTGCAACGTGTTGTTGAGTGCATGGCCAAGGTGCAGTGCGCCGGTGACGTTCGGAGGAGGAATCACGATCGTGAACGGTTTGCGATCACTTTCAGATTCAGGCTCGGCATGGAAATACCCTTTGGCTTGCCACATTTCGTACATGCGGGCCTGGGAGTCGGCGAAATCAAAACGGCTGGGAATATCTTCGGGCGAAAACGGCATCAGGTTGCTTTCGGGGCTTAAAAAGTAATCCGGCCTGCGGCAGCCGGAGATTCGCATTCGAGTCGTATTATGGCAAAGGGTCAAACCAGCCCCAAGTTATAGAAAATTCCGACTTGTTACCCAACCTCGGTCGTGTTTCCGTCCCGCCGGCAATGGATAAGCAGAATGGGATCAGAATCGAGGCGCGAGTCAGTGTTCTTGCTGAAGGGCCGATAATTTCCGATGATTGGCGATGGTTGGACGGGATCGGATGAAAATGGTTCGTTTGCCCGCCTGGACTTCAGCACTGACTTTCACCTGCTCCTTCATCGAGTTTGTCATGCCTCAATGGTGTACCGGAACCGTGGTCAACCGAAAGACATGGTGCCCTGGCTTGTTCACGATTACGGTTGCCACCGAAGAGGTCGAACCGTTCAGCCCGGGCCAGTTCCTGCAGCTGGGCGTTTTTCCCGAAGAACAGCACGGTGACACCGACGCTCTGATCAATCGACCTTATTCCGTTGCATCGCCCCACGGATCGCAGCTGGAATTTTTCATTGTGACTGTACCCGATGGCGAACTGACGCCACGGCTTGAAAAGCTGGCCGAGGGCTCGACGTTACAGGTCGCCAAGAAGGCCGCAGGCAGTTTCACATTGAAAAAATGCCCTGAGAAAAAACATTTGTGGCTGGTGGCCACCGGAACCGGACTGGCTCCTTACATCGCGATGCTCAGAACAGAAGAACCGTGGGAACGCTTCGAGAAAATCGTGGTCGTCCATGGTGTGCGTTTGGCACAAGATCTGGCTTACACAGAAGAATTGAAAGAGCTGGAAACCAGCAAATCGGGCCGGTTTCGCCTGGTTCAAACACTCACCCGCGAAGATTCCGACAGTGCATTGCGAGGTCGAATCCCCGAACTGCTTGAATCGGGGGAACTCGAGTCAACCGCAACGTGCAAAATCACTGCCGAAGACTCCGCGGTCTACTTGTGTGGCAATCCTGCGATGCTCGATTCGATGGAGGAAGCACTTGGCAAACGTGAAATCAAAAAGCATCGCAGCAAATCGCCAGGCAACATCGTGCTGGAGCGTTATTGGTAGGAGATCGCAGTGAACAAATCGTTCCCCGGCAGCCGAACTCCGCTTCGTATTGTCGGTGCATTGTTGCTTTGCTACGATCGCGCCACCCGATGAAACGACCCTCTGCTTGAATCGATCCCATCCCATCAACCTGCCAACATCGAGGCGACCATGAGCGACAACGCGACCGACATTCCATCCAACGACGTGTTGGCTCAACAGATCAAGGAACTGGGGCCATGGCACATGGGAATCCAGATCAACGATGACTTGAACACCGGGATGGTCATCGCTGAAAACGGCGAAATCATCGTTCGCGAGGATGACAAGAATGAAGGCATCAGTCTGCTGCAGTTGCGGAACGGATTCCTCAAGCAGATCGACGCGGTTTATCCCGACGGCGTGTCAGACAAAACGTTTCTGGATTGTGCGTGCAACGCGGGCGGTTACGGCTTCTGGTTGCGAGAACGAGGTCTGAAACATGGGATCGGGTTCGACGTTCGCGAGCACTGGATCAAGCAGGCTCAGTTTGTGCAAAAGCACCGCACCAGCGGCCCGACCGACCAGTTGGACTTTAAAGTATCCGATCTTTATGACTTACCGAAGCTGAATCTTGAGCCCGTGGACATCACGATGTTCAAGGGAATTTTCTATCATCTGCCCGATCCGATCACCGGCATGAAACTGGCGGCCGACCTGACTAAAGAACATTTCATCCTGAACACGTCGATCGTCTGGGGCGAGGAAGACGGGTACATGAAGTACGGCATCGAAAGTCGCGAGCTTTTAATGTCCGGCGTTCACGGTTTACGTTGGTTCCCCACCGGTCCGAAGGTTCTGGCTCAGACTTTGAAATGGATGGGTTTTGAGCACACCAAGCTGTTATTCTGCATGCAGATCGACAAAGCCAATGAAGGCCGAGTCGAAATCCACGCATCGCGAACGAAAGGTTTTCTTGACAACCTGCCCGGCGAGTATATTTAGCGTTCACAAAGGGTCAGCCAAGAGAATCCACAGCGTGGCAGTGCATATTCCAAGTTCTGCGCTGCGTCGACCCCATCCGGGACTGTGATTTTTTAGCCGGGGCCTTGCATATTTCTGGCAGCGCCGTTCGTAGTAGCGGCTTTAGTCGCTTGTTTTGAATAATCCCGAAAGCCTAGTGCATGTTGCACTTAACTGTAGCGTCTGCGGCGTTGAAAAACCGAGCGAAAAGTATCGAAAAGCCGCTAGACTTAAACGAAACGCGCTCTAAAGGCTTTACTACGAACCATATTGGTAAAAAATCACAACCTCATCCGAAGCGGCTTTAACTGAGACACTCGCTCCGTTCTCATCCGGGGCGGGTTCGATCCTCATCCGGCTCGGGTTTGCAATACGGCGGCCGAAACGCGGTGGCATTACATTAGTTACGGCCGGGGCTCGCGTTAGTAGCCTGGGATGGAAGTCCCAAGACCATCGCGTGTCAACTTACAACACCCTCGATGGGGTCGGCTTGAAACCTATGCCACGAAATGGTGTGAATAGAACCACGCAGTCGCGATACCGTGACGATCCTTGCGACTGAGCTTCAGTGCGACAGAATAACTGCGTTCGGTTGTCGGTCCGAATGACGTTGTCTAAATTGCTGGCTGGTTGACTTATTTCATTACCGTCTCGCCACGCGATTGACCGATGAACTCGCCGGAATTGGAACAGGAAACGCAACCGCCTCAGCGTCGGCCACGCACACGCCGAACCGTTGAGCTGTTTGCGATTGCGGCATTCGTACTGGTTAACTTGCTGGCTCCGCTGGTCGTTGGTGAACTTTATCCATTTACCGTGTCACCCATGTTCAGCGATCAGCCCTCGGGGTATTGCACGTACGAAATCGTTGACTCAGGAGGCGAGTCGCTCGACCCGGAACTCTTTGGCGTGCACCTGGTGTACGACGGGAATCCACCCGGTCTGGGAATGGGGATCGTTCCGACGCCGACGCTGCATGGTTTTGGAGAAATTTGTGACAAGCAAACGGTTTCTCAACGAGTGCGAGACGTCATGGACAAAGCAAACATCGCAGGGCCGGTGACCGTGCGGCAGACTTGCGTCGTCGGCGGGGAGCCTCAGCTGAAAACGGAGATTCGCGAATGGGTCGTCGAAAAGGACGGCACTTGATGAACAAACTCCGTTGGCTTTTCGATCGAGCAACTCCCGCATTCGGTCAGATTTCTGTCTGGCTGTTGTTGCTGTTCGCGATCGTTCTGGCGATGACTCCGATCGAGTTTGATACCGGACCGCGCAGCGAAGCGCCAGCGACTGTTTTCTTCTGGCTACCGGGCACGTTGATTGGCAGCCCCGAGTTTTTCACTGCCATTCGAGTCGTCCTGTTTGCATCTGCTGCACTCTGGGCGTTGCGAATCTGGATTCCGATCAGCTGCTGGGTGACCGTGGTTTCGTTCACATTGATGTGGTCGCTGCGGATGGAGAACCTGACCAATGGGGCTCACATTTTCAATGTCACCAACATGTTGCTGGTGATCCATGCGATGTGGTTTCATTTTTATCGCGACGAAATTCGTACCGGTGTTCGAAACGGAACATTCTGGACTGACCTTAACTACCCGCGATGGGTTTTCTGGCTGAGCGTGTTCTATCTGGGATGGTTCCACTCGCTGGCGGGTTTCACCAAACTGGCTTGCTGCGGCCCGACTTGGGGAAACGGGACTTCGCTGCAACTTTGGGTGAACCTTTTTGGCTGGAGGGCTTCCCCGTTTGCTCAATTGATTCTTTTCGATTCACGATTAACGGCCGTGCTGCAAACCGGAGCACTGGTGATCGAGTGCCTGAGCATCATGGCAATTGTTCACTGGTCGGCGCGTTATCTGGTTGGGTTGGGGCTGTTTGGTTTCTACTTGGGCGTGCTGGGAACGTTCGTGACGTTCGGTTTCCATTTCAACGCAATCCTTGTTGCCCTGTTTTTGCTGCCTGTCGATCGTTTGATCGGGCTGAAATTCGATCGCGTGCATTTGGCTGGTGACGCCCTGCCACCCCAGCCCGCCGACTGAAGCACTGAGTTGAACCATTAAATCGACTCGAGCCATCAGCATCGATACTTCTGTCGCGCGACGCTGAAGCAATTGGCGATTCGCTGCTGCAATAGATCCGTCAACTGATCGTCGTTCAAATCCTGATATTCGCCGGGCTCAATCGGCTGTCCAAACACGATATGGATGCGGCCCAATCGAGGCAGCTTGCATTTTGGCGGCATCGCGTCGTAAGTGCCCTCGATACCCACCGGCACCAACACGGCAGACGTTCGTCGAGCCAATGAGCAGAACCCTTTCATCAACGGTTGAAGCTCACCATCGAGCGATCTGGAGCCTTCGGGGAAGATCACAACAGATTCACCCTTTTTCAGGCGACGAAGCGTTTCCTTCATGCCGCCTATTCCACTGCCTTTTCGGTCAATTGGAATCGCATCGTTCCAACTGAGAAACCACCCCAGCGGCCCCCAGCCAAACAGCGACTCCTTGGCCAGATAGTTCACTGGACGCGGGCACGAGACCCCCATCACAATCGGATCCAGGTTACTTTGATGATTCGCGCAGATCAACGCGCCGTCCGCGTCGGGGTAGTTCTCCAGCCCGTGAATGCGGATACGATAGAGTGCAAGTAAAACGATACGAAAAAACCAGCGTACAAGGCTTTGGCCCACACGAATATGGTTTGACCTGCGATGGCTGACCCAACCGGTGCGTCGCGATTTCGAATTGACTCCTGAATCATTCATTCCCTTCACTTTAGCACGAACCAACTGCATGCGGAGAGATCTGGTTTGACAGAACCGCTGAAAATTGGAAACACACTGGTTGAGGACACCTTTGCTGAAGCATTTGGCATGCGGTACACACGTTTGGTCGTCACGGCCGCCAACCAGCGATGGCTTGAGGCTGGTTTGAACGAACTTTGTGGCTACGGTAGTTCGGTGATCGGGTGCGACGCCGAGATTGCGGTCGAGCAGTTTGTGCCAGAAGATCAGACCGATGACGGTCGTCCCGGCGCGAGCGTGCTTGCGTTCGGCTTTTCCAGCGACGCATTGGGAAAGGCGATCGTGAATCGAATTGGCCAGTGCGTGATGACTTGCCCGACGACCGCTGTGTTTGATGGACTTGGTCCGAACCGTTATCGCACGGACCATCCGGATGCAGAAGACGCAAGCGATCCATTACGACTGCCGCTGGGCAATCAACTGCGTTACTTTGGCGACGGGTTCCAAAAGAGCAAGCTGCTGGGCGAACGTCGCTTCTGGCGAGTTCCCGTGATGGACGGCGAGTTCATTTGTGAGGATACGATCGGTGCCGCCAAAGGAGTCGCGGGAGGTAATTTTCTGATTCTGGCTGCTGACCAAAGCGCCGGGCTGGCGGCTGCCGAGCGAGCCCTCGACCAGATCAACTCGCTGCCGAACGTCATTCTTCCCTTTCCCGGTGGCGTTGTTCGCAGCGGAAGCAAAGTCGGATCCCGCTACGATTTCATCCGAGCGTCCACGTCGCACACGTTCTGCCCGACGCTGCGGGGCCGAGTGGATTCGAAGCTGACGCCACAGGTGAACTGCGTTTACGAACTCGTGATCGACGGGATTGATTTCGATTCGGTGGCTGAGGCGACGATCGCCGGTGTGCGGGCCGCAGCGGGCGACGGAGTGATCGCCATCAGTGCGGGCAACTACGGGGGCAAACTTGGCAAACACCATTTCCATTTGCATGAATTGCTTTCCAAAACCGTGGAAAATCCGACGGTAGAGCGTTAACAGGCGATTGATTACACTCTTACGTACGAGTGGCATTTGTTTTTGACACACCGCTCTGGCGATGACTGGGGCCCCCTCCTGATTGCCACTTCCTACTTCCTTTGATCTGCTGCCTGCCCGAGACAAAACATGAAGTTCTGTTGCTGCTTTTTCGTTTCGTTGATCGCGGCGGGGTTTGGTTTTTCTCATCAAAGGGCATCGGCGGACATCGTGTTGCCAAAAATTTTCTGCGATCACATGGTGTTGCAGAGAAATTCTACCGTTCCCGTTTTTGGAACTGCGACGCCCGAGCAAACGTTAGTGGTGACGTTTCAGGAGCAGGAAATTTCTGTAACGGCCGATTCAGTCGGCAACTGGACCGCTCAACTGGAAACCCATGAAGCGGGTGGCCCCTACGAGATTAATATTGTCGCCACTGGCGAAGACGCCAAAATCGTGATCCATGACGTCATGATTGGTGACGTCTGGATTTGCTCGGGACAATCCAACATGGCACGATCCGTTTCGATGGCGATGAACGGGGAAGCTGAGATTGAACAATCAAAAAAATGCGGCAACCTCAGATTATTTCGAATTGAAGAACACATTGCGGCCTCGCCAGAGAACGAGTTCGGAAAAGTCGAACCGTGGCAGGTTTGCTCACCGGAATCCGTCAAAGATTTTTCGGCAACGGGTTATTTCTTCGGACGTGAACTCAGTCGTCGAATTGAAAACGTTCCGATCGGGTTAATCTCTGCGGCGGTGGGTGGCACTCCCTGCGAGGCATGGGTGTCGCGTGAGAAGCTGGAGAGCGTCGAATTGCTCAAGCCGCTGTTGGAACATTGGGACCAGAACGAAGCGAACAGTCACAATCGACCGGCTTACCTGTTCAATGGCATGATTGCTCCGCTGCGTCATTTTCCTGTCCGAGGCGTAGCCTGGTATCAAGGTGAAGCGAACGTCGGGCGTGCGTCCCAATACCTGCAGTTGTTTCCTGCGTTGATCGAAGACTGGCGCGATTCATTCAGCCAGCCTGAACTGCCTTTCTTCTTCGCCCAACTCGCTCCGTTTCGGTACTCGGCACGAGGGCCCGAGTCGCTTCCCGCCCTATGGGAGGCTCAATTGCAAACCCTGAAAGCCGTCCCGAAGACGGGGATGGCGGTTCTGACAGACATCGGCGATCTCGACGACATCCATCCTCCAAACAAACAGGAAGTCGGACGACGACTGGCGTTGTTGGCCCTTGAAACCTACGCCGCTGACGAAATTTCTGGAGCGACGGGAATGGATTGGTCGGGGCCTGTTTTTGAAGAAGCAAATACCGAAGACGGCAGTTTCCGAATTCGATTCTCTGGCTGCAAATCAGGCTTGCAGATCGCAGGTGAGTCCGAAACGCTCAACGGTTTCACGATCTGTGGCGAGGATAAAAGTTTCGTGCCGGCGAACGCCGTGATTGCGGGAGACACGGTGATCGTCACATCGGAACAGGTTCCCAATCCTCAAGCGGTCCGATTCGGCTGGGATCTGGAAACTCCAATGAATCTGGTCAACGGCGAGGGCCTGCCAGCATCACCGTTCCGTACCGATAAATTCGAGGTAAATTCTGCAAACGCGAATTTTTGAAGGGAGATCATGCGTGCGGTTTGGCTGACCGCCTGACACCGTGATCGTACCTGTGCTCAAGCGGGTGACAACGGTTTTCACGTGGCAAATTCAGCCGTTACCAAACAACCAGTCCATGATCTTGTTGCAGCACCGGGTCGCCACGTTGAATTCGGTAACTCGATTCGTTTTAATATCGCTGCGGATAAGATGCCGAACCGCTCGGATGTAATCCCATTTCCCGAAAAAACACTTCAGCCCCGACGCAGTGGCTGACTCTGGAGCCATTGAGCCTTTACGTTTTCAGCATCTTCGTGATGCCAACCCAAGCGTGATACAAACGGTAAATAACCATGAGCGTTGAACCAACGTCCGATTCCGAGCCAACCGAAACCAAGCAAGCAAACGCGCCAGCGATCGATTCGGCTGCACCCGCGGAATCCGCACCAACCGAATCGGGTGTCGCCGAAACAGTTGCGACCGAACCTCAGCAGGAAGCAGTAGCGGAAACACCGGCCGTTGCTCCGTCGACTGAATCGACGGCTGCCCCAGCGGCCTCGGACAAGCCGGAAGGCGGCAAGCGAGTTGCGATCGGTTCACAACGAGACACCGCAGCACGACCGCTGCAACCGAAGGCCGTTCAAGACGCGGTCACTAACCGAATCAACTTGAGCAACGAGCAAAGTGCGACTCCGATTGACGATGGGCTTGGCGATGTGCTTTCCGATGCCGGTTTGGGGGAAGACATCGATGCCGAAATCGAAGCGGCTCTCGGTGGCCTGTCGATGGATGCCGTCGTGGAAGGCGCCACGACATCTGAAATCGAACTCGAATCCGGCACTCGAATCAGTGCGGTTGTTTCGAAGATCCATAAAGACGACGTGTTCGTGAAGCTGGGACCACAAAGCGAAGGACTCGCGGCGTTCCATCAATTCAAAGAAGAACCTTCCGAAGGCGACACCGTCGAAGTGATCGTGCGAGGACGCAACAAGGAAGACGGGCTGTACGAACTATCGGTGCCGGGAGCAGCCGTTGGTGGAGCAGATTGGGACGAGCTGAACGAAGGTGACATGGTCGACGCGATGGTCACGGGCTCAAACACCGGCGGCCTGGAAGTATCGGTCGGCAGCCTGTCCGGTTTCGTACCCGCAAGTCAGATCAGCCGTTTTCGCGTCGAAGATTTTGAAGCGTATCACAACCAGAAACTTCCCTGCATCGTGGTCGAGATCAATCCGGCCAAGCGAAAGTTCGTGCTCAGCCACCGTGCGGTCCTCGAGCGTGAACAGGAAGAAAAGAAAAAGAAGTTGCTGGAAGAACTGGAAGTTGGACAGATTCGCGAAGGCATTGTGACCAAACTGATGGACTTCGGTGCGTTTATCGATCTGGGCGGCATGGAAGGGCTGGCTCACATCAGCAAACTCAGCTGGTCGCGCATCAAACACCCATCGGAAGTCGTCAAAGAGGGCGACAAGGTCAAAGTCAAAGTCGAAAAGTACGACACCGAAACCGGGAAGATGTCGCTTTCCTATCGAGATACCCTGGAAGATCCATGGCAATCGTTGAGCGATCAGTTTTCCGCGGATGATATCGTCAAAGGCACGGTGACTCGCGTTGCCGACTTCGGCGCGTTTGTGAAAATCGCGCCGGCCATTGAGGGCCTGGTTCATATCTCTGAGCTTTCGTACAAACGAGTGGCTCGGGTCAGCAGCGTGCTGAACGAAGGAGACGAAATCGAAGTCAAGATTCTCTCGATCGACACGGGCGCTCAGAAGGTCTCACTGTCACTGAAAGCCACTCAAGCTCCGCCAAAGCCAAAAGCTTCGGGCGGCAAGCCGGAAGAGGCCGACGAGCCAGCTCGCGAACTGGTCGTTCCAGCAACCAATACGCCGCTGAAGGGTGGACGTGATCGCGGCACCGGCGGCGAGAGTATCGGACTGAATCTTTGAATCCAACCTCGGTCTTCAAGACCGCAGACGACAGACCTCTGGCGGCGATCGAGTGGCCGGAGCGTCGATCGGATGATTCGGAACCGCGGCGCCAGCATGCGTCTGCCCACACATTGAAAACTTCACACTGAAAACTAGCTCCATGCTCTGGAACTCGGCTCGCAACCTTCTTTTCCGTCTTCCCGCCGAATCCGCACATGAAGCCTCGATGGCGACGTTCGAAAAACTGCTTTCGGTGAGACCGGTTGCCTCGTCTTTTCGCAAACGCTATTCCGTCATCGACGGACGCCTGAAGGTCCAGCGATTTGGCTTGACGTTCTCGAACCCCGTCGGGCTGGCAGCGGGCTTCGACAAAAACGCTCGTTGGTTCGCAAAACTTGCCTGCCTCGGTTTCAGTCACGTGGAAGTCGGCACGATCACCGGTCAGGTTCAGCCTGGCAACCCAAAGCCGCGATTGTTTCGCTTGCCGTCCGATCAAGCGATCATCAATCGCATGGGCTTTAACAACGAGGGAAGCGACGCCGTCGCGAAGCGCCTGTCGCAATCAGCTCGCTACAGCGCTAACGATGTGTTGGGCGTGAACATCGGGAAAACCAAAGTCGTCCCTGTGGAAGAAGCGACTGCCGATTATCTTTTCAGTTTCGATCGACTGTTCACTTACGCCGACTACTTCACGGTCAATGTCAGTTCGCCCAACACGCCAGGACTTCGAACGTTGCAAAACCGCGAGCCGTTGATTGACTTGTTGGGACGAGTGATGGATCTGAATCAGCAACTGGCGAATGATCACGAAATCGATCGCAAGCCCGTCCTTTTGAAAATCGCGCCGGATCTTTCGGACGACCAATTGGAAGACATTGTTGCCATCGTTCAGCAAACGGGGATCGCGGGCGTGATCGCCACCAACACGACGCTTTCTCGCGAAGGTTTACAGACAGCATCAACTGAAATCAAAAGCATTGGCAACGGCGGACTTTCAGGTGCTCCGCTGACCACACGCAGCCGAGATGTCGTCTCATTCCTATACCAGAAACTTGGCAAAGACATTCCGATCATTGGTGTCGGCGGGATCATGAACGGCGAAGACGCTTGGAAAATGATCTGCTGCGGCGCGTCGTTGGTCCAGATGTACACAGGTTTTGTCTACGGCGGCCCCGGGATCGTTCGCGATGTCAATCAACACCTGTTGAAACGCGTTGTCGAACATGGATTCGATTCGATCGATCAGGCGGTTGGAATGGGCTCCGCGTGAATGAGCGCTGATGTAACTTCCGATTCGGTGTTACAATGTCCGAATGGAATTTCTGCTCACTCTTCACAGAAAACTCACTGCCAATGAGGTTCGCTATGCGATCGTTGGTGGGCATGCGGTTGCATTGCATGGTGCGGTTCGCGGAACGCTGGATATTGACATCGTGATTCCCAATGAACGAGATCAGTATTCGCTCGCCGCGAATTCCATGCTTGAACTGGGACTGGAACCTCGTGTACCACTTGAGCCTGAATCCGTTTTTTCTGATCGCGATGATCTCATTCAAAACAGAAACATGCTTGCCTGGTCATTCCGAAATCCCGATCAACCATTGCAGGTGGTTGATATTCTGATCACTCACGACCTGAACGAACTTTCCACGGTTGGTATTTTTGTCGGTTCGAATGTATCGCTTCCTGTTCTGGACCTGGACGATTTGATTGAAATGAAACGGAAGGCCGGTCGGCCTCAGGACCTTGCGGACGTGGAAGCATTGGAGAAGCTGAAGTGAGCGATGATCAATCCACTCGCGCGGTGCAGTATTTCTCAGACGAATATCTTGACTATTGCAGGCAATTGACACCGCGGCAGATTCTGGAGTTCATTGATCAGTTCCAGCGACTGCACACCGCGCGTGCGGCGTATGCCAGGGAACGCCTGGATTCAAATAAGGCTTCACCTGAATGAGACTTGTGCGTCGCGTGGTGTCACCGAGAGTAAAAGCCCCAGGCAACGATTCTGGCAGTCGACTCCTGCCAGCCGTCAAATTTCTCACAATGCCGCCCTGAAAAGCGGCCTCAATCACTCCGACAAGCTGGTTTTTCGCGCTTGCCCAGATATCATTGAAAATCGGCTCCGATGTCTTCCTTCCCCGTCGCCCTTTTCGATTTACCTCAAAAATGTTTCATCATCCCAACGCGACTCGAAAACGACCCAGATTGACCCGCAAGGATTTCAGCCAACTGGAAAAGCGGCAGTTGCTTGCTGCAAATCTCGGTGGTGGTTTGCAGGTTCCCAACAGTCTCCCTGCGGAGACAGATCTTGTCGCCAACGGAGATTTTGAAACATTCGCACAGGGGTCGGCCTTCAGTGTTGTCAACGATGGCGCGACGGGTCGATTCTTGCCGGGCGATCAGGTTGACGGCTGGAATGTCATCGACGGCGACGGAGACGGAAACTCGACCATCAACCTCGTCACGTTCGATAGTGAACGCGGGACGGTACTGGATCTGGATTCGATTCCTGATCAAGACGATCGAGTCTTTCAAGACATCACGACGGAGGCCGGTCGACAGTACCTGTTGACCTTCGACTACCGAGACTCGCCGCTGATCAACGGCAACACGGATAACTCAACCAACGACTTCGAGGTCTTTTGGAACGGGAACCTTGTCGCGTCAATGACGGGAGGCGACTTCTGGCAGACTGCCGCCTTTACCGTAATCGGGGCGTCCGACACACCTGACGATGACGTTGCGGGCGAGGGAGTTATCTCGAGGCTTGAGTTCCGCGACATGCGTGATGGCAACCGAGGCGGTGACGGTCGCGGATCGCTGATCGATTGCGTTCGCTTGGCTGCGGTTTCCGAAACGTCAATCGTCAACGGCGGTTTTGAAGACGTGGGTGCGGACCCCGGCCCCGATTTCAATCCCGATGACGTCGAGGGCTGGTCGGTTTTCAATTTCGCAGATGATGTCGAGCCACGTGTAATCCGCGTCAACGAGTTTCAGTCAGGCGAATCAGCGATTGAAGGCGACAATTATCTGGCCGTGAACTCGGACACCGATTTAATCGATCAGATTTTTCAGGAGATCAACACCTCGCCCGGACGAACCTACTTCGTGACGTTTGACTATCGAGTCGATCCTGACCGTTCGGCGGAGGCGGATCAACTGCGTGTTCGCTGGAACGATGAATGGGCCGCGACTTTCCTTGGCTCGACCGAATGGCAATCCGTTGGCATTTTACTGGATGCCGATTCCGACTCGACACGTTTGACATTTCGAGAAGCTGGAGAAGACGCGGGCGATGGAGCGGGTGTTCACGTCGATAACATTCAGATTTTCACCGTCGATCAGGTTGTGAATGATCTTCTGGTCGATCTGAACGGCAGCGATTCAGGCACGACGGTCGATCGTGCTTTCGTCGAAGACTCCGGGCTGTTCACCATTGCACCCGATCTGACGCTCAGCCATGCATCGGGCACTCGTCTTTCGTCCGCTTCAGTCGCGCTGCTGGGACGACCTGCCGAGCTGACTGAAGCACTGGACTTCAATTCACTGGCTGTTTTCAACGAAGGCCTGACGGCCGACTACAGCGCATCGACGGGACTTTTGACGATCGAAGGCGATGCAACAGTGGCTGTCTACCAGTCGGTACTGCGAACGGTCACTTATCAAAATTCGGCCGAGCAATTCGGTGCCGCAACACGTGAAATAGGGTTCCGTATCACAGATAGTGAAATTCAGATCGGAGGCACAACCAGTAACGAGTCGGTTGCAGTCGTTTCGCTGGTTTCAGAAAACGACGTGCCAACGTTGGCGGCGATCGACGACCAATCGGTTGACTTTGCTTCGGCCATTCAGTTCCAGACAAGTGCCGCAGATGTTGATAACGAAACGTTGACCTATTCGGTTTCGGTTGCCGGCCTGAGTGCGGCAGAGTCTCAGCCAACGGTCTCAGAAGCTGGCGAGTTCAACTGGACGCCAACAGAAGCTGGCGAGTTTGACGTAACCGTTTCCGTTGAGGATTCTTCAAACGCCGTGGCTGATCAGACGTTTACTGTTACCGTCGGGGCCTTGACTGACATCGCTCCGGTCGACCGCGATGGAATCTATCCGCAAGCACCCGGCAACAGTATCAACACGGCCAACACTTACGATGCGGTCTTCGATACCGATCAGGGAGAAATCACCGTCCGATTGCTGGATGACGAATCTCCGACGTTTGTGAACAACTTCGTAAGCCTCGCTCGAGATGGCTTTTACGATGGGCTGATTCTACACCGAGTGATCGATGGCTTTGTCGCTCAGGGAGGTGATCCGCGAGGCACGGGGACGGGCGGTCCTGGTTATCAGATTCCTGACGAGGTCGGTAACACGATTCCGTTCAACAGCCGGGGACAACTTTCGTACGCAAACTCCGGGAACAACACGACTGGCAGCCAATTCTTCATCACCTTCGGTGCCACTGGGCTGAACACGAATCAGTTTTCCGTATTCGGCAACGTGACGTCGGGTGACGACGTGCTGGATCAGCTTGAGCGAACGTTCACCCCGAATCCGATTCCTGGAGGCCCCGACATTCCGATTCCCGGTGCCGTTCCGACGGTCGTGAATTCGATCACGATTGTTGAAACATCTGATACCGAAAGTTAAAACGAATGCCTGAAAAGCGATTCACAATCGTTGACGTGAACACAGTCAGCCCCGTCGACTGCCCGTGCGGTTCAGCACGTCGCGCGTTCACCGAAGACCCGGCTCAAACCGGCTCGCTGCATGTGGTCGAAATCCGTCAGCACGCCCGGACTCATTATCACAAAAAGATGACCGAGATTTACTACGTGCTTCAGGGCACGGGCAAAATGGAGCTCGACGGTGATCTTCATGACATTGGGCCCGGCAGCTCCGTCATGATCAAACCCGGCTGTCGTCATCGAGCCATTGGAGAAATGAAGATTATCAATGTCGCGATCCCCGCCTTCGATCCGGAAGACGAGTGGTTTGATTAATCCAAGGTGGATCAATGTCATTCATGATAAATCAGTCAGCCTCCGGCGACTCCACCGAAGTGCCTGCCTTTAAAAATGCGATGATCGCCGGCAGAAATGCAACCAACGGGTAAAGAAATAAAAGGGCGTAGCGGTCCGTACGAGGGCGGCGAATGGACAAGGGACGATTCTCATAAAGATCGGCTCCCCACGAGTCGCGCTCGCCGCCAGCGAAAGTGAACATCGAACGTTGAACGGGCGGGTGCTCCCCGGGATAAAACAGCTCAACGTGCCCATCCAGAAAACCAATCGTGAGCGAAGGGATATCGTACTGGAACGAATACTCGCGAGCGTGCAAATTCTCTCTACGATTGGGACGATCATTGATCAGCTTCATTGCCTGGTCGATCGTCAGATCTTCCGGCTTGGTCCATGGCGTTGTACTGGTGTGATCCTCCACGATCGCGATCGTGTTGCTTGAGCCGTCTGTCAACTCAAGATACCTGACGGGAGCCCGGTTCGCATCAAACGCTGCTCCCGCTCCAACGACCAGCTTGTAGTTGGCAACCTGATAATTTGGTTGAAACGTACACGAGTACAAACCGGGGAGTGAATCCAGCAGTTTCAGATTGCCGGGGCCGTTCCACGGTTCGTCAAAGCTGTACGCATCGTAAACCGATTGCATTTCCATGTATGGCAGCAGCTCGACTCGCCAACTGTAGGGCATTCCGCTGTCGCTGACGTAAGTGGACTGGGGAAGCGTGCCATGCACGGATTCGTAGTTCAGCATCGCCAACGTGATCTGCTTGACTCGATTACAGCAGTATGTCACGCCGTGATCACCACGAACTTTAATTGCGTTGCGACCAATAAACCAAAGCACAAGCAACATAACAGAGACGATCGCTGCGACTTTGCCCCAATAAATTGTTGCGTCGGATCTGTTTAAAGTGGCAGCCCACAAAGCGATGAAAATCAGGCTGACACTTCCAGTACTCGGATGCAGTGCGAAGCCCGTGGCCAGCAGAGTGACTCCGTACAGCACGTGTTTGATGCCAAACTGCGACGGCGACATCGAGTGATCAGTCAAACTGTGCGGATTAGTTTCAGAATCAACCATGTCCGAAGTGTAGCAATCGTGCCATCGGCGGGCGAATGGCTTAAGATCGGGTGCTCAAGTCACGGCTGTCTGATTTTTCTCGCAACAACTCGAACAACTTGAAACCCGAGCGGGCAATACGTGAAATTTCCGCGAATTCGGTTGCGCGTGATTTTCAAACCGGGTGCAAATCCTTAAATTATGACTCGCTGAAACCGATTCAGGATAAGAAATTTTCGACTGGAACCGAGACACTTTAATCCCAAGATACTCGCTTCGCTTACGAACAACTGCTGCACGCACGGCACGACATTCTCAGTCCGCTGTGACCTGTTAATTTTAGAGGGGAAACCTGAAATGATTTTTGGAAAGTTCTGGCGAGCCATCAAGGCTCAGGTCAACAAGCTGGCGAACTTCTTCTGGACCGCCGATCCCATCGCTCAGATGCAGTACGAATACGACAAGGCCGTCGAAGACATGAAAGGCGGACGTCAGGGTCTTGAACAGTATCGCGGGCTGGTCGAACGAGTCACTCGACAGGTCGAAGGCGAAAGACGACATGTCGCTCAGCTGGAAGCCAAAGTCAAAGGCTACCTTTCGGCCGGTGACCGCGAGACCGCAGGCAAGTTCGCGATCGAGATGAATAAGGCCAAAGCCGATCTGGCAGAAAACGAAGCCCAGTTGGCCATGCACGAAAAAGCGTACGACAATAACGTGCGTAAAGTGAAGGCAGCCATGGGCAAGTTGAAAGATATCCGCGAGAAAATCCAGGCTTATGATGCCGAGCTGAAAATGAGCCGAGCGGAAGCGGAAATGGCAGAGCTGGCAAAAGACTTCAACTTTGACGTCACAACGGACTTCGGTCAGATTGAACAGGTCATTCAAGACAAAATTTCATTGAATCGCGGCAAGGCTCGAGTCGCCGCGGATCTTAGCGAACAAGGAATGGAGGACATCGAACGAGAAGAAGCGATGGAAGCAGCTCAGGCGGAAGACGCGCTTCGCGATTTTGAAGTTGAGATGGGATTGGTTACTCCTGCAACCGCCAGCATCGAAGACGATGAAAAAGAGCTTGGACCGGCAACGAAAGAAACGGAAACGAACTGAGAAAGCCATCAGAATCAAATTCGATTTCCTCTTTCCTGAGCCCCTCACTTCCGCATGAATTCGCTTGACACAGACATTGACTCGGATGTCACCCGAGGCAGCAAGCCATCGACGCCCGACTGGTATCCCGGGTGGGCGACCGAATTGGCGAATCTTTACTTCGCGGCCAACACGTGCTTGTTTGTGATCCACGGGAATGTGAACGATCTTGTTTACTGCAAGTCGGAAGACAAGGATGGGAAAACGGTTGACCGTTTCTGTGGCTTGACTGATTTTCTGTCCGAGCAGATGTTTGGTTCGTGGGATGTAGTCGCTTCGTATGACATGGGCCGAGGAATTCAGGCACAAGCAGGCCCTGATCCTGATCGTCATCGCAGCATGATGTCAACGCTTTCACAAAGCATTGGCAGTCCGACTCAATGGACACGCTCGCCCGACGACGCATTGGAGAATTTCCATCGCATGATCCAGCGCAATCTGCTGGAAGACGACGCGAAAGAGCGAAAGCGAATCGCATTCTTGTTCCCATACGCGCAGTTTCTGGTTCCGGCCGGAGACCGTGCCTCGGTCGCACGCAGTCAGGCGTCGCGGCTGGTCAGGTTTCTGTCCTGGGCCCAGAATCCGTACATCAAGCGAGTCAACATGACGTTTTGTTTGATTGCGGAAACGCTGACCGAAGTCAACAAACGGCTGGTGGAAGACCCTCACGTTGCCACCGTCGAAGTGCCACTGCCCAATGAAAAGACTCGGCGTCTGTTCATCGAAACCAACTACGATCTGGACACGGAAGCCGAAGAAGACATTGCCGCTGCCAGCGAAATCGGCGAGGCCATGTCCGTCGACGCGGTGACTCAGATTTCCAACGGCTTGAACCTGGTCAATCTGAACGTTGCCATGTCTCGCAGCAAGCTGACAGGCAAGGGCGTCAACATCAACGCGTTCCGCAAGTTGAAAAAAGGCCTGATCGAACGCCAGTGCAGCGATCTGGTCACCTTTCTGGAACCCGGTCACACACTGGACATGGTCGTCGGGCATGAAGCGGCCAAGGATCGACTGCGACTCGATGCGCGGTGGATTATTGAAGGCCGATTGGATGCAGCCCCAATGGGTTATCTCATCTGTGGTCCGGTCGGCACAGGGAAAACATTTATCTCGGAATGCTATGCGGGCTCGATCGGAATTCCGTGTCTGGTGCTGAAGAACTTCCGCTCGAAGTATGTCGGCGAAACGGAAGGCAATCTGGAAAAGGTGCTCAACGTGCTGCGATCGCTCGGGCCCGTGATGGTGATCATTGACGAAGCAGATGCCGCGTTAGGGAATCGCGAAGCGGGCGGTGACTCGGGAACCAGCAGTCGAGTGTTCTCGATGATCGCCAGCCAGATGGGCAACACGCGTTACCGAGGAAAAATCATCTGGATGCTGCTGACCAGCCGGCCCGAACGGCTGCCGATCGACTTGAAGCGACAGGGCAGGGCGGAAGTTCATATTCCGCTGTTTTACCCGAAAACGGAAGACGAAATTCGTAGCATGTTCAAAGTGATGTGCCGCAAGAACAAAGTCAAACTGGCCGACGGAGCCATTCCTGACGTATCGCCTGACCGAGAGCTGAGCGGTGCGGACATCGAAAGTATCGTACTGAATGCCAAACGCGAAATGATGGCCGACGAACGTGATCAGCTGACGGCGAAAGATCTGGAACTCTCGCTTGAAAGCTTCATCCCTTCGGCTCAGGGAATGGAAAAGGAGCGGCAGGAACTGTGCGCTGTTCTGGAGTGCACGGACCGTCGTTTTCTGACCGATCGTTGGAAGGAGGAGTTGGCCAAGCCGGGCGGTCGAGCAAAAATTCAGCAACGAGTTGCGATGATTGAAACCATGCTGGAAAACTGAGGTAGTGTTTGGCCAATGAGAATATAAGCACGAAGCGCGAGTGAGCGAGCGAGCGAGTGATTCTGAGGTATTGCTTGGCCAATGAGAATACAAGCACGAAGCGCGAGCGAGTGAGTGAGTGAGTGA
>CAYXWX010000068.1:19170-24348 GCA_964468915.1 uncultured Pirellulaceae bacterium
ACGAACAGGAGAATGACATGGCACGCATGAGCTGGCTTGATAGCGCAGGCGAAACCACTCTGATTGACGATTACGCTCAAAAGAGCGGCTCGTTCATCGAAGCAATGGCGGACGGGACCGTCGATGAGTCCGAAGTCGAAGCCCAGGAGGCTCGATTGGTCGAACTGATGAAAAAGGTCGAACCGAAACTGGATGACGACCAACACGCCGAAATCACCGAACTGCTTTGTGAGTTGTCGGCCTACAACTTGATGCAGATGCTGCACATGATCCATTCCACGCGTCCGACGACCACGGCCACCTGGCGACCGTAGCATCGATGCAATATCGTTTCACCAACAACGCGTGAAACGGCAACCTGAAAAACTGAAAACCACTTTCGCGGAGTCAATTCAATGGCAGGCAAACCCACTCCTTTGTTTTACGCAGCCGTCGTCGCTGTCGTCCTTGCGTTAATCGGATTCGCGATTTATCAGGCAAAGGACGTCATCGCTCCGAGCGGCGATGGCCCAGTCGCGAAAGAAGCCGGTAGCTCGGGCGGTGACACGGATATCGATCTGAACGAGATCTCGGGAGCTGAAGACGACAGCAACCCGTCAGGCGTCACAACCGTAAAAGAGTATTCGTTCAAGCCGAGCGAACGATTGCCCGCCGTCAGCGGAACCGCTGCCTACAAACCCATGAAAGACAACACCGTCCGGTTTGCGTTGAACGTGTGGGCTGGCTGGGCTCCGATCATTCAGGCGAACAACGGCTTCCGTGCCGACAAAGTCTGGAAAACGTCTGATGGAAAAGAATTTAAAGTCGAACTGGTTCTGATCGATGATCCGGTCGCGATGCGTGACGCCTACGCAGCCGGGGAAGTCCACATTGGCTGGGCCACGCTGGACATGATGCCTTTGTTCATGGAAGGTTTTGTCAAGCGAAACGGCGATCCGGTCGACAGCCGAGTGATGCCGCGAATTTTCCAGCAGGTTGACTGGTCGAACGGTGGTGACGGAATCGTTGCCCGCAATGGAATTTCTTCCGTTGGTGATCTGCGAGGCAAGAAAATCGTGCTGGCCGAGAACTCGCCATCGCAGTACTTCGTGCTGAATATGCTGGTGTACGCAGGCGTTCAGCCGGGCGAAGTCGATTTTGTTTACACCAAGGATGCGTTTGAAGCTGCTGCGGCGTTCGACGCAGATAAAAGCATCGACGCCGTCGTGTCGTGGGCTCCTGACATTTACAACCTGTCCGACCAGAAAGGCAACAAACTGATCGTCAGCACGGGCACGGCCAACAAACTGATCGCTGATGTCTGGTTTGCCAGAGCCGATTTCGCGAAAGAGAATCCAGACATCTGTGAAGGTCTGGTTCGAGGCATTTTCGACGCGATGCAGGACCTGAACACCGACGAAGCCAAAAAGAATGTGGCTCAGCTGATGGCCGACGGTTACGGGCTTCCGGCCGACGAAGCGTTTGGCATGCTGGCTGACGCTCACAGCACCAACTGGGCCGAAAACTATCAGTTCTTCTTGAACCAGAACAACCCCGCGAACTTCGAACGCGTCTGGAATCAGGCCTACTACATCTACAAAAAGATCCGCAAAATCACTCATACGAAAGTGAAATTCGATCAGGTGGTCGATTTCTCGATCATCGAAAAACTCGGCAAGGAAGAAAAATACTCATCGCAAACCGACGAGTACTCAGTGCCATTCATCCCGACGACCACCAGTCAGGTTCGTGGTGCGGAGGAAATCCTGACCAACACGGTTGTGATCCACTTCTTCCCGAACAGCAGCGATCTGTACAAGAAAGTGACCAAGACGATCGTGACCGAAGAGAAAGGTGAAAAAGTCAAAAAGGAAGTCGAAGTTGAGTACGATCCGAAAGTTGATTTCGTGCTGGAGGAGATCGCCAAGCTGGCAGGTCAGTTTGGAACAGCCCGAATCGTCATCGAGGGTCACACGGACAGCTCAATGAGGGGCAAGGCACCCGTTTCGCTGGTGAAGGAACTGTCGGGCAGTCGAGCTGCTGCCGTGAAGGAAGCGCTGGCAAAAAAATATGACTTGGATCCAAACCAATTCAACGTGGATGGGCTCGGCTGGGATCGTCCTGCCGACAGCAATGACCCTCTGAATCACGCTCAGAACCGCCGCGTTGAAATCAAGGTCTACCCGGCCGAATCGTTAAACTGATCGGTACCACGAAGACAATTTTCTCGATACGAATGCGAAGTAATCTGAAACTCTTCGGCTGATTCCTTCGCGTCTTCGCGCCTTCGCGTGAGCAATTTTCGCCGATCTGTGTCGGTTTCTACGCACTCCGCGCAACTTTGCCATGGCTCAATGGGTTGATCGTGTCGATAATTAAAAGGTCTCCTTAGTGGGCCATCCAACCTGAAATGAATACTTTTTATGGGTGCCATGCTCACGCGAAGCATGAGCATGCTTACACTCCGCGTAAACATGGCACCCGTCAATTCAGCTCTGAAGGACTACTTGCCACGGAGACCTGACATTCCTTCCCGCAAATACTTTCACCATGAAGCTCTCACGATTCAACATGCGCGGCTTCACTCTTTTTGCTACCGCAGTTCTGTCTTGCGGACTGAGTGTCACCGACACATGGGCTCAGACAGACTCTGAAGCGACATCGCAAAGTGAAACTGAATCCGTTGCGGAATCAAAAAGCGATGACCCACCTGAAATTCAAGGCGTCACCTTTTCTGATCCGGTGACGTCCAACTATCAAGTTGGATTTCAAGCAGTCGCAGTGAAAAAATCCGCGATGCAGGTTCTGATTACGCTGCCCGTGCCGACAGAATGGCCGGAGCAGACCGTTTCCGTCGTGGATGAGACAATCCCTACGGACATGGGTAGCATCCGCGATCGTGAACTCAATAGCGGAGTCAAACAATTAGTCGTGACCGTTCCGAGGCTGCGTCCCGGAACCGAGGTCAGGCTGTTGATGACGTTCCAGGTGAAAACAAGCCAGATCAATCCCCCTCCAGACACAACCGTGTTCCTGCGACCTCGAATCAGCCACCGCGAAGGCAAACCGTATACACAGACAAGTCCCCAGATCAACTTTCGAGATTCGAAGCTGAAAAAGCAGGTCAAGCAGTTGGTTGCCGACAAACCGACTCCATGGGAGGAAGTTGAATCCATTTTCGACTGGGTGCGTGCTGAGATTGAGCTTCGGTCGAGTGAACCGCGAGACACGTCTGAAGTTTTCCGCGAGCGCCATGGTTGTGCAGAGGATCTTGCCGGACTGTTTGTCGCCATGTGTCGAGCCAACAAGATCCCCGCCAGAATTGTCTGGGTCACCGGAAAACAGTACGCCGAATTCATGCTGATCGATGAGAACAAGAAAGCTCACTGGTTTCCGGCCGTGCTGGTCGGACCACGGGAATTCGGGCAACTATCCGAACCGTTGCCTATCCTGCAGAAAGGCGACTCGATTCGAGTCCCTGAAAAAAAGAAGCGACAGAAGTTTGTGGCGGAATTCGCCACTTGCAAAGGCACTTCGCGGCCCGTCATCAATTTCGTTCGCCAGCTGAAACCAGTCGATTGACACCAGACACGGAAAGTAACCACTTGCGATCTGACTACAAAAATCGACATTCGGTTTCGCTGCTGATTTCATCACTGGCATTCGTCCTTTTGGTCGCGACGTGCGCTACAACATCAGCCGATGACGAAACGCCATCGAAGCGTCCACCTTCCGCAAACACTTTCGGTCCACCCGTCCGCACCGTCTGGGATTTCGGTCTCGAAATTACCGCCAACGACCAGGCGAGAGGGATCACAGCAACGGTTCCAATTCCTATGGAATGGCCCGAACAGGCAATCCAACTGCTCGACGAGAATCGATCCGATGGCGTTGGTAAGTTCAAACAACGCGATCTGACCAGAGAAGCGGCTCAGCTTCAGTTCAACGTCAATCGAATGTCCAGCGATCGGAAAGCCGTGGCATTTCAGACGTTTGAAGTCCTGCGTCGCCCGATCATCAAGCCACAGGAACCCCAGCGATTGAAGATTGCGGCCCCGGTGCCCAGTAAGCTAAAGCGATTTCTCAGCCCCAGCCCGTACATCGAAAGCCGTCACAAAACGATCCGAGGCATCGCCGACCAATTGAAGGAAGCTCATGGCAACGATTCAGCATGGGAGTGGGTCGAGTCCATTTATCGATTCGTTCGAGAAAAAATCGAGTACAAATTTGACCCCCAAATCCACAGTTGCCTGGAAGCGCTTGAATCCGGGCACGGTGACTGCGAAGAATTGTCATCGTTATTCATTGCGATCTGTCGAGCAAGCGGGATTCCGGCCCGAGCAGTCTGGATTCCGGGCCACACCTACCCGGAATTTTACCTGGTGGATGATCAAGGCAACGGGCACTGGTTTCCCTGTCAGGCGGCAGGCATTTACGAATTTGGCGAAATGAACGAAACTCGACCTGTTCTACAGAAGGGCGACCGATTCAAATTACCCGGCCAGCGAAAGCCGGTACGCTATGTGATACCAACGCTGATCGCCAAAGATCCCGGATCTGGCGTCAGCATCGAATGGATCGCTCGTGAAACCACCGGCGCACTCGATGGTGACACATCCGAAAATTCCTCCGGCAACTTTGGCGAAAATTCGACGACCCAAACACCACCATCTTCAACACCACAACCGACCAGACCATGAGCGACTCGTCAGCCAAGCCATCAAAGAAAATCCGATCCAAACGGATGACCGTCCCCACGATTCAGAAAATGAAAGCGGACGGCCAACGCATCACGATGCTGACCGCCTACGATTACACGCTGGCCAGACTGTTGGACCAATCGGGTGTCGAAATGCTGCTGGTCGGCGACAGCATGGCCATGGTTGTACAGGGCCATGAAAACACGTTGCCGGTCACTCTGGATGAAATGGTCTACCATGCCGAGATGGTCGGACGAGGAGCCGAGCGGGCCCTGGTTGTGGTCGATCTCCCGTTTCCAATCAACCATCAAGGCGTTCACCAAACCGTGGTGGCGGCAGGTCGCATCTTGAAAGAGACACGCTGCCAGGCCGTCAAACTGGAAGGCGGAGCCGACCAGGCAAACGTGATCAACGCATTAGTCGTCGCAGGTATCCCGGTGATGGCTCACGTTGGCCTTCGGCCTCAGACCGTCCACGCCATGGGAGGCTATCGAATCCA
>CAYXWX010000069.1:0-24025 GCA_964468915.1 uncultured Pirellulaceae bacterium
CGGAATGATGATTCGGTCGGTCAACCCTAATCTTCAGTTGGAACAAAGCACTACCCGTAATTCAAGCTACCAATGAGCGACCGATATCATGACCGTTGCTCACTTTCGCGAGCCTGACACCCCACGCAGACTCCTCGGGAGTCAAACAGCACAGATGCCGAACGCGTTTTCGTAAAGAATCACTCTTTGTTCGTCGATTGGACCAGTGCAATAAAACTCTGGCCGCTCTTTGGTTGAAGCTCATGGTCAGCCGTGTTGATCGTGATGATTTTTGATTTATCGATCACCATCAGCACCATCACGTCTTCGCCATGTTCATGCAGGAAATCCTCGAACGTGAACTCATCCGTGATGTTCGTCAGCTTCGGGCGATAACCGTTTTCGTAAACTTTCTGCAGCCGCTGTTCACTCCACGCTTCGGCAAATAACTCGCGCCCTTTGGAAACATCCCCTAGCTTTGCACGTTCGCCTTTCTTGGCATCTTTCGCCAACAGCCTGTACACATTCTGACTGCCAAACACATGTGAAAACTCGGCCGCTGCCATCGCATTGACGGCATCGTTTTTCGTAAGAGCCAGAAACTTTCCGATTCCCGCCAGATCAACTTCCTCCCGAGCGAAATCTGACAACACGCTTTTGCAATAAGCCGTCAATCCAGCCATTTTGGCGGCCGACACGTTGTGATAGTTCGTGTCGAGCAACACCACCGAGTAACCAGCCTCTTTTAATATCTTTGCCAGATCTCGAATCCACGGCGACGCTCCACCAAACAAAATTCCTTGCGGGTTCGCATCGGCCAGTCCCAGTCGTCTGGCCAATGGAGCAGCACTCAATCCATAGACCGCCACCGTTCCAACGATCAACATGAACGTGGCCGGTACGAGTATTTCGGCGTCGTGAATAAACTCGGGATCGTTGTCGCCAGTGGCCAGGATTCGCAGCGAAAACACACTCACGACCGCTGCCGCCACAATCCCGCGCGGGGCCAGAAACGCGAGGAACAGTTTCTCGTTGGGTGCCATTTTAGATTTCCACATCGCCGCCAGGACCGAGAGCGGCCTGACGATCAAAATCATCAGCACGACAAACAACACGCCTCGCCAACCAACCTCTCCCAGCACTGCCAGATCCAGGCGAGAGCCAAGAACAATGAATAGACTGGAGATCAGGAACACGCCAAGATTCTCTTTGAATTCAACAACGTGCTCGATCGAGATACTCTTCTGGTTGGCCAGATAAATCCCCATCACAGTCACCGTTACCAACCCCGATTCGTGCATCAACCAGTTCGACAACGCGAACACGCTTAATGCACTGGCCAGAAAAGCCAGCCCGTGCAAATAGTCGGGAAGCCAATAACGTTTCACAACAACCGTTAACAACCACGCTGTCGCGCAGCCAAAACCGATTCCGATGACCGCCGTTTTAAGCATCCCGATCAGAGGCGAATGCATTGCCGCGTGACCGTCGCCGGGATGATGAGTATGGAACAATTGCTCGAAAACCAGTACAGCAAGAATCGCTCCGACAGGGTCGATGATGATTCCCTCCCACTTCACCACCGCGCCGATCTTTCGTTCAGGCCGAATGTGACGCAGCAGTGGAGTCACCACCGTCGGGCCGGTGACAACCAGAATCGCACCCAGCAGGACTGCCAGATGCCAATGCAGGCCAAGAACACCCCAGGCGAAGAAGCTGCCCAAAACCCATGAGACAAGAACGCCAATCGTACACAGCCGCACAACCGCCCCGCCTGCTGCCGCACGCAGTTCGTTAAATCGCAGCGACAGGCCGCCCTCAAACAAAATCACCGCAACGGCCAGCGACACAAGTGGAAACACCAGCTTGGGTCCCAGCATTTTTGAAGCGTCGTCTTTGCTTAACTCGGTCAGAATCTCATCGGGGTTCATCCAGAAGCCCAGCAACACGCCGAACCCAAGCAACAGCAAAATCGAGGGGACTCGAATCCACCACGCCAACATCTGCGCGAACATTCCCAGCAAGGGAACTAACGCCAGGTAGTAAAAGATTGTGTCGTCCAACGCAACGGCTCCAGAGAATGATTCGACGTTCTCTGATTAGACCCGCACGAGCAGAAGTTGATAAGCGGAGGGGGAAATGCGTGACAGCGTTCAGGTTGAATTGCACGGACGTCCCACGTTCCAAAATCCACAAACCCGTTGGGTAGCCCGTCGAACCTACAACCGATTCAGCCACGCTTCAGCGTTTTTCAGATGAGTGGCTCTTTTTTTCGGGTCCATTTTTTTGGCCATCGCACACATCATGGCCCAACGCGGGTTTTTGGCCAGCTCATCCGAGTGGTTCCAGATCCAACGCCAGTAGAGCCCATCCCAAACGTCGCACCAATCACCTTTTGAGTAGTGACTCATTTTGCGGACGTAGCTGCTGCCGCTGAAATAAGGCTTGGTCGTGATCTGCCCTCCATCCGCATGCTGGCTCATCGCATACGCATTAGGCACCATCACCCAGTCGTAACTGTCGATGAACATCTCCATGAACCAGCGATAGATTTCGTCCGGATCAAATTCGCACAGAAACATGAACCCGCCCAACACCATCAATCGCTCGATGTGATGGCAATATCCCGTCTTCAGAATGCGTTTGATCGTATCGTCGATCGGTTCAATTCCTGTCGAGCCATCGTAGAAGCTTTCAGGAATCGACCGGGTGTGATTCCAATGATTGGTCGTCCGCATCGAGACGCCAATGTCTTGATATGTCGCTCGGATGAACTCCCGCCAACCGATGATCTGACGAATAAAACCTTCGACTGAGTTCAGCGGCGTGTCGTGCTTCTCCGCATGAGCCAGCGCGGCTTTGACGATCTCGTCCGGCGTCAGCAAGCCAACATTCAAAGCCGGCGTCAGCACGCTGTGCCAGAGCCATGATTCGCCCTGAACGATCGCGTCTTCGTAAATGCCAAATTGTTCAAAACGATATTTGAGAAAATGTTTCAGCCATTTTTTCGCGTCCGCACATGAGGTCGGATAAAACAATTGATCAAGCTCTCCCGGGTTGTCAGGAAAACGATCGGTCACGTAATCAACCGCCTGCTGATCGATTTTATCGTGCTTCAATTTCATGACCGTCGGAACTTCATCAAGCAACTTCTTTGGAACCTTTTTCCGATTCTCGTCGTCAAAACTCCATTTGCCGCCGACCGGTTCATCGCCGTCCATCAAGACATCCAGCCGCTTCCGCTGCGACTTGTAAAAATCAGCCTGAAACCAGCGTTTCTTCCCGGATCGATATTCCGTATTCTGCTCGGGCGTGTTCAGAAATCCGGGGTTGGACAGAAACTCAATATCGACTTTCAATTTCCCACCGATACGATTCAGACGCTTTTCAAGAATGAAATCCGTCGGATCCGCAACAAGCAATTTCTTCGGACTCGACTTGATCGATTTGACAACCTTCTTCAACTGTTTGTGCAACGCATCTTCGTCTGGATCGTAATCGATGTACTCGGTATTGAATCCTCGGTCCTGCAACCACGCCTCGTACCGCTTCATGGTGGCACGATGGAGCCATAACTTCTGCTTGTGGAACGTTGCCGGATAGTGGTGGTCGCCAAAGAACAGACTATCTTCGATCAAAATCACTTTTGAGGGCAACCGCTTCAGCCCCGGATGCTTCTCAAACAGCTGATTGGGAAAAATGAGCAGGTTCAATGGTCGCTTTCAGTAAAAACGTTCGAAGGTGGTGCTGCAATAACTGTTGAGGCTTTGGGTAACAGTACAAGCACGAAGCGCGAGCGAGTGTATTTTCCCGCGTAAGTTGATTCACTCGCTCGCGCTTCGTGCTTGTATTTGCAATTATCGAACAGAGCCCACCGCTGAACCGTCAACAGCCAGTTTGACACAACTTTCACTTCGATCTTCTAAACATCCAAACACTTCATATTGTTGAGGTAGGCCGTAACACGCGAAACCGGTCGCGCCGGAACATCGGTCTCAATCCACCTGTTAGGAAAGCATATTGAAGACCGTTGAAACTGGTTGGTTTCGCAAAGTTACGGCGTGTTATCGAGACCTTGTTACCGGCCTGCGAACTCCCTTGACCAGCAGGTATAGCGAAGGCGTGAAATAAAAGGCCAGCAGCGTTGCAAACGCGATCCCGAACGCGATCACAATTGCCAGCGGAGGCCAGAACTTTCCGCCGGCAACCACCAGCGGCAGGAAGCCGATCATCGTCGTGCACGTCGTCGCAAGAATGTGCCGCGCGTTGCCAACCACGATGTCCGCCATCCGAACTGGCAAGGGTCGTTGGCCATCCTCGGCACTCGCCTCGTCCGCTTCCGGTTGGAACTGCTCTCCAATGGCAGCCAGCATGACAATCGAATCATTGATCGCCACGCCAATCAAACCCATTGTGCCCACGATCGCCATGAAGCCCAATGGCAACCCGAACACAAATAACGCCAGCGGCGCGAGACCGATCGTCAGGCCACCGACAGCAAAGATAATCGCCGCATTCCCGAACGATCCCAGCACCACCACCAGCGTCAGAATCATCAAGACGACAATGACGGAAACATTGGCGACCAGCGTTGACACCGCCTCACGTCTCTTTTCCGCTTCCCCACCAAGTTCGATTCGATAACCTTCAGGCAATCGAAAATCGGAGCCGCCAAGTTTCTGTTTGAATCGGCTCAACGCTTCAGAGGGCAATACGCCGCTACGAAGGTACGCTTTGACTTCGTTGACACGTTCGCCATCAAGACGAATGATTGCGCCTGAATCGCTGCTGAGTTTAAACTGGCCCAACGAGCCAATCGAAACGGCCGCTCGTGGCGCTTGCTTTGCCGGTGTGACAGGTGCTCCCTGCGTTGATTGCGACCGCTGGCTGCCATTGTTGTGGGAACGCACGTTCATCTGCATGGCGGACAAGGTTTTCAGTTTTTGTTGATCGGGAAAGTCGGTAACAACGCGCACCGGAATAAGATCTCCACGAAAGTTGAACTCGCCCGCGTCCGAACCCTGCAGCGACGAGTAAAGAAAACGAGAGATTTCATTTTTTGAAAGTCCGTTTCGGTTTGCCAGTTCCGAATCGATTTCCAAACTGATCCGCTGCGGTTTGTCAGCCAGATCGTCGCGTGCATGAGTCACTTGCGGAACCGTCGCCAGAATCACGCGGACATCAGCGCCCAACTGCTCGAGCAATTTCAAATCGTGCCCTACAATTCGAACCTCAATCGGCGCTTCGAAGGGTGGCCCTTGTTGCAACTTCCGCACCAGAACCCGCGCGTCGAAAATTTCTGCATCGATTTCACTTTGCAGCTGATCCACAAACGTATCGACGGAAGTATTGGCTGCCACGTCAACAAACGCTTGAGCGTAATTCGGGCTCGACGGTCGCCTCGGCACAACGTTGTAATAAAACGTCGGCGCACTTCGACCCAGAAACCAATGCTGAGCCTCCACCAAAGCACTCTGCCCGGCGATCGCTGACACTTTTTTGACGGTCTTCTCAACCGCATTCAAATTTGCCGAGGCAGGCAGTTCGAGCTCGATCTGGATCTGGTTCCGATCGGTCGCGGGGAAAAACTGCTTTGGCAATTGACCTGCCACCACAAATCCGACACAGGGCAGGGCGGCTCCAAGGATCACGCCAACGGTGGGTACTTTGAAAACCCACGTCAATGTTTTGTGAAACGCGTTTCGCATCCAACCCGCACGAGCACCCGAGGAAACGAGGACCGTTTGGTCCGCGGAACTTCCCAACAGCGTCAACATCGCTGGAACGATTGTGAAAGAGAGCAACAACGAAGCGCTGATCGCGAGGATCACGCTGACCGCCATCGATCCCACGAATTCGCCAGCCGGGCCGACCATGATGGCGATCGGAAGAAAGGTGAAAATCGTGGTCAACGTTGAACCCAACAAGGGCAGCCTAAGATGCCTGACCGCATCGCTGACAGCCTGCGTTTGCGACTTGCCTTGCCCCAGTCGATGCCGAATCTCCTCGACCATCACGATCGCGTTGTCAATCAACAACCCCAGCGAAACAATCAGCCCGGTGACCGACATCTGGTGGATTGGAATCGAAAGAAATCGCAAGCCGCAAACAACCAGACACGCCGACAGCGGCAACGAGACGGCGACCACCAACATGCTCCGCCATCCCATGAAGAAAAACACCACGACCACAACGGCAGCGATTCCAAGCAACAAATTCTGGAACAGCTGATCCATTCGCTGGCCGATCTGATCACGTTGGAGGAAGATCGGCTTGGCCGAATAGCCGGGATACTCGTTCCGCAAACGCGCGATCTCGCCTTCAAGGCCTTCCGTCCATTGATCCACACGTTTGTCGTTGTCGACCATGGCGCCAAGTACGATCGTTTTCTGACCATTGATGATCGCCATTTCCGTTGGTGGTGATTCTGCTTCTACCGACAGGCTGGCAACGTCTCGCAACGCAATTCCTCCCGAGGCGCCGGAAACGCGAATCGATACTTTCTCCAGGCGGTCAATCAAATCATCCGCCTCGGCAACTTCGATCGGAAGACTCTGGCCGTCACCTTCCAAAACACCGCCGGGAGCAACGTCGCTGGCAGCGATCTGTTGAGCAATCGCGGGTGCCGACAGTCGGGTGCTGTGCAACACATCTGGTTTGACCCGAACCAGAATTTCCTCGTTTGGGTTCCCAAACAGGTCAACGGAATCTGTGCCCGCAATCTTCAACAATCGAATCCGTAGCGCCTTGGCGATCCGATACCGCGACGCCAGCGTTTGACCCGAGGGATCACCACCCTCGATCGCAACGATGGCCGCGTATGCTTTCAACGGAAAAACTTTCAGCTGGGGCTTTTTCGCCGCCGCTGGCAGCTCGTTGGCCTTGGACTGGATTTTTCGCTCGATGGCCGTCCAAACCAGATCGGGCTGCACGACGGAATCGGCAAGCTCGATCACCACGTTGGCAACGTTCGCACGAGTGTTTGAACGGACCTTGCCAATCTGCGAGAACTCGTTCAACCATTCTTCAATCGGGCGAGTCACTGTGGATTCGATTTCAAGGGAGTCTGCACCCGGATACTGAACTGAAATCACTCCGACTCGCTGCTTGAGAACAGGGTCCTCCAGTCGAGGCATCACATGAAAACTCGATACACCCGCAATCAGGATCGTGAACACCACAAGCCATATCACATGCGGATTTCCATTCAGGTAACGGGTAATCATTCCGATCCACTCACTGGCAAAGCATCAGTGCCAACTACATTTGGAATGACCTGCTGTCCCCGTACGATCCGATGAAGACCATCGAGAACAACTTGTCGACCGGAGAGCTCTCCTTTCACGAACGCTCGCTTATCCTCCAGCCTTAAGATTTCCACAACGGACTTTACCACGGTGTTTTCGCCAGAGGATTTGTTTTCGACGGCGAATACCGACCACAGGCCGCTACCATCCTGTTGCAGCGAACTAAGCGGCACCCAAAACCCTGAGTCATCTGTCTCAATTAAAAATGCGGCCTCCACCGACTGCCCCAGCAGAAAATTAACCTCTGATAGATCGGAGGTGATGCCGAACGAAGCCGCCACACTTCCGGGAGGATTCTCAGTGAATGACATCTGTAACAATCGTCCGCGAATGTTTGTATCACCCAACAGGAAATCGTACTCTTCGTCTGCGACCAACAGACGTGCAATGTCGCGCGGAAAACTCATTTCGATCTTCGGCGTAGTCGTTTCAACGACGACCGCTAACGGAGCAGCAGGGCGGACAATACTGTTCACAGACGCACTCACGCTCTCGACAACACAGTCGAACGGTGCAAGCAATACACTTTGCTGAATTCTGTTTTCAAGCTCGTTCAACTGCCGCTCAAGCCGAGCTTTTTCTCTGACCTGTGTCGTCGAGGCGATTTCAGAACTGATTGATTCTCGTTGTGCCTTGAGGTCTTCATGTTCAATCTCGGCAATGACGCTCCCCGCACGCAACCGCTGCTGTTGCTCGGCGATGACGGTCAACTTACCCGGCACGGAAAAACCTAGTGATTGTCGGCGATTGGCAACCAGATAACCAAAGTAATTAAAGGACACCGAGACGCCGTTAACCAATGTCGGCTCAAAGACGTTCACCGCAATCGGCTTGCGAGAACCCACAATCAAGCTGATTTCTTCTTCTGGCGGTTGGCAACCAACTAACAACACACAACAACAAAAAACGAGCATGAACTGTCGCATCGCATCGGCTCGGCTCGGCAAACCGAAATCTGTTCTCAGGTGCGACATTCTTGCATTATCTTTCTGAAGTGGTTTTTCAGGGTTCATGCAGGTGGATAGCTCCGCACAACTTCAACTATCATACGACATGCGAAACGATACAGCTTAGGCGACCTTGATACCTAGCGTGACTTTTTACCGACGACGATCTGGATGTTCAAACGCGAGACGACAGCAAATGAAATTACGTCCACCATTCAAATCGATGGCAACCCGCTTTCACTGAACAAGTTTAGCGAGATCACCAGCGGAACTGCTGCCGTAACCCTGCTTCATGACGAAGCTTTGGATAGAAAGATGGCAGCCTCTGTCGATGTGGTAAACGATGCACTGATTGACGACGAGGCAATCTACGGGATCACTACTGGCTTTGGCGGCATGTCGAACCAACGAATCGACTGCCAAAGCGTTGCCAACCTGCAAGCCAACCTGCTGACCTTTTTGGCCGCCTCAGCAGGTCCCGAGATCGATCCCTGCCACACGCTCGGCGCGATGTTGCTGCGATCAAACGTGTTGTTGCAGGGAAAGTCGGGTGTTCGATTGGAACTGGTCGAACGTTTGCTGCGCTTTGTGCAACGTCAGGCCGTGCCTGTCGTTCGGGAATTGGGATCAATCGGCGCCAGCGGTGATCTGGTGCCGCTTTCCACGATCGCACGAGCCATTACCGGAACGTCCGATCGCGTTCAGATTCGACTCGATGGAGACCTACTCGATTCAAAGCAAACCCTGCAGCGTCTGAAGCTGAAACCGCTTTCGCTGCGAGCCAAAGAAGGACTGGCACTGGTCAACGGAACCTCGTTCTCTTGTGCGATCGCCGCCAACGCATCGATTGCGACCCGACACTCACTGTCGTTGTACTTCGCCATCGAATCTCTGCTTTTGACCGCGATGAAAGTCAACCCGGCTCCTTTTGCGGCATTCGTTCACGACGCCAAACCGCACCCCGGACAAGGTTGGAGTGCTCAGACGATGCGTCAGCTTTTGTATTGCGACAACGAGAACGACCCCAGCGGCGATGTACAAGATCGCTACTCACTGCGGTGCTTTCCCCAATACTCAGGATCGATCGTCGAAGGTCTCGCTCGCATCGAACGGGTGGTTGAAATCGAAATGAACAGCGTTTCCGATAACCCGCTGATCGATACCGAGGATCGCAAGTTCCATCAGAGCGGAAATTTCCTCGGCCAATATATCGGGATCGCGATGGACGACTTGCGCCGCTACATCGGACTGATGGCCAAGCATCTGGACGTTCAAATTGCCAGCTTGGTCGCGCCGGAGTTTAATCGCGGGCTCAGTCCTTCGCTGGTCGGCAATCCTGACACGCCGTTCAACATGGGCCTGAAAGGTTTGCAGATTTGCGCGAACTCAATCATGCCGATGCTCACATGGATGGCCAACCCGATCGTTGAACATTTTCCGACGCATGCTGAACAGTTCAACCAGAACATCAATGGGCTCAGTTGGGGTGCGGCCAACATGGCGTGGAAATCGGCCAGCACATTCCAGCAGTACTTGGCCATCGCATCGCTGTTTGCGATTCAGGCCGTTGACCTTCGATGTAAATCTGCATGCGGGCATTTTGATGGTCGTGAACTTCTGGGGCCTGAAGCAACGGATTTTTACAATGCCGTTTGTCAAGTTCTGGCCGTCGAACCGTCTGCCGAACGTCCGTGGTTGTTCGATGATTCTGATCGATGGCTCGAGCAGGACATTGAACTTCTGGCCAACGATATCGCAAAAAAAGGAAAGTTGGTCCGATCGGTTTCCAGCATCACGGCATCCTTCGAAGCTTTCTGCGGGAGCCAGTCATGAACATCTGCCAATGCCTGGCCGTCCCCGCAAAACTGTTTCCTGAATCGATCGCGATCGCGTTCGCCGATCATCGACTGACCTATCGGTGGCTGAATGAAAAGTCAGCTGCTGCCGCGAAAGTCCTGTCCGATCAGGGCGTTCAACCCGGTGATCGCGTCGCATTGATGCTGCCCAACACGCCCAGCTTTGCCGTCTGGTACTACGCCGCGTTGCGAATCGGCGCGATCGTGGCATCGGTCAGCACGCGTCTGGCGGCAAGCGAGGTCAACTTTGTTGCAGCGGATTGCGGGGCAGTTGCTTTTATCGCGAACCCTGCAGCAATGAATGCGGTTGCCGATGAGCTGCCCGCTTCCACCACGATTCGAATTGCCGTCGAAGATTTGGGTGAGCCCGTCGATGATCATTTGTCATTAGAGGGCATTTCAAAACCACGACCCGAAGCGTCAGCGAGGGATTTATCTTCGGGAAACACTTCCCTCGCTGACGCGTCGGGTTATGAAAATCTGGTTTTGAAATACCCTCTAGAAAGTCCAGCAGCGACAGCCAGTTGGCACGATGCCGCGCCAGATGACCCGGCTCTGATTCTTTACACGTCCGGCACGACAGGGTTTCCCAAAGGAGCCACACTTTCGCACGCCAACGTTCGCTCGAACGTCCACGCCTTCAACCATCTGTGCAACATGCGCTGCCACGATCGCGTCCTGCTGGCCGTGCCGCTGTTTCATTGTTTTGGTCAGAACGCATTGCTGAACAGCGTGCTCAATGTCGGTGGCACAATCGTGTTGCAACAGCGATTTGATCTGAGCGAAGCCATCGACCTGATCAAACGCCAC
The DNA here is from genome assembly GCA_964468915.1 of uncultured Pirellulaceae bacterium. Lineage (GTDB taxonomy): Bacteria > Planctomycetota > Planctomycetia > Pirellulales > Pirellulaceae > Mariniblastus. The sequence continues at coordinate 10,900 of CAYXWX010000069.1, forward strand.
CACGTCACTCAGTTGTACTGCGTTCCAATGATGTTCGGATTGATGCTCGGCAGCTGCACCGTTGAGGATCTGGCCAGCGTTAGTTATTGCTTTTCTGCCGCGGCAACACTGCCGGTTCAAACCGGTCGTGCATGGCAGGAGAAATTTGGCTTGCCCGTTCATGAAGGCTACGGATTGACCGAAACCTCGCCGTTCGCGACTTACAATCATCGCGACAAGTTCGTGGCGGGCTCGATCGGGATGGCGATTGATTCCGTCGAGGTTCGCGTCGTCGATACGGAAACCGGATCGGTCTGCCCGCCGGGAGAATTGGGGGAGATCGCAATACGAGGTCCAAACGTCATGCTTGGATACTGGAATCGACCCGAAGACACCGCCGCCGCAATTCGCGATGGCTGGTTTCACTCGGGCGACATCGGTCGCATGGACGAAGACGGTTACCTGTATATCGTTGATCGAGTCAAAGACATGATCACCGTGGGCGGTCTGAAGGTGTTTCCGGCCGAGGTCGAACGCGTCCTGTTGGACCACCGGCACGTTGCCGAGGCCGCAGTCGTCGCGGCACCCGATCCGGTTTTTGGCGAGCAGGTCATCGGCTTCGTGGTGTTGGCCGATGGAACAGAAGAAGGTCCGGCATTGGACGAAGTCGACCAATACGCCAAAACGAAACTGGGCAGCTACAAAGTTCCTCGCCAGATGATTTCCATCAAGGAGCTTCCGCGAAATCCTTCCGGCAAAGTTCTCAAGACTCGGCTTCGCGAATTGGCGGCTGAGCGAATCAAGTCCATCGTCACCGACAACAATGAATCGGATTTTGCCACCAACCTGAAACCGGCGTCACTGAAGAAAAAATTAGCGACGGCTCACGCATCCGAAAAAGTGCGAATTGCAAACGATTTTATTCGCCGCGAAGTCATCGAACTGTGCGACGCCGACACCGACCCGACTCCAGATAACTCATTTGTAGAGGTCGGCATGGATTCGCTGGCCATGGTCTCGCTGGGCACTCAACTTCAGGTTGAAGTCGGCACGCAACACGAACTGCCACCCACCTTATTGTTTGACTATCCGCGACTGGGTGATCTGGCAGACTACATCGTGTCGATCTTGGACGAGACCGACGCAGCGCCCGAGGCCAAATCAAAACCCGCTTCGCCGATTCCCGAACCGAAACCTGCGCAACCGACTCCAGCGTCCACTGGTGTTGGTGCGACTCAAGACATCCACGCCGAGATTGACAACATGTCTGAAGATGAAGCTCTGGCAGCATTAATGAAGGAACTTGATTGAGATGAACGATCCAACTCCTTCGCTTTCGCCCAACAAACAAGCGCTGCTGAAAATTCGCGAACTGAAACAGCAGTTGGCCGAAGCAAGCGAAAACGCCAACCATCCGCCCGTAGCCGTGGTATCGATGGCATGTCGTTTTCCGAACTCCGCCGATACGCCCGAAAAATTCTGGCAGTCGTTGATCAAGCAGGAAGATCTGGTCGGCGACATTCCCGAAGACCGTTGGGACATGGATGCATTTTACGACGAAGACCCCGACGTGCCCGGAAAAATGTACGCTCGGCGCGGCGTGTTTCTGGATGACGTTGCTTCCATGGATCCGGAATTTTTCGGAATCTCACCACGCGAAGCAACGTGGGTCGACCCGCAGCAGCGATTGCTGATGGAGGTCGGCTGGGAAGCCATCGAACGCGCTGGTTGGATACCAGAAGAGATCGCCGATCACACCGGCGTCTTTGTTGGCTGGATGCACAACGACTATCAGAACGAGGCCAGTGATTCGTTCCTGAACCTGAACCCATACATCGCGACGGGCGCGGCGGGAAGTTTCTTGTGCGGTCGACTTGCATGGTATCTGGGCCTGCGAGGCCCTAGCCTGGCGGTGGATACGGCCTGCAGTTCCTCACTGGTCGCGTTGCACCTTGCGATTCAAAGCCTCGGTCGGCGGGACTGTGATCGAGCCCTCGTGGGTGGCGTCAACGCGATCTGTTCGCCAACCACCAACATCCTCACCTGCAAACTGAAAGCGCTTTCGCCCAGCGGTCACTCGCGAGCGTTCGACGCGGCGGCCGATGGCTATCTGCGAGGCGAAGGCTGCGGCGTCGTGACCTTGCGCCGATTGTCGGATGCTCAGCGAGATGGTGACAAGATTCTGGGCATCATTCGTGGCTCGGCCATCGGGCATAACGGAGCCGGGAGTGGTCTGACGGTTCCCAATCCAAAGGCTCAGGAGGACGTGATTCGCAAGGCGATTCATCAGGCAGGATTAGAACCTAATTCCGTTGACTATCTGGAGGCTCACGGAACCGGCACGTCGCTTGGTGACCCGATCGAGGTCAACGCTGCCTCAGCCGCCTATTGCGAACATCGCGACGCCAGCCATCCGCTGCTGATCGGATCGGTGAAAACGAACATTGGTCACTTGGAGGCCGCTGCAGGAATGGCGGGACTGATCAAAGTTCTGTTGTCGTTGCAAAATGGCTCGATCCCCGGCCAGATGAATTTCGAAACCCCCAATCCGCACATCGCTTGGGACAAAACACCTGTCAAAGTGCTGACCAAGGAAACCAACTGGCCCGATCCTCAGCGTCGGATTGCGGGTGTCAGTGCGTTTGGAATGAGCGGTACCAACGCGCACGTGATTGTTGAGGCACCGGATAGCGCCGTGCGCGATGATGACGCGAATGAGAAACCAAGTCGTGATCTCCTGGTCAACGAGACGACTCCAAGCAACAACAGCAACGGGAACGCTTTCTTGATCACGCTTTCTGGAAAGAACGAATCCGCGGTCATTGATCTGGCCACCCACTACGCGAAAGCTCTGGCGAACCCCGATGTCGATCCGCTCCATTTTGCCCATCAATCGAACGTCTCACGAAGTCATTTCGACCACCGAGCGGCAATTGTTGCCCACGATCGCGAGGATGCGATTCGCAGTTTGAAATCGCTTGTTCGAGGCAGCAAAACCGACGGCGTTTACACCAACCATCATCGGCGGGCTCCCCGAGTTGCGTGGCAATTCACTGGCCAAGGTGCTCAGTTTGTCTCGATGGGCAAGCAACTTTATGAAAGCCAACCCACTTTTCGTGAAGCCATCGATTTCTGTGATCAACAACTGTCCGAGCTTCGCGAACGGTCCCTGATCGACGTGATGTTTCACGACGCGTCCGACCCACCCTCCATCGACCAAACGCAATGGACTCAGCCCGCAATCTTTGCGTTACAAATGGGTTTGGCGAAACTGCTGCAAAGCTGGAACCTGCAACCCGCGATGGTGCTGGGTCACAGCGTCGGACAATACGCGGCAGCTTGCGTGGCTGGAATCATGTCGTGGGAGGACGGCCTGCGTTTGATCGCCGAACGCGGGCGTCTGATTGGCGAACTTCCAAGTGGAGGTTTGATGCTGGCCGTATTCGCGCCGCCGGCAGCCGTCACTTCGGCCGTCGAGAACGTGCCCGGTGTCTCCATCGCGGCGCTCAACGGAACGCATGTTGTTGTCAGTGGCGAGCAAGATTCGATTCGCCAGGTTGAAGCCGCTTTTGAACAGCGCAGCGTGCGAACCAAAGTCTTGACAACCTCGCACGCGTTCCATTCGCATTTGATGGATGATGTGTTGGAGCCATTCGCAGCGATCGCAGGTTCCGTCAATTTCAAGCCGGCCACCATGCCACTCATTTGCAATATCTCCGGCAAAGTCCTCGCCGCCGACGCAAAACTCGACGGGAAATACTGGGCCAATCACATTCGCCAAGCGGTTGCGTTTGCCCCAGCGATTGAGGCGCTGGACGAAATGAACTGCGACCTGCTGCTGGAACTGGGACCGCAGTCGGTTTTGACTCGCATGGCCGCGTCGAAGTGGGCTCAATCGCCCGACGCATTGATTGGCTGCTTGCAAAAAGATACTTCTGATGACGCTGCGTTACTGGACGCGATGGCGCGAATGTACGCTTCGGGTGCGACACCCAATTTTCGAGCAATGCACCGGGACAAGAAGTTCGCTCAGGTCGATCTGCCAACCTATCCGTTTCAGCGTCGGCGTTTCTGGGGACCCGACAAACCACGGGCCGCTCATGCCGATTTCCATACGGCTCATCCACTGCTGGGAACCCAAATCTCTCTGGCAGGTGCCGGCGAGGAGACTCGCAGCGAAAGTTTTATCGACGTCGACAGTCCCGCGTGGATGCCCGACCATGAAGTCATGGGCTCGGTCGTGCTGCCCGGATCCGCATTGATCGAAATGGCGATCGAAGCCGCATCAGGAGGCTCCATCGCCAACGCAACGTTTGAGCAACCTGTGCGTCCCAGCGGAAGAACCGCGATTCAAACCGTCATTCGAAATCGCAAGTCCGAAAACGGCGAAACCCAAACGATGGAGGTTTTTGCCCAAGCAGCGGACAGTCAGAATTGGTCGCGGCATTTCTCCTGCGAGCTTTTAAAAGGTGCATCGCCACCGGTTGCCGACATTGATCCTGAATCATTGACTCAACCTGACCTGCAAAACGCGTCGATTGACGAGTTCTACGAAACGATGCAAGGCATGGGGCTCAACTACGGACCCGCATTTCGCTGCATTCAGTCGTTGCGATACTCAGCAACGGAGGTCGTTGCTGATCTACAAGTCGCCGGCGATGTACGAGGCTACAACGTGCCACCGACTTTGCTGGACGCCGCGTTTCACAGTCTGGCGGTCGGACTGTTGAGAACCGGAGAAACAGATCTGTTCCTGCCTGTTGGCATCAGCAGTCTTAAATCATTTGGCCCGATCGAAACCGAAGCCATCTGTCACGCCAAATGGACCAGCAACGAAGGAAGTCAACGAACGGCCGACCTGAAATTGTTCTCGAAAACCGGCAAACTGCTGCTGGAAATTAACGAACTGAAAGTCAACCGAGTCAGCCTCGCGGCGTTGCGGCAGATGAGCGGCACCGGTGCTGAACGACTGGTTTATCATCTTGAGTGGAAGCCGAATCCGTTCTCGCCCGACACGCTTGAGCCGAAGCGATGGTTACTGGTCCGCGGCTCTGACCAACGGGAGCTTTCCGCCGAAATCAAACAGAAGTTGCTCGATGCCAACCATCAGGTCACTGAGCAATCGAGTCAATTGATTGATGTCGATGATTGGACGGCTCGACTGGAAGCACTTGCGGGCCCAACCGCAGATGCACAATCTGAGGAAACAGACGCGAATGCTCAGCCGGTCGCGCCACCATTCGATGGAGTGATCTGGTTGTTGTCACAGGACGAACCAGATCTTTCAAAAACCGTTTTCGATGCGGAAGCTCGCAGCGTCGTCGCGTTCACTCAAGCGATGATCGCCAACCAGTTCCGCCGCCTACCGTGTGGCCTGTTGTTGGTGACACAAAATGGAATCGCCGTTGGAGCATCGGACGCCGACTGCCCGGCCGTGCGTCCTCAACAGACGCAGTTCTGGGGGCTGGGCCGAGTCATTGGTGCCGAACAGCCCGAGCTGCGATGTCGCATGCTGGACGTGGATTCGAACGAAAGCGAAACGGCCTCAACCATCGATCTGTTATTGGAAGTGGCTCAGACGGAAACGGCCGACAACCAGTTCACCGCTCGCGACGGTCAATTGTTTTCGCCACGCATGCAGCAGACGCGCCTTTCGAAAACTGCGTTTCAAGCCAACTCGGAAAAGAGCTACCTGATCACGGGTGGACTTGGCATGTTGGGTCGCGAGGTCGCTTCGTGGTTGGCAGAAAAAGGTGCAACCGAAGTGGTTTTGGTTTCGCGGCGGGATCCGGATGAATCCGCGACAGCGTTTATCCGATCGATTGAGGACAAGGGCTGCCAAGTCGTCGTGCATTCGGCCGACATGAGCAACCGCGCGGATGTGGAGAAACTGCTGGCTCGATTTGGTAACGACTTGAAGCCTCTGACGGGCGTCGTTCACGCAGCGGGTGTGTTGGACGATGGACTGATCGAGTCGCAAACGGCCGAACGTTTTGAAAAAGTGCTGCAGCCGAAGATTGCGGCTGCTCGGCTGTTGCATGAATTGACGGCGACGATGCAACTGGACCTGTTCGTGCTCTATTCGTCTGCGGCGTCCGTGCTCGGTTCCCCGGGTCAAAGCAACTATGCGTTGGGCAACGCGTTTCTTGATGGACTCAGTTTTCAACGCCGATCGGCCGGACTTCCGTCGGTGTCGATCAACTGGGGACCGTGGAAAGCAGGCATGGCGGATGACGAACGGATTCAAAAGCGGCTGGCGCTGCAAGGCATCACGCCGCTCGAGATCGATGAAGCTCATGCGGCACTCGAAAAACTGATCGCCAGCCAAACCGTGCAGGCGACCGTAATGGATGTCGATTGGCGAAGAATGCGAACCGGTCCGGGCGGTGAAGTGCCCGCGACCTTGCAGGATTTGGTCGGCAAACGAAAGAAAGCTTCCGGTGCGACGTCGGCGTTGGTCAGCAAGCTGCGAACCATGTCGGGCGCCGCGCAGCGAGAACTGTTGCTCAGCACGATCCAAGGATCGTTGCAGGGAATTCTTTCGACGCCCGACGCTCCTGAAACCGATCGACCGCTGATCGAGATGGGACTGGATTCATTGATGGCGGTCGAGTTCGGTACGGAACTGCAGCAGATGCTGGGCGATCAGTTCAACGTGGGTCCGACCATGCTGTTCGATCACCCGACCATCGATGCGATTTGCGATCACGTGCTGGAACTGGTGACCGCTGATGTCGAATCGAACAGTGAGAGCGCAGCTGCAAAACTGGCGGCCGGTTCGGAACAAGCTGCTTCGACCACGATGGCGGTCGCTCGCGAAGACATCGCCATCATCGGCATGAGCTGTCGCTTTCCCGGAGCCCGCGACGTTCATGAGTTCTGGCAGAACTTGCTCGATGGCGTCGATTCCGTTTGTGACATTCCGCCGGACCGCTGGGACATCGATCGTTTTTACAGCAAGGATCGACAGCCGGGGAAGATGTACACGCGGCAAGGTGGATTTCTGGATGACATCGCAGAATTCGATGCCTCGTTCTTTAACATCTCCGATCAGGAAGCGTGCTGGATTGACCCGCAGCATCGGATGTTGCTGGAAAATAGTTACCGGGCGCTCGAAGACGCTGGGATTCCTACCTCGCCACTAGCCGACCCAAGCGTCGGCGTGTTCATGGGCATCATGGGTTCGGACTATGCATTCCTTCCGACGCTGGAAGACGATCACGTCATCAAAGGCTTTCAGGGAGCCGGGCTTTCGCACAGCGCGGGCGTCGGTCGAATCAGTTATCTGTTCGGTTTCGAAGGGCCCAGCGTTTCGGTCGACACGGCCAGCAGCAGTTCGTTGGTCGCTGTCTTTCAGGCGATGCGAAGTTTGCAGGAAGGCACTTGCAATCTGGCTTTGGCCGGCGGATCGAATGCGATTCTGGTGCCAGTCAATTCATTATTGATGTCCAAGGCCGGGTTGCTGTCCGAGGACGGTCGCTGCAAGTCGTTCTCGGCCGATGCGAAAGGCTTTGGACGCGGCGAAGGTTGCGGCGTGCTGGTGATGAAGCGATTGAGCGACGCTCAGCGCGATGGGAATCGCATCATGGCGGTGATCCGTGGCGGCGCAGTGGTACACAACGGGTTCAGTGGAGGCATCACATCGCCCAGCGGCAAGGCTCAGTCGCGCGTGATTGGTGATGCGGTCAAGGATGCGGGTATCTCGCCATCAGACGTTCAGTATCTTGAGGCTCACGGCACGGGCACCGAGTACGGTGATCCGATGGAACTGGGCGCGGCGGCAAAGGTTTACGGCAAAGGTCGCAATCGAAAAGATCCATTGCTGGTTGGATCGGTGAAGGCGAACATCAGCCATCTTGAGGCGGCCGGTGGCTCATCCGGTTTGATCAAAACGGTGCTGGCGTTGCACCATGGAGTCATTCCGCAGCAGATTCATTTTGATGAACCGTCACCTCACATTCCGTGGAAGCGGATGCCCATGAAGATGGTCACCGAAAACACTCCGTGGCCCGAAAGCGACCAACGAACCGCAGGAATCACAGCGCTCGGATTAGTCGGCACCAATGCGCACTTGATTCTGAGCGGTGCGCCGGAAGCGTCAGGTGAAGCCAGTGAAATCGCGGCCGAAGATTCCTCGGTCGATTCGGCTCTTACCCGCAAAGCGAAGCCGCAACTGTTGGTTTTAAGTGCTCGCTGCGAGAACGCGTTGTTTCAACTGAGGAAACGTTATGCTTCGTGGCTGGAAGAAAACTCGGATGTTGATCTGGGTCATTTCTGTGCGACGCTGGCTGCCGGGCGTCGTCATCACGAATACCGGATGGCAATAACCGTCAGCTCGCGCGATGAAGCGATCGACTGGTTGAAGACGGCCAACACCACCAACGGTAGTTCGATCCAGCCGGTAAAATCGAAGCCGGGCGTGGACTTCGTCTTTGGTGACGATCGCGAAACGGACCTCGCTCGACTGCAATCCATTGCTGCAATCAGCCCAATTGTCGCAGACTTCATCGCCGCGAGTAATGCTCGGTTGCAGGAACATACGGGTGAAGCGAAATCGTTCTTTCACAGCGAAGCTCAGGAAGAAACCACGACGCCATCGGAAGATTTCGATCCGCAGGTTGTTGCGTTCCTCGTTCAAGCCAGCTTGTTCAAGCTTTACGAAACATGGGGCGTCACACCGGACGCTGCCTGGGGAATCGGCATTGGTCAGTATTCCGCCGCTTGTGCTGCCGGGTGCCTGTGCTGGCTGGACGCGTTGGTGCTCGTGTTTCAACGCAGCCAATTGCAGCGAGGCAGTGATTGCGGCGACCAGAAAATTTCCGAAGAAGATTTATCTGACTTCGAAGCCCTGGCCGATCAATTCAATTTCTATCCGCCTCACCTGCCGCTGTTTTGTAGCCTGGATGGACAACCGGTTGCCGTACATCGGTCTCTGGGCGGCAGCTACTGGCGTCGACACGTAATCGAAACACCCTGTCAGGAAACATTCGCCAAGGCGCTTGGTGAAAGCGAACATAAAATTTGCCTCCTGGCCGGAGCCGACGACGGAATCGGCAACGTCGCGAGATCTGGGCAAACAGTATGCTCGATCAATGGCAACGCGACATCGATTTCTATGGGGCTGACGACATCGCTGGGCGATCTGTATCGATACGGCTGCAATCCGGACTTCGCAGCCGTCTTTGACGATCAGTCGTCTCCGCCGCTCAGCCTGCCAACGTATCCGTTCCAGAAACAACGTTACTGGATCACGGAAATTTCCAGGTTTATGGAAGAAGAAAATCAAACGGAGGTTCAATCGAGTCAGCCATGATTGCCAACACACAAAACGAACACTTCGACGTGACCATTCTGGGCGGCGGGCTTGCCGGTCTGACGCTTGCACGCCAACTGCTGTTGAAAAAACCGAATCTTCGAATCGCCGTCGTCGAAAAACGGTCGTTCCCCGTCGCTGAAACGACTCATAAAGTCGGCGAATCCACCGTCGAAATCGGTGCGCATTACTTTGGCGAGCAGTTGGGCTTGAAGAAGCATCTGACTGACCACCAGCTGCCGAAATTCGGACTGCGGTTCTTCTTTAAAGATGCGTTTCAGTCTTTGGCCGAAGGAACTGAGGTTGGCGGCAGCTCCTTCTTCGCCGCGCCCAGCTATCAGGTGGATCGCGGAAGGCTGGAAAATTTTCTGGCGGAATCCGACCTGGAGATGGACGCCACCATTTTCGCGGGGGCTCGGGTCAAGGAAGTCTTTCTGGATTCATCCAATAACGGAACGGAGGACACCACTCATCGAGTTACCTTCTTGCAAGAAAAAGAAAAACGAACGATTGAATCTCGGTGGATCGTGGACGCCAGTGGGCGAGCGTCGTTCATCAAACGCAAGCTGGGCCTCGAAGAGGATCTCGGGCACGACATCAATGCGGCATGGTTTCGAATTGATGCCAATATTCAGATCGACGCGTGGTGTGACGACCCCGACTGGCAAAAACTCACTGGCAAAGTCCCACGACGCTGGCTCAGCACCAACCATCTGATGGGCGAAGGTTATTGGGTCTGGCTGATTCCGTTGGCGACAGGATCAACCAGCATCGGTATCGTTGCCGACCCCAGAATTCATCCGCTTAACACCTTTAACAGCGTTGAGAAATCGTTCGCTTGGCTTCAAGAACACGAACCCGAATGTGCCGAAGCGATTGAGGACCAGCTTGATGATGTTCAGGATTTTCTGGCCATCAGAAAAATGTCTCGCGGCTCCCGACAAGTATTTTCGGCTGATCGCTGGGGGCTGGTCGGCGAGGCCGCTGCATTTTTGGATCCGTTTTACTCGCCCGGCAGCGACTTCATCGCGATTGGTAACACGATGGTCGGCAAGCTGATCGAAGAAGACCTTGGCGGCAATTCGATCACGCACCTGGCACCGACTTTGCAAAGCGTTTTTCTGACACTGTTTCAGAACAATCTTCTAACCTATCGCGATCAGTATCCTTTGTTTGGTAACCCGCGGATCATGGCGGTCAAATTCGTTTGGGACTACGCCGTTTACTGGGGTTTTCCGGCACTGCTGTACTTCAATGAAAAGTTGACCGACGCGGGCTTCATTCAATCGCTGCACAAAGGCGTCGAAGAAATTCGCGACATGAATTTGAAAATGCAGGAGTTCTTTCGCAAGTGGTACGAAGCAGACTCAAGCGTCAATGCCGTACCCGCGTTTGTTGATCAAAGCAACATCGAAATCATGACGCGGCTGAATCGTGAACTGACCGAACGTCTGGATGACGGGGCACTAAGGGATCGATTCCGCGAGAACGTCATTCTGATTCGCGAGCTGATGAACGAGATCATCGACCGCATCTGCGATGCTCAGCCGGAGCTGCATTCTCAGTTCGATTCTTCGCCGAATCGACAGAGTGAAGCGCGATTGACGTCTGTGTTTGAAATGTTGGAGGTTTGAAAATGGTCGAAATGAATTCCACAGAAACTGCTTCAAGCGCATCAGAGAAAACGGACGTTGTGGTGTTGGGCGGAGGCCTGGCAGGACTGACATTCGCGCTGCAGATGCAACAACGCCTGCCCAGTTGCCAGATCACGGTGCTCGAGAAAAGGCAACATCCGGTGCCCGAGGCCGCTCATAAAGTCGGGGAATCCACGGTGGAAGTTGCAGCTCATTACTTTGGTGAACTGCTGGACTTGAAAGAGCACATCAAACAGGAACAACTACCCAAATTGGGCCTGCGTTTCTTTTTTCCTCACGGTGACAACTCACGCATCGAAGACCGCTTGGAACTGGGCGGCAAACGTTACGCGCCGTGCCCCAGTTATCAACTGGATCGTGGCCGGTTCGAAAACCATCTGGGCGATCTCTGCCGGCAGCGTGGCATCGAGTTCATCGATCAAGCGAAAATTAAGGATGTGTCGATCAACAAGTGGGGCCGGCACCAGGTCGACTTTGAACAGGCGAAAAAACCGGCGTCCATCGAGGCTCGCTGGGTCGTTGACGCCAGCGGACGTCGCGCGTTTTTGAAGCGGAAACTGAACCTGCAGAAGGAGTCACCTCATACCGCCAACGCGGCGTGGTTCCGGTTCGACAAGCACATCAAGATCGACCATTGGTGTGACGATCCGGCTTGGAACGAAGGCCACTCAGACATGACAGCCAGATGGCTGAGCACAAATCATTTGATGGGCAAAGGCTACTGGGTGTGGATGATTCCGCTCGGATCAGGATCGACCAGCCTGGGAATTGTTGCTTCGGATGAACACCATTCGCTGAGTAGTTTCAACTCATTCGACAAAGCACTCGCGTGGCTGGAAACGCATGAACCTCAATGTGCTGCGGCGGTTCGCGAAAACGCAGATCACTTGCAGGACTTCCGTGCAATCAAGAATTACTCGACCGAATGCACCCAGGTCTTTTCAGCCAATCGCTGGGGAATCACGGGCGAAGCAGGTTTCTTTCTGGATCCGTTTTACTCGCCAGGCAGCGACTTCATCGCGTTTTCCAATACGTTTCTGACCGACCTGATCTGGCGTGATATGACTTGGCGTGGCCATCGTATCCGGGCGTTTTCCTACGACCGAATCTTCAAGCGATTTTTCTATGGCACTCTGTCGGCCTATCAGGATCAATACCAGATGTTTGGTAACCCGATCGTGATGCCGACAAAAATTCTGTGGGACTATCTGGTTTACTGGTCGATCACCGGTTTCATCTTTTTCCACAATCGCATGTGCGAACAGACGATGTACATGCGGAACCTTGGCCGGCTGAAACGACTGGGGGAAGTCAATCACTTCATGCAGGAACACTTCCGGCAGTGGCATGCCGCGACCGAAGGACAGGAAGCGACCGGCTGCATCAATATTTCCGAGATGCCCATCATTCGCGAGATGAACTCCAATCTGAAAAAGGAACTCGCTGGCAGCCGATTCTTCGAACGCTTCGAACTGAACCTGCAACAGCTGGAAATTCTCGCCAGCGAGATCGTCAAAGCAAGTGGAATTGCTGCCGAACTACCATTCGAAGTGCCCGAATCCAAATCGATTCGTCAATCTGCGTTCCAGACCATCTTCGATTCAACGCGCAATGAACGCGAGCGTGAAACGGTTGCGACTTCGTGATGAGTGAGCAGGCTGAACCAGGCGAGTTGAGCGAGCAGCAGATCTCAAACCTGACTGCCGCATTCTATCGTCGCGTCCGCGAAGACGATCTAATCGGACCGATGTACCCCGATAATGATTGGGCAGGTGCGGAACAGCGCCTGCGTGATTTTCTGATTTATCGATTCGGAGGTTCAGACAAGTACATTCGTGAGCGAGGACATCCGCGTCTTCGGATGCGTCACGCTCCTTTCAAGATCGGAATCGCTGAACGTGACCGTTGGCTGGAACTGATGTTCGCCGCCATGAAAGAGACCGAAATCCCAAAAAATCAAACGCTGAACCTGCAAAACTTCTTCCAACAGGTCGCCGACTTCATGCGGAACGCTTGAGCATTGGTTGCGATCTGGTCTGGCGTTCGGTTAAATCCGATCTTCCATTGCATCACCAAAAACGAGCTTCTTTCATGCGATCTCTTGTCTGGTTTCGACGCGACCTGCGAATTAATGATAACCGTGCGTTGCATCATGCGGCCGAGGCCACTAAAGACGGCA
>CAYXWX010000070.1:0-23891 GCA_964468915.1 uncultured Pirellulaceae bacterium
CCCAGTACCGGACAAGCAATCACAACCCGACGCGTCAGCGAGGGAATTTTCAGTGACTAGCCCCTCGCTGACGCGTCGGGTTGAGATGTTGTGAGATAGGCACTAAGCAAATATACGTTCAGAAACGGGTTTTGGGTCTCAAAACGAGAATAATACGATTGGATCTGGGGCGCCAATCGGACATCTTTGTTCCCTGAAGCACGGAAAAACCGAGTAAACACGATCGCGGGGCCAGAAATGATGCTTTGGCATGCAACGTGCTTTGTCGAATTACTGTGCGAGCGAGCACGCCAAAGGCCTCATCTTTTCTCTCCGCCGTCTCCGAGGCCGTTCGCTCGCATCTCCTCTTTTTTTCTCCTCTTCGACGCTCTTCTCTTTTGCGGGTGCAGCCCAGTCGGGTCGTCAAGCGAATGGATTCGCGAGACCGGGTTTCTGTCCCGAGCAATTAGAAAAACGTCCAGCAGCCTGCTCTGGCGACACCTATCGTTTGCCGACAGATATTGTACTTTTTCAGGTCGTATCTCCATTCGTTTGGGAATGGCACCCTGTTTTCTGTCCAGCATTACGAAAGCAACGATGTCGCTATCGATTCTTCTGCAGCCATGGGAAGGCAAGTACGGAGGCGTTCCTCCATGGCAATCCATTTGTCCCGAGGATTTTCCGGAAGCGTTTGACGTCGCGATCGACGAAGCTCGAAACGAGATCCGTGAGATTGCTGATTCAACAGAACCCGCAACCTTTGAGAACACGATGGAACCGCTCGAGCGTTCCGGGGCGACGCTGGATCGATTGCAAGCGATGTTTGGCGTGCATGCGGGAAATCTGAATTTGGGGCCGATTCCCGAAATGGAATCCCAGGTTGCCCAGAAATTGTCGGCGTGGCGGGACTCTGTCATCCAGAATGAAAAACTGTTCGCGCGGATCAAACAGTTGCGCGATTCGGACGACTTCAGCTCGTTATCGTCAGTGCAGCAGCGATTGGTCGACGAAAGATTCAAGTCCTTTGTCCGAAGCGGCGCGAGTCTTTCGACGAAAGAAAAAGAGCAACTGACGAAAATCAATACGACGTTGGCCGATCTTTACACGCAATTCAGTCAGAACGTTTTGGCTGACGAAGGAAATTACGCGACTTGGATTGAGGATGAACGGCGACTTGCGGGATTGCCTGAAAGCGTAATCGCTTCGATGTCAGCCGAGGCAGAAGCAAACGATCAGCCGGGGAAGTGGGCCGTCGCGAATACTCGATCATCAGTCGAACCGTTTCTCGCATTCGCCGACGACCGTGATTTGCGTGAATCAGTCTGGCGGACATTTTATGGTCGATGCGATCACGGAGACGAGTATGACAACAAGGATATCATCACAAAGATTTTGAAGCTGAGGGCGGAACGTGCCAAGTTGCTAGGTTATTCGACGCACGCTCATTGGCGGTTAGAGCCTCAAATGGCGAAAACGCCTGATGCCGCCATGGAATTGATGATGAACGTGTGGCCCAAATCGGTTGCTCGAGTTCGTGAAGAGGTTGCCGACATGCAGGCGATCGCGGATTCGCAAGGCGATGAGATTAAAATTGAGCCGTGGGACTATCGCTATTACGCAGAGAAAGTTCGTGCCGCGAAGTACGACCTGGACTTCAACCAGGTCAAACCCTATCTGCAGTTGCACCAGTTGGTGGAAGGCATGATGTGGGCCGCCACACAAGTTTTCGAATTGAAGTTCCTGCGTGTGAGTGACGTGCCTGTTTTTCATCCGGACGTTGAAGTCTGGCAAGTCCTTGACCGGGAGGGTGGTGAAGTCGGACTGTTTTACCTTGATCCATACGCCAGAAAGGGAAAACGCAGCGGAGCGTGGATGACTTCGTATCGTGATCAGCATCGTATGGGCCAATCCGTAACGCCGATTGTTTCCAATAACTCCAATTTTATTCGTGCCGAAGAAGGGCAGCCCGTTTTGATTTCATGGGATGATGCGACCACTTTGTTCCATGAATTTGGCCATGCGCTGCATGGCTTGCTGAGTAACGTTACGTGGCCAAGTCAGTCGGGGACCAACGTGTCGTGGGACTTTGTTGAGTTTCCGTCTCAAGTGTTCGAGCATTGGTTGTCGACGCCGGAAGTGCTGAAGAAATTTGCGACTCACTATCAGACAGGCGATTCGATTCCCCAGGAGCTTTTGGATAAAATTGAGAAGGCCGCGACATTCAATCAGGGGTTTGGCACGGTCGAGTTTCTGGCCAGCGCGTTGATGGACATGAAGTTGCATTTGGCGGGCGACGTGACCATTGACCCGGCTGAATTCGAACAGAAAACGCTCGCGGAACTTGGGATGCCCGCGGAAATGGTCATGCGGCATCGCTTGCCTCACTTCAGCCATGTCTTTTCGGGGGACGGATACTCGGCCGGATACTACAGTTACCTCTGGGCCGACGCGTTAACGGCGGATGCAGCCGAGGCATTCGAGGAAGCTGGCAGCTTCTATGACCGTGAGCTTGGAACTCGACTGCTGGAGACCGTTTTCTCGGTGGGCGACACCGTTGATCCCGCTGCAAGCTTTCGACGTTTTCGAGGACGCGATGTCGACACGTCCGCGTTGCTGCGAAAGCGTGGATTCCCCGCCGAGTCCGCCTGAAACGACGTGACGCGAACGACTGGGCTGCTGAAGGTTAAGGATTGCGAGTTGTGAAGCCGTCTTTGATGCTGCCATCAAGGGTTTCAATGCGAGGTTTGCCTCGGACGCCCATACGGTTGAGCAATTTGTTCAGGCCGATCACCTGGACGGTGTTTCGGTCTGCCTGATCTTCCAGTTCTTTCATCGCTCGAACGATTTCCGGGCTTGCATCGACGCCAAGTTCTGGTGCTTCCCCAAGAACCAGGTAACGCGTGTTGGAATCGATGTTGCCGGTCAGGTTGCCTTCCGCATCGTGCCTGGCGACGACATCGCCACCGTTTCGCTTGACCATCTGGACCAGCTTGTCGGTATCGTCAAATCCGTCTCGATCCAGATCAAATCGCCCTGCCAATGCGACGGGCACACGGAATCCGGGATCCCATGTCGCGGTCAGCACATAGTCGCCGGTCAGGATCGGGTCGTTCGGGTTTTCATCGGTAACGCGAGCCTCGGCCTGATTGCCGCCGACCTGAGTGACCTCAATCATCGCCTTGTGCTGGCCTTTTTCAAAGTTTGTGACCGTTCGGTCGTAAATGGCGAACGTTCGATTGACAGTCAATCCATCGGCGCGTCCGAGGTCGATGAAGACACTTCCGATTTGCGGCGAGACCTTGACGATCTGGCCGTCCGGACGATCAAAGACCTCACGCTCGTAGATGTTGATCTTGTTCTTGAGTAGTACATTCTCGTTGGTCAGGCCCGAGATCTCGTTGTTCAGCTCATTTTGACGGGCTCGAGCGGCCTGCTGGAAGTTGTCGTATTCGCCGGCCAGCTTTTCAGTTTTGCTGCGGCTCTCTTCCAACGCGTCGGTCAGTTGCCGCTGTTTCTCCTGGTTGGTTTGTTTTTCCGTGACCAGATCATCCTGTGTTTTCTTCAGTGTTTTTTGCAATTCATCGACGGTGCTTTCCATGGCGGCAATTTTTGATTCCGCATCCTTTTGAGCGTCCAGCGCCTGAACCGATTTGATATTTAACTCACCATGTTTCTTTCCCAGCACGCTACTGAGGTTTCCAATCAAGCTGCGCCAGGTGAAGTCCTGCGCTTGTTGGTCCGGATTGTCGGATCCGATGTGCGCCGCCATGTCCTGTTCGTACAGGCCTTTGATCGCGTTGATGCTGGTCAGGATCGCGCTGATCTCTTCCTTCTGAGTCGCTCCCTGAACCCGATCGGACGCTTGTTTGATCGAGTTGATGCGCGTTTCGACTTCTGCAACGCTGAACCCAAGATCACCAATGTATGATTTCAAGACTTCGGTCTGCAATTTCTGAGCGTTTGCCAGCTGTTCCTGATAATTGAGGTCAGCCTTGTAGCTCTCATTCAGATCCGCATACTCAGTTGCCTTGTTGATGCCCAGAATCGCGACCAGTAAGAATGCAAGTGCGAGCAGCACGAACACGATCGTCGTGATCAGGTAAGTTTGGTTCTCGCGGGCGGCCATCGGTAACTCCTGCGGTGACGTTATGTGGGCGTTCAGGCCGGCTGTGCGGACAACGCCTGGCGATGAGATTGGCTGGAAATTTGATCGAGCAAAGTATCATTTCGAGAATCGGACGACCGGCACGCCGTCCATGATTACCACTTGCATACTCGTTACAATTGGAACTCGATCGATTCTGGGAAGCACCCAATAGTAGATGCAGCGTCAAAAGGTGTCAAACTTTAACGGTCGATCCTTTTGGGCAAACCTCAGGAAAATCTGAATGGGGTGGGGTCACGCTGGCTGAAGGCATCGATCGCGGGCCAGTTGAGGGTACTTCCATCATCGAGCCCAGGGTGAAAAAACATAGACTGTCTCGGCTCGGGGGCCGTCACTGGGTTTGGTGCCGCCTCTGGGAAGTTTACGGCTCAATTCCCGATTTGTGCAAACCTCGAGTGTCTTTCTATGGCCAAAGCCAATCAGCAGAAGTTTCTATTTGGTGGTTCGGAACCGGATCAGACGGGCTCAGAGAAATCGAAGAAGTCCGCCGGGAAGCAAGCTGAAACTCCGTTCATCGCAACGGAGCCACCGATGAATGAATCCGCAACAATCGAGTCACCGAAGGCTGTTGTCGATCTATCCGCACCCTTCGAGATCTCCGAACTGGCGGGCAAGAAAGTTGTGGTGGTCGACTCGCACTCTCTGATTTACCAGGTTTTTCACGCGATGGCTCCGATGACATCGCCGGACGGCCGAGCGATTCATGCGGTCTACGGGTTTACTCGTGATATTCTTGATATTCAGAAAAAGTACCAACCTGACTTTTTGATTTGCGCGTTCGACCGGAGTGAAATTACGTTTCGTAATGAACTGTACGATCAGTACAAAGCACATCGTGATCCGATGCCGGAAGACTTGCGTTCTCAAATTCCAATGATCCGGCAGCTGTTGGAAGCGTTAGAGATCCCCATTCTGGATCTTGATGGATACGAAGCGGATGACATTCTGGCGACGATTTCCAGGTCGGTGGATGAGGCTGAAGGATTCTGCTGGCTGGTGACCAGTGATAAAGACTGTCGGCAGCTGCTTGGTGAGCGTGTTCAGATGTTGAATTTGAGGAAGCACGCGTTTTACGGACCGGCGGAGCTTGAGAAGGATTGGGGGATTCGGCCGGACCAGGTGGTCGACTTCCAGGCGATGGTGGGTGACAAGGCGGACAACGTGCCTGGGATCGCAACGATCGGTCCGAAGACGGCAACTCAACTGTTGACCGAGTTCGGCACGTTGGACGAAGTGTTGGCCAATACGGACAAGATCAAAGGAAAAAAGGCGGAACGAATTCGCGAATCAACGGATATCGCCTTGCTGAGTCGCAAGTTGGTTCGGCTCGATACGGATGTCCCGGTCGTTGTGCCGTGGCGACGGGCTCAAGTGACTTCCATTAATTCAGCTGCCGCGTTGCAGCTTTGTGAGGAGTTCGGATTTCGCTCGCTGGCCGAGCGAGTGGCTGGTCTGGGCGCTAAAACAAAAGCCGAGCCTGTCCAGTGGGATACCGACTATCGAACGATTGATGATGCAAGTGCGCTGAAAACGCTTGTCGATCAGCTGCGAGAATGCGATCGAGTGGCAGTCGATACGGAAACGACGTCGACCAATCCTGCGCTTGCCGAATTGGTTGGGATTTCACTTTGTTGGGCAGAGGGCAAGGCGGCGTACATTCCGATTCAGGCCCCCGATGGTGAATCGGTTGTTGATCAGCAGGAAGCGGTTGAGTTGTTGAGGCCGATTCTTGAGTCTGATTTGATCGAGAAAATCGGCCAGAACTTGAAATACGATATGGTCGTGCTCAGGGCGGTGGGTTTGCGGCTTGCTCAGCCTCTGTTCGACACGATGGTTGCGGACTACTTGATCAATCCGGGGCAGAATTCGCATTCCATCGATGACCTGGCCAAACGCTATTTGAATTACGAAACCACCTCGATCAAGCAGCTGATCGGAACTGGCAAGAAACAGATCGGAATGAACGAAGTTCCGGTAACCAAGGTTTCGGATTACGCTTGCGAAGACGTGGATGTGCCGTGGCGTCTTTACGACGTGTTGAATAAACAGCTTCACGACCTTGACCTGATGGAGTTGTTTTCGGATCTGGAAATTCCGTTGATTGATGTTTTGGCGGAAATGGAATCGAACGGGATCGCGATCGACACAGAATTACTGGAGGTCATTAGTGGTGAATTGGCCGGTCGTCTGGCGGACTTGAAAACGGAAATTCATCAACTGGCTGGCGGTGAATTTAATATCGATTCACCTGCTCAGCTGAGTGAGGTGTTGTTTGACCGGCTGGAATTGCCCGTGATCAAAAAGACGAAAACCGGTCGCAGCACGGATGTGGAAGTTTTGACTCAATTGGCCGACCAGCACGAGCTTCCCGCGTTGGTCGTTGAGTACCGACAATGTGGGAAACTGAAAAGCACCTATACGGACGCCTTGGTCCGGCAGTTGAATCCGAAAACCGGGCGAGTCCATACGTCCTTCAAGCAGGATGTGGCCAGGACCGGCCGGCTGAGCAGCAAGGACCCGAATCTCCAGAATATTCCGATTCGAACGAAACAGGGACGGCGAATTCGGGAAGCATTCGTACCTGGACGCGACGGATGGAAGCTGATGATGGCCGACTATTCTCAGATCGAGTTAAGGATTCTGGCTCATTTTTGCCAAGACGGCACGTTGCAGAAAGTTTTTGAGCAGGACGAGGACATCCACACGGCGGTGGCGGCTCAGGTCTACGAAGTTTCGATTAACGAAGTCGACAAAGACATGCGTCGCAGGGCCAAAGTCATCAATTTCGGCATTATTTACGGCCAGAGTGCGTTTGGGCTGAGCAAGGAGTTGGGCATTTCGCGAGAGGAAGCGGAAGAGTTTATTGACTCATATTACGAAAAATATGCCAGCGTCGACGAATTTATGAGGGAAGTGTTGGCCAAAGCACGTTCCAACCGCTATGTTAGTACAGTCTTGCGTAGACGGCGCGAGGTGGAAGGCGTTCGTAGTCTTCAAAAAATATCAGCTTCAAGGTTTCGAAATTCGGCCGAACGAGTTGCCGTGAACACGGTGATTCAGGGTTCCGCAGCTGACTTGATCAAATTGGCAATGATCAGAGTGCAGCGGGCTTTGGCAGAAAGCGAAATTCAGGCGGCTTTGTTGTTGCAAATCCACGACGAACTGGTCTTGGAAGTCCACCCGGACGCGATTGAGCCCTTGGCGAAGTTGGTGAGAGAACAAATGACTCAGGCGTTTCAGCTGAACGTTCCCCTGAAGGTCGACATCGAAGTCGGTCCGAACTGGGGTGACGCGCAGCTAATCGTGTGACCCCCACCCTTTTCAACTTTCAAAGTCTGGTCCCACCCATGCTCATCATCGGCCTGGCCGGTGGCATTGCCAGCGGCAAGAGTTTTGTCGCCGCTTGTTTCGAGCAACTGGGAGCTTCCTTGATCGATGCTGACAAGGTTGGCCACATCGTCCTGGATCAATCGGAAGTTCAGTCGCTGCTAGTCAGTCGCTGGGGTCCGGATCTCATTGAAGACAACAAAGTGGATCGTCACCGACTGTCGGAAATTGTTTTTCGGTCAGACGGTGATGTGAAACAGCTTGCCGAACTTGAAAAGATAACACACCCACGAATCAGGCAACGAATCGAGTCGCAGATTGAAATTCTGCGGGGTTCGGGGCGGGTTCCCGCAGTCGTCCTTGATGCTCCGGTTATGTTCCGAGCAGGTTGGGACGATGTGTGTGACAAGATCGTATTTGTTGACGCACCGCTTCAAGTGCGAAAGCAACGTGCGGCGTCCCGCCGATGGGACGAAGGTGAGTTGGAGCTTCGAGAGTCGCGGCAAGTTGCAATTGAAGAAAAACGGAAGCGTTCGACCTGTGTTGTCGATAACTCTGGAAGCGAGCAAGATACTCGTGACCAGATCGAGTTACTTTGGCGGCAGTGGAAACTTCCGCACAAGTGATTTTATTGTTGCCGGATGCGAATCTGGTGTTTGAATTGAACGGAGAAGGTTGAATGTCTGAGGCTCGTTCGTCACGACCAAACATTCGGAAGCGATCTTCGAATGACAAGTCGGGTCCTCATGTGTCCATGAGAACCGGGTCATTCGACCAGGATCCTGATGTCCTTGATAAGCAGCGTGAAATTGAAGCCGAAGGTGAACCGGTTTCGATTGCCGAATCGATCAGGCCCGGTGAAGTCAAGCTGCCCGAGAAACTGCCCCGGAAACCACACTCGGAGGATGGTTTCAGCAACGCGATGCAGTTGCAACGCATGCCGATTGCCGAGCTTTTAGAATACGCGGTCAAGGAAGGCATTGAGGACGCAGAATCGTTATCCCGCCGAGACTTGATTTTTCAGATCCTGAAACACCGGGTCAAAACTTGCGGTATCATTTGGGGTGAAGGAACACTTCAAATTCTTCCCGACGGGTTTGGGTTCCTCCGCAGCGCGGATTTCCACTACGTCAGTTGCCCGGACGATATTTACGTCTCGCCCAGCCAGATTCGAAAATTCAATCTTCGAAACGGATCGGTCGTTCGTGGCCAAGTTCGTCCACCCAAGTCAAACGAGCGATATTTCGCATTGCTACGCGTTGAATCAGTCAACGGATGTGAGCCCGGTGAGGCGTCGCGGCAGAAGCACTTTGACGATTTGACACCGCTACATCCCGATCAGCGGATCAAAATGGAGTACGACCCGAAGTGCATGTCGACGCGTGTGGTTGATCTGATCGCTCCGATCGGATTCGGTCAACGAGGACTGATCGTCAGCCCGCCCCGCGCAGGGAAGACTATTTTGATGCAGCGGATGGCCAGAGCCACATTGGCAAACTTTCCAGACGCATACGTGATGATTTTGTTGATCGACGAGCGTCCTGAGGAAGTGACCGACATGGAACGTGAGGTCAAAAGCGATCGATGTGAAGTGATCAGTTCGACGTTTGACGAACCGGCTTCTCGGCACATTCAGGTTTCCGAAATGGTTCTCGATAAG
Organism: uncultured Pirellulaceae bacterium; assembly: GCA_964468915.1. Lineage (GTDB taxonomy): Bacteria > Planctomycetota > Planctomycetia > Pirellulales > Pirellulaceae > Mariniblastus. The sequence continues at coordinate 9,132 of CAYXWX010000070.1, forward strand.
GCGAAGCGACTCGTGGAAAGCGGCTGCGACGTCGTGATTTTCCTGGATTCGATTACTCGGCTTGGTCGTGCCTGGAATTCGGAATGCCCGCAATCGGGAAAGACTCTCTCGGGTGGCCTGGATGTCAACGCATTGCAGCGCCCGAAAGCGTTTTTTGGCTCGGCCAGAAAGTTAGAGGAAGGCGGCTCTTTGACCATTCTTGCGACGGCGTTGGTTGATACCGGCAGCAAAATGGATGATGTCATTTTCGAAGAATTCAAAGGGACAGGAAACCTTGAGATCGTGCTGAATCGTTCGCTGGTCGATCGCCGAATCTGGCCTGCAGTCGACATCAACGCCAGTGGGACTCGTCGCGAGGAAAAACTATTCGACGAAGATCAATATGATCAGATTTGCACTTTGCGACGTGCTCTGGCTGATATGAACCCTCCGGAGGCGATGGATCAGCTGACGACTCGGTTGAAGAAATCGAAGACGAACGCGGATTTTCTGAAAACGCTGAACCCCGATACTCTTTGAGTCGACGGTTGCTGGGACGTTCTGTCATTGACGCGGTCGTGAATTACCACCAACGCGGCTTCCGTCTCAGCGACGAATCGGAGACACTACGTCTCGTTGTTTGGCTCCGTCAGAGTGAGCCCGTTATTCTTCGAGTTAATTGGTCAAAAGACTGTGGTTAAAGATTCGAGTTTGCCGGCAGAGATCCCCGGTTCGGTGAGTGATCGATCGTTTGCGATCGTCGTTTCCAGATATCACCATGACATTACTGGAAAGTTGCTCGATGGAGCACTCGCGACGCTCGCGGAACAAGGTGTTCCAGATCAACAAATTCGGGTCGTATGGGCTCCCGGGGCGTGGGAGTTACCAATCATTGCTCAGAACCTGATTTGTTCAGAAATCGAATATGATGGAGTGCTGTGTTTCGGCTGTGTGATTCGGGGCGAAACAACTCATGATCAGTACATCAACTCAACGGTTAGCCAGTCTTTGGGCGAACTGTCTCTGTCATACAATATTCCGGTCGGATTTGGCTTGTTGACGTGCAACACGATGGAACAAGCAATTGCCAGGGCGGGGGGCGATGTCGGGAATAAAGGCGTGGAAACTGCAAATGCGGTGATTGACACGCTGAAAGTGATCGACTCGATTGACCAGGCCGATTGACGGAGTCAAATTCGATATAACTGACGGCCCAGAAATCGATTCAGCGTGTCCCCTCGTGCGATCAGCCACTTTCCCGGTACAACGGGATCATCAGCGTTGCCCCATCCTTGTTTTTTCTGGTTGCAAATCAGTCCATGTCTCGTCGTAGTCGCGCTCGTGAAGTCGTATTGCAAGTGCTGTATCAGCATGATCTGAATCCGGATCAGGCAGTCGACATTCGACAACAATTTGTCAATGCAAGACTCAATCGCAATCGGGGATTGATCGAGTTCGCTCAGTCGCTGCTGGATGGAGTCATTGAGCATCGCGATCAGATTGACGAGCAGCTGAAAAGTATCGCGGCGAACTGGAAACTGGGGCGTATGGCTCGAATTGACCGCAATATTCTGCGGCTTGGAGCGTACGAAATTCTGTTTGCCGATACTCCCGACCGAGTCGCGATCAACGAGGCGATCGAGTTGGCAAAGCGTTATGGCAACGAGCAATCATCTCAGTTTGTCAATGGAATTCTCGACCGACTGTTGAAACGTTCCAGCGGTACATAGCCGCCCTGCCCTCACCTGAAAATCACAGGTGCAGTCGGCAGATCGGCACCTTGGAGTTGCCGCCAGCTACATCTAAAATTCTGGTTTTTGCATAAAACAGATTTGGTTTCCAAAGAATCCCCAAGCCTCACACAGTATTGCTCTCATGTCAAAGTGGAATCCTTTTTCGAAAAAATCTGGCGGCGAGTCTGGCAAGGACAGCGGTTTGGCATCAGAAGAGGCGGCTGGACAAACGGCAGAAGGCTCAGAGGCGTCGGGTTCAGGTGGAATCTTCGGTCGATTTCGTACCGCGCTCAAGAAGACCGTCAATGTTCTGAATACGGACATTCGGGATCTGGTCGGCAAAGAGGGCAGACTGGTTGATGATGAATTTCTGTCTGAACTTTTTGCGCTGTTGATCAAGACTGATATGGGAGGCAAACCGGCAGGCGTAATTCGCGATCGCATCGCGTCCGATTTCCGTGGCCGAAAAGTACACATGCAGCAGCTGGTTGATTCCGCGAAGGAAACCGTTCGAGGAATCATGCAGCAGGATTCGGCTGATATTGCCACCGCCAGCGAAGGACCTACGGTTGTGATGGTGGTTGGGGTCAATGGAGCCGGGAAGACAACGTCCATTGCCAAGTTGACGCATCGTTTTGTGTCGGAAGGTAATAAAGTTGTGCTTGGGGCGGGAGACACTTTCCGCGCAGCGGCGGTCGAGCAACTGACCGTCTGGGCCGAACGTATGAATGCGGAAATTGTGACCGGGCGACAGGGAAGTGATCCCGCCAGTGTCGCCTACAAGGCGGTTGAGACTGCAAAAAATTCCGGTGCCGACATTTGCATTGTCGATACGGCCGGACGCTTGCAGACGCAAAGCAACCTGATGCAGGAACTCGGACGGATTCGGCGGGTGATCGAGAAAGTGATTCCAGAGGCTCCGCACGAAGTCCTGTTGGTGCTGGATGCGACTGCAGGTCAGAATGCCATCAGTCAGGCGCGAGGGTTCTCCGACGCGGCAGGCTGCACGGGGATCGTGTTAGCCAAAATGGACGGCACTGCAAAAGGTGGTGTCGCGATTCCGATTCGGGAGGAATTCGACCTCCCTGTCAAGTTTATCGGATTGGGGGAGACTCCCGATGCGCTCGCCGCATTCGACGTCGAGCAATACGTGGACGCGTTGTTCGAACAGGATTGAAAAAGCAAGCTGATTGTTGCCAGCTGAAGCGCGAATTGACTCTTCTCTTGCACCTCGCGGGTAAGATTGCCCGTGAATTTCCGTCCCCTCGCACTGGGGGTGGCGAGCATTCGTTATCGCTTACCCAGTCCGCAAACTCTTCGTGTGAGGAGCGACCGTCATTCGTTTGAACCGGTTGATTCGTTTTAATCGGACTTCCCGATACCAACGTAATAACGAGAGCAACTGGAAGTTGACGTTGAGCGTCCCGGTTGAGTGGATACGGGTTAAGTATCTCATTCGCCGGAGTCTCTGGATGTTCTGGTAACGAAGCAACCGCAATCTTGCAGATTCGTGGTCGCATCCTCTCTTCACCAACAATCGCCATTTACCGCGGAGTCCGTTATGCGGATCACTTGTATTGCATTTTTTGCGTCCACGGCGTTTTTCACGGTCGGCGGTGTGCTGCCTGGTCAGCAGAATTCTGACTCCGAAAATGCCAAACAGGCGTCCAATCGACGAGGTGTTTTATCGTTTGTCGCGATCCCGTCCAAAGCTGAAGAACCGGTGCCGTCGGCAACGATCTTGAGAGCAACGACGGAAACGGGTGTTTCCAAAGCTGAAATTTTCCGCCAGCCTGAACCCGGGAACGAAGACGCAGTCCGAGTTGCCTCGTTGCCCGATAGTGCTCGCGGGTCCGCCAAGCTGACTCGAGGCACCAGCCGCTCGGTGACTCCTGCAGCTCCGAACATGAATCGCAAACCATTCCTTGTCGGTTTTCGTCGTCCGGCAAAACAGGCACAGAGTTCTGCGAGTCAACAAGTGATTGCAGTGGAACCGACGACGGTTGTCGAGTCCGAGCCCATCGTGCCGGCTCCGGATGATGAGATCCAATCAGAAACATTTGATGCCGCCGCGCCTACCGCGCCTGCAACACCTGACGTGTCTGCCGCGGATGCTCAGGTCGATGACGGCTCGGGCGAGCCTTCGCTGTGTGCTGTCAGTAGCAATGCGAACAAAGGCGAAGAAAATTATTGTAATCGCGACTGCAGAAATCGATGCTGGTGCAACCTTGGCTGCGAGAAGAAACTTTTTCCAAAGCAATGCGGAGGATTGGAGATCGGTGGTTGGTTAAGCCAGGGCTATCACAACCGTAACAATATTTTGGTCAATAATCGACGCAGGGAGTGGAATCTGCACCAGGCGTGGCTGTACGCGGGCAAAGCGGCGTCCCAGGACAGCTGTGACTGGGATTTCGGCTACCGGGCCGATTTGTTGTACGGCATCGACGCTCAGGATCTGCAGGCGTTTGGCAACGGGCCGACAGGAGCTCCGTCAGGATGGGACAACGATTGGGATTTCGGATCGTTCGGTTGGGCGTTGCCTCAATTGTATGTTGAGTTTGCGAACCTTGATTGGAACGTGAAGGTCGGTAAGTTCTTTTCTCCGTACGGGTACGAGGTGATTGGAGCGACGGGGAATTTCTTTTACAGCCACAGCTTCACGATGTACAACAGTGAGCCTTTTACGATGTCGGGCGTGCTGGCTGAAAAAAGAGTATCCAGCAACAAGAGCTACGTTTTCGGCGTGACTGCGGGTTGGGACACTGCCTTCGAGAACAATGAAGGTGGAGGAAACGTGATCTTCGGAACTCGTGAACAGCTCAACGACCATATCAGTCTTGCGATTACCAATAGCTGGGGTGATGCGGGAACTCGCGGCAGTGGAAACCTGACTTCTGCCGTCGCCGAGGTCGAACTGACGGATTCGCTTGACTACGTGCTGCAGACCGACTTCCTGAACTTGGGGACGAACCAGGAGTTTGGGATCGTGCAGTATCTGTTCAAAGAAATCAATCCATGCCTGAGCGTCGGGTCACGGCTCGAGTGGTGGAAGTCGGATCAGTTTTTCACCAGCAGCCGATCGACTTACGGGTATACTGTCGGAGCCAACTATCGTCGCAACGCCAACGTGACGATTCGCCCGGAGCTACGCTTTGACTGGGGGGCTGCCGCGGTAGATCCCGGTGCGCCAATTATCGGGTTTGACGTTGTCCGAACATTCTGACCCATCTTGATATTATGAAACTGATCATCGCGATCATTCAGCCTTACCGACTGGAAGCGGTTAAGAACGCACTGAGAGAAGTTGAAGTGTCCAGGTTGACGATTGTTGATTGCCAGGGATTTGGTCGGCAGCGAGGCAAGGCTGAAATGAGCGGCGTGGAGGATCTGTCGATCAATCTGCGACGTAAGGTGCAGCTGCAAATCGCGGTCAACGATGAGTTTGTCGAGCCAACGGTGGAAGCGTTGAAAAAGTCAGCTCGTGGTGATCATCGTGGACAGATTGGAGACGGAAAAATATTCATTCTTCCCATGGACGACTGCATTCGAATTCGAACCGGCGAGCGTGGGCCTGACGCGATCTGATTTGGCGGTTGCCAAAACATCGATGAACTGACGCGATGTTCGCTCGCTAACCGCGTCGTGTGCGAGCCCTGCGTTTGTGGCTACATCTTCGTGCTGGTGCCCAACGTAAGCGCCATGAACGCTGATTCAAGGTTGATCTCTTCTTCACGAAACAAATCGATTCCCAGACCAGCGGCGATCAGTTCAGAAGCAAGTCGTGAATAGTCTCGAGTTAATTCAGTCAGCGTTACGACCAGGTGCCCGTCTCCCTGGACGACGTTTGAAACGAGGTCGTTGGCTTGCAGCACATCCATCGCCCTGGACGCATCGCCAACGACGCCAACGTGCAGGATGGTCTGGTCCCGCACTTGCTGCATGACGTCCTTGACGGCCGCTGAGATATTCATTTGCCCACGGTCGATGATTCCAATCTTGTTGCAGACATCGGCCAGTTCGGGCAGGATGTGGCTGGAAACAACAATCGTTTTCCCGGTCTGCCCAAGCCTGCGCAAGAGGTTTCTCATTTCGATCCGAGCGCGAGGGTCCAGGCCGCTCAGTGGTTCGTCGAGCAGCAATACCTGAGGATCGTGCAGAAGAACTCGTGCCAGTCCCAGTCGTTGCGTCTGGCCTCGTGAAAGCGTATTGGCGAATGCGTCGCGTTTGAACTCAAGGTCCACGATCTCCAGCATCTCGTCACACTTCTTTCGTCGAGCGGGGCCCTTGATTCGGTAAGCGGCGGCAAAAAATTCAAGGTACTCAATGACTTTCATGTCGTCGTACACGCCAAAGAAATCGGGCATGTAACCAACCAGTCGGCGAATTTCCTGCGGCTGCTTGTAGATGGAATGGCCGCAAACGTAGGCTTCGCCCCACGAAGGTTCGGCCAGTGTGGCGATGATGCGCATGGTGGTCGTCTTTCCAGCACCGTTGGGGCCGATGAAGCCGAAAAGATCCCCTTCCTGCAGATCGAGGTTGATGTCCTTGATTGCGAACAGGTCGCCGTACTTTCTGGTCAGGTTTTCCGTCTTGATCATGAAACTTCGCGTGGGAGGCTGAAAAGTGAATGGCGTCTGAGGAGGTAAAACTTCGGAGTCAATCGGGTGACGAAACGGTTATCGAATTTCAACTGGAAAAATCAATCGAACGAAAGTCGATGCTGAATCGTACGAATCTTGCGCGGATTGACCATCGATTTGAAGCGGCGTCACCAGCGAGTTTACCTTGCCGACCAAAATCGCTCGGGAAAGTTGCAGGTGATCGGTCAGATCGGCAAACGGCTGGTAACGATGGGAAAGCCCCGTGTACTCTCGGCCGCCTGCTGCTGAGTAGAACATCAGGATTTCCGCCAGCCGATCAATGCGTGTGCTGGTCGGATTCCAGGGGATTCTGCGAGCACGGTTGGCGTCCTCGCTGTCCTTGGATCTGCGATTCAAGTAGCTGCGAGTCGTCTGTTCGCGCAGGTCATCGCCCAGAATATCAATCTCGCCGCCCGGTTCCAGGCTTTCTGACAATTGATAGACATATTGTCCAAACAAAAGGCGACAATCTTTCAGCGGCTGATCGAGCGGATTCGAAAACGTACCTTCAATGTGTCGAGTGCGTCGATTCAGCCAGAGTTTACTTTCCAGAGTAAATTGCGTCTGACTCCACCATTGCCCGAACGTCGCGCGGGTTGATGAGACTCTGAGCGGTTGATCGGCGATAAGGACGTTCAGCGTGTCCGAATCCGTGGCTACGTCAACCTGTTGCAAGCAGCCCTGCCCTGTCAGGGAATTTACCGACCTGGTGTTCATGCCCCCAAGGCCGTCACCGGGAAGTCCCTGCCAACTGATGACTCGCTGATCAACAGGCTTTGCAAGGCGATTTGATGGTGGCAATTCAATCGAACAATTACCTCCGACCGGGCTGTAACAATGAGTCCAGATGTTGCTTCGAGTTCGACCGGTCGTCTGATCCATGTCGATAATTTCCAGTTGGTTCAGTTTGATACTGGAGGGCCGAACCGAATTGGCCAGTAGGAACGCGGCGCCGCAAAACAACAGCGAAATGACCGGGAACGTCAGCCAGGTCAGCTCCATCCGCCCGACGACCTTGCGTAACAGAAAGTAATCGCCAGGGCCAACGCATAGAATGAACAGGCCGATCAAAGTGGCGATCGATGCAAATGAAACGAACGTGACGCTGGAGAATCGATCAAGCGTCAGTCTCAGCTGCCCGGCAAGATCCGTGTACCCGACGTGCGAAACTCGATTTCCCTTGGACGCATTTCCCGACCGCGTGATTGCGACATCGGCAACGTTTCCTCGATTGAGAATGCTCTGCAAGAGCCCGCTGAAGCCTTTCCATTCGGTCATGCGCTGGTCACTCAAGTCGAATGCAACGAAAGCGATTTTGCCGAAGCCCTTTGCCACCGAAACGACCAGAGGAATGGAGTCCTGACTCAAATCAACTCGTCCTTTGACCGAATCCAGTCGGCAGACGGAGATCGGCTGTGCGTCACGAGCGATCAACTGTTCATCTGCGTTGGCAAAGAACTCGATTCGCGAACTGGATTCAATTTCGCCTTCGCCCGAGTAATGACCCGGGCAAAACGTTTGCAGTGGGCCACCGGTCGCAATTCGATCGGAAAACTTTGGGCCGACTGACAAAATAAGCTCTCCTCCATTTTCAACCCAAGACTCGATCGCTTTCCATTGCCCCGAGGAGATCGTGTTCACCTGCTGTGCACTGGCAGAGACGATCAGCCGTTCTACCGATTGCCACGCTAAGCCATTGGTGGGCAAGTGGTCCGCATTCGAAATTGAGACGATTGCGGAATCAGAAGATTCGTTCAAACGGATTTGACCGGCTACGGTCGAGGCGATCGATTTTCCGGATTCGATAACGACCGTCAGGCCCTGAGTCGAAGGGAGGATGGATCGCCCCGCGGACGAATCTTTCAGCCGAAAGTCATGCGTGACCTTGCTTCCATCACCCGAGACCAATTCAATCCGGTATTTGAGATGTTTCCTGCCCGTCTGCATCAGGCATTCCAACCATCCATCGGGATGCGGGACAGGGTGTCCCTGAATCGTAACCGGGAATCCATCACCATCCACGGTTTCGATCGAATAGTCTGTGACTGTTTCTGCCAAATCTGCTTTGACAAACACAGGGAACCATGCCCCCAGTCGAGTTTGTCCGTTGAAGCCAACTCTCAAGCCGCTGGAATCGACACGCGTCTCGGATCTTGCTTCTGACGGCTGCACAACAGCTACGGCAAGCATCGCAGGCAGCAACAACGCAAATGCACTCGTGAGAAATTGAGACCGAACCAGAATCATGAATGAAGTGCTTTGTCAGAACGTTAGATCAGTTGTGTGACGAATGAAGTTTGATTGGTCGATGGTGGGCTTATCGATCAGGGTTTTTCGGCGTCATCACAAACACACGCGAATTGTTGGCAGCCCGGGCAGCCTGAGCCGTACTTTTCCATGATCGCGTCGTCCAGATCGATCTCGGCCACGTTGGCGATCGTGGTCAGCCACGCGAGCACGTCCGCGAATTCCAGTTTAAGATTGTGCCGCCTCGCTTCATACGCGGCGGGGTCTGCTTTCTGGTCCAACTGGCTGGTTTCCCGCAACGCTGACGAAAGTTCACCCACTTCCTCCATCAGCCACATGAACGTGCCGGGAATTCCTCGCGCGATATCTTTTTCGAAGTACATCTCGCGAATGAGCGATTGAAAGGTTCGAATGGAAACGTCGTTTGAGCTACTCATCAGTTCCCTCACGAGGTTTCGGTACGTCATCGCTTGAGCACGTATCTTTTGAGCACGCATCTTTTGAGCTCGTATCCTGCTTTCTGGTCGCCGCGACATCGGCCGAATCAACAGATGTGTCCTCAGAAAAAACTCTGACCTGAATTTCGTCTCCGTCCACTTTGACTTCAAATGTGTCAACTTTCAGAGTCGGGTTGTCACACCATGCGCCAGTTCGAGTATCAAACCGCCAGGCATGCCATGGGCAGGTGACTTCCGACGATTCCAAAAAACCGGTCGAAAGCGATGCTCCCATGTGAGGGCACATGTCATCCATTGCTCGATAAGTGCCTTCGTCATTGAACACGGCGATGACTCGTCCGTTGACTTCAAATGCGGCTCCTTTGCCGATGGGGATTTCGCCAACCTTTGCGACGGTTTCGAATTCTGGCATTGAGCGTTCTCGACGAGTTACAGCGATATCACTTGGTCGTGGGAGTGAGTTCGAGGACCGACGTCACTTGAACTTGAGTTTCAACTTCCATCTCGCGATAGAGCCGCGTGGTGGTAACGCTGGAGATTCTTTCACTGCGAGCACAATGCCCGGCCCGAGAATCGAACCAGTATTTTCCCGACCATTCGAAGTCTCGCAAGCCAAGGTTGCCGTCAGAAGCGTCGTTGTCGGACTGGGAATTTTTACCTGCAGATAATTCGATCACGTCAAGCTGATTGTTGTCGACCATTTTTCTGCCGACGTAGGTCGCCGTCAATAGACTGGCAAACTCAGTCAGCTCCTCGCCGGTTGGTGTTTCAACCGTCCAGTCGTCGCCGGGTTCTACAGCTTTCTCCGGAAGCAATAAGCTTGAAGTTCTGATGGACGCTTTCAGAGTTTGTGGGTCAAGCACATTCCGGATCAGCGAATCGGTTGGCAACGCGTTCAGTTGCTCCAGCGACTTTTCGGCTACCTCGGCATCGCTGATTTCTCCTCTTTCAGAAATCGAGAATCTGACAACCGCACCGAGGATCGATCCCAGTTGGCTTGCGAGTTTTCTGGCCAGCTTGGGTGGACGCTTTGCGCTGTCGGTGTCGATGGCAACCGATTTCGTGGAATCGGCGGGGTTAATCACTTCCAGTTGAATCGACTTGATGGTTTGTTCAATCCTGGCCGTCGATCCCTTCGAAGAAACAACATTCCATTCGCTTACGATCGTGATGTCCGTCGTAAGTTGGCTGGTTCGCTTCACGACTCGAGTGTCAATGATGGATGCCTGACGAGACTCGACACGAAAGCGGTCCCCTTCGGATAACTTCCAGCGTAGGTTTGTTTCCTGCGCCGACAAAGCGAAGGTGCAGGTCAGGCACGATACCAATGTGATCACGGCAATCACAACGGTGTTGCGTGGAAAGAAGAAATGGTGGTGGATCATCGGGAGAATGTCTTGAATCAAGGACGACAGGTGAACGTCTCGCCGGGTTTCAGTACAGCCGGTAGAGCTTGTGTCTTGCTACGAATTTGCTCAGCCCAATGTTCAGCGTTTTGTTCGATTGGAGGCCAGGTGTCATAATGCGTTGGAAGTACATGTTTCGGACGGATCAGGTTGGTTGCAGCCACAGAATCATCAGGACCCATCGTGAACAGGTCTCCAATGGGTAGCACGGCGACATCGATTCCCGATTCGCCAATGAGCGACATGTCGGAAAATAATCCTGTATCGCAGGCAAAGTAGATTGTCTGTTCTCCGGCGTCATCGTTCAGCGTGAGCAGAAAACCGGCGGGGCAGCCCCCATAAGAACCATCGGGAAGGCCACTACTATGTAGAGCCGGAGTCATCTTTACTTTGCCAAATTTCGTCTGAACGCTGCCACCGATATTCATGCCCGTCGTGCTTTTGACTCCGTGATGGTTCTCCAGCCACAGACCAATTTCGTAGTTGGTGAACACGTCCGCGCCGATTCGGTTTGCGATCGTGGCCGCATCAGAAATGTGGTCCGCATGGCCATGAGAAACAAGAATCAAGTCCGCCGTCACATCTTCCGATTTGACGGTCGATGATGGATTTTCATCCAGAAACGGATCCAGCAGGATCGTTCCCGATTCCGTTTCAATTGACCAGGTCGCGTGTCCAAGCCACGTGAGTTTGATTGCCATAGGTTTTTAACGATACAGGATTCGTGCTTCAAAGGTTTGATTGATGGTTAACCTTCTCGCAGGATTCGGTTCATGTTGATCTTGTATTTCTCAACACCCGGTTGGCCGTAAGGGTTGATTCCCATCAAACGTCCTTCGAGCACCGTGGCAAGCATCAGCATTTGAAACAACTGTCCCAAGGCGGACTCATTGGCAGCCGGTAAGTGTAAATTGGTCGTTGGTCGATCATCCTCTTCGTACGCCTGGTTGGTTCCCTTGATCGCCGCAGTCATGACCTCGGGCAGCGTTTTGTCAGACAGCTCGTTCAGTTGGTCCTGGTCCCAGTCGCCGCCATTGAGCGTGCCGATGGGTAAAGCATCACAACGCCATGAGTCGACGATCACGTTATTCATTACTTTGTCGCGAGTTCCCTCCTGATGCTGCTGGGCTCGTGAATGCAGATCCCGAGAGTTGACAGCGGTCAGAGGGAACGCGCCTTTCTCGGCCTTGCCAAGGCTTTCCGCCAGCAACTGGTCGTACCAGAAGCCTGCCGACTCCAGGGACTTGCTCCAGACGGAAAGGACTCGAGTAACGACGTTCTGTTCCTTTTCGAGAAGATGATTAACGGCAACGTAGTCCATAACGGGATTGTTGCCAGACTCCGCGGTGCGAAAGGTTGTGTTCATCGCAGCGGCAGCTTCCAACATGGTTACGACGTCAATGCCGAGAATCGCTGCGGGCAGCAATCCCACCGCCGAGAAAACCGAGAATCGACCTCCGACACCGTCGGGTACCAGGAACCGATCTTTCACTCCGATGGCATCGGCCAGACTGGCCAGTTTGCCGGATTCGCCAGTAACCGGCACGATCAAATCAGGCAAGTTCTCACGCCCGACGGTTTCCTCCAGCTTGCGAGTGAACTGCCGGAACGACGCGGCGGTTTCGAGCGTCCCGCCACTTTTCGAGATCACGACGATCGCCCATTTCCCCTCGGGTCCGTCGCCGGTCGAATCAGTTTCAAGAAACTGTAGCAACGCCTGCGACCAATCGTTGTCGACATTGTTGCCCTCGAAATACATTCGCGGTCGACCTCCACGTGCCGCTCGGGTCAGCTCGTTGTGGTACGGATCGCAGCAGGTCTCCATCAAGGCACGAGCCCCCATGTACGAACCGCCAATTCCCAGAACAACGACCTTGTCGACGGTTTCCTGCAGTCGAGCGGCCGTTTTCAGGATGCGCCCCAGTTCACTGTTTTCCCGATCCGACTGATACGCGTCGAGAATGCGTTCGGGCATCTCGTGAAAGCCCGCATCAAGCGGTTGCTTCTCGTCCGGAACCGATGACCCGGAATCGTACATCTCGAGGTCTGCTTTCAGCATCTCGTCCCGCGCCGCGTTCAAGGCGGGCTTCAGTGCGTCGATCTGATCCTGAGAAATCCCATTTTTGGGAAGTAGAGAACCGGAGTAGTCAAATGTGATCGGTTTGATTTTCGCCATCGTAAATCGTGGGATTAAGTCGTCAGGGTAAGTGAGAGGCAGAGTTGACCGAGATCGCCGAGCTCCGCCGCATTCAATGTTGAAATTGTCGCGAATTTATTGGTATCTGCCAGTGGACTCAATCTTCACGGTTGCCTGGCACTGTAGCGACCGGGGCGAACTTGTTAACTTGTTCGTCCGGAACCGACCCACTTTCAAAACAACGAAGATTTTATGAAACCGCTTGAAAAACACGCTTCTTTCTCTGGCCCGGAAGGCCCTGTCGTACTGGTGATCATGGATGGTGTCGGGATCGGAGGCGGAGACGCGGGGGACATGGTCGCAAGGGCAAGCACGCCACACCTGGACTGGCTAAAGGAAAACGCCGTGGTGACTCAGCTGAAAGCCCACGGAACCGCTGTCGGAATGCCGTCGGATGATGATATGGGCAACAGCGAGGTCGGGCACAATGCCATTGGAGCCGGTCGTGTGTTCGACCAGGGTGCACTACTGGTCAAGAACGCAGTCGCATCAGGAGACATTTATCAAGGTGAGGCGTGGAAAGAGTTGACCGGCAACCTGAATGAGGATTCCACCTTTCATTTTCTTGGGCTGTTGTCCGACGGAAACGTCCATTCCCACATCGACATTCTGTTGGCGATGCTGAGTCAAGCGAAAGAGCAAGGCATCAAGAAAGTCAGAGTTCACACGTTGCTTGACGGACGAGACGTGCCACCAACGTCCGCTCTGGATTACGTGGCCCAGTTGGAAAGCCACCTTGCTGAGATTAATAACTCGGGTGACTTCGACTATGCGATTGCATCAGGTGGCGGTCGTCTGTACATCACGATGGATCGCTACGATGCTGATTGGCCCATGATTGATCGCGGCTGGAAAACTCATGTCAAGGGTCAGGGGCGTGAGTTCAACAGTGCGGCCGAGGCGATTGAAACGTTGCGAGAAGAAACGCCAGGCGTGATCGATCAGGATTTGACCGAGTTTGTTATCGTTCGCGACGGAAAACCTGTCGGTCCTATTGAGGACGGAGACAGCGTTGTGTTGTTCAACTTTCGAGGTGACCGGGCGTTAGAAATTTCCAGAGCGTTTGACGAAGAAACGATTACCGAATTTGATCGCGGCCCACTTCCGGACGTCAAGTTCGCCGGCATCATGCAGTACGATGCCGATCGCCAGATTCCTCGGCGATTTCTTGTTTCGCCGCCGGCGATTGATTCAGTGTTGGGCGAGTATCTGGCTACCAGTGGTAAAAGCCAGTTGGCGGTCAGCGAAACTCAGAAGTATGGTCACGTCACCTACTTCTTTAATGGGAACCGCAGTGGGAAGTTCGCCGATGGTCTCGAGGACTATGTCGAAATCACCTCGGATCTGCTTCCGTTTGAGCAGCGGCCGTGGATGAAGGCTGGTGAGATCACGGACGTTGTATTGGACTCGATCAAAAATCGAAAGCACGACTTCATTCGACTGAACTATCCCAATGGAGACATGGTCGGCCACACGGGTGACTTGCTGGCAGTTGAAATTTCGGTTGAAACCGTTGATCTGGGGCTTGGTCGGCTCATCCAGGCAATTGATCAGGCAAACGGAATTTTGATCGTGACTGCTGATCATGGAAACGCAGACGAGATGTACGAGGTTGGCAAAGACGGCAGTTTGAAATTGGGCGCCGATGGAAAACCGAAATCGAAAACCAGCCATACGTTGAACCCAGTTCCGTGTTATGTCTACGATCCTGCCGGGACGGCAAAAGTCCGCCTTGCTGAAGGTGACCAGCCAAAGGGAGTCAGCAGCCTTGCCGCGACGGTAATCAGTTGCCTTGGCTGCGTTCCGCCGGACGATTACGACGCGTCCATCGTCGAGGTTGGCTAGTGCATGTTGCACTTAACTGTAGCGTCTGCCGCGTTGAAAAACCGAGCGAAAAGTATCGAAAAGCCGCTCGTGCTTTGTTCCAACTGAAGATTAGGGTTAACCGACCGAATCATCATTCCGTGAGCCTCAAAAGCAAAAAATAAAACCAGACCCTCCGCAAGTAACAACCCTAAAAACGAGTTGGAACAAAGCACTAGAGCTAAACGAAACGCGCTCTAATCAGGCAACTCGATCGAAAACGGCTGTTGCGGCTTG
>CAYXWX010000071.1:0-4440 GCA_964468915.1 uncultured Pirellulaceae bacterium
AGTTCATTCAGGCGAGTTCATTCAGGCAAAACCAGTTCCAGCCCCGCTTTCAATGGCGCGAGGTGAGAGACGTCGGAGGGCAATCGTCTTTGATTGATTGCCATAATCTCAAAGTACCTGGACGCCTGCCCCAGTTTTTTCGCCGCAATCTCAAACAGTGTATCGCCCGCGGCAGTGATGTACAAGTGTTCACTTTCGGGTTTGGTTTCGTTCTCGATTTTTGCCATAAGATTTGAATCCCGTTTAACGGTTTCGATCGGGCAAAGGGCCGGCCACTGCCGTCGCAAAGACTCTTGGTCAGGAATTTCAATATTCGTCCCCGCTTGAAGGTCGTCAAAGGTGCTCATGCCTTGGCGATTGAATTCATACAACGCTCGGAAATACCTTCCGTCTCCGTAGTGTTTCGAAGCGACAGACCAGAAACTGTCTCCGGCTTTCGTGATGTAAGAATTGTCGTCTGGTTCGCCAGGCTTCGTGGTTGGCTGTGCGGGTTCTCTCGCGGGCTGAGGTTCAGTGACGGTTCGAGCCGATCGGGCAATGTCTTGCTGCACAGCGAAAGAGTTTGAGTCGAGCGATTGGGTTGTTTCGGAAACGTCCGACAGAATGGCGGATTTGTCAGACGGGCGCAGTCGGTTTCTAACCGGCAAAACTTCTTTTCCGGTTTCCTGCGTTTTCTGCTCAGCGAAGTTCGACTTCGACTTTGGCTTCGGTTTGGGTGATCTCAGCGTTGGGGCGCCTATTCTTGTTTGAGGACGAAAGGTATTCGGTCGAGAGATCGTGCCAGTATCCGATGGAGCGATAGGAACGTTGTTGATCTGTTCAGTTTGTTCCTTAAGCGATGACTTTGCACGCTGCGGCGGCACTGGGTCTGCAGGCCAATCGTTCAAGTTTGTTGATTTGATCGGCGGAACGTTGGTCGCGGAGTTGTCCGAGTGATCGGTTGGCGTTGGTTTGACTGCTTTCGGTTGTGGAACGTGGATAAACGTGTCTTTTCTGCGTGTGGGAAGCTGTGGAGGACGAACGATTATTTCCGCAGGTTTCCTGTCAAAGAGCGATACTTGTGGAACACGCCGAATTGTTGAAGCATCGATTCGATCCCCGGGCTTTAAGCCGCTCCGGTTGAGTACCTGACCACGAGGTTTGATTCGGTTCGTAGGAATTTTTGCTGGCTGCCCTGTCGCTTGCTCGGCAGCATGCTGCTGTTGAAAATCAACCTGCTCAACTTTTGGATCGGTCCGAATCGGATTGGCGGACTTGCCAATGGATGGCTCATCCAAATCTTTGACGTTGTGGAAGTCGTGCAGACTTCCCGGCCGGTTCCTTGTCTCTCGTTTGACCGTATCCCCTGTCTGTTCAAAAGTTTTTACGGGAATTGACTCGTGGCCTCGTCTAGTGCGGAACTCGCGAGGCACTGGCTTGGTCGTGGTGTTGGGCACCAAAGCGATCCTTTCGTCAGGTTGGAAAGTACCACCCGATTCCGGCGCTTCAGACGGGCCGTTGGGCCAGACGGCGGTGGCGACAGGGGCCATTCGAACGTGATCAGGAAGCTGCCTGCCCTTGCCTGTAATTCGGTAGTAGGCCACGTAAACGAACAGACCCAGCAGCATCGCGACCAGCAGCAGTCCGACCTGAGCGTCGCGAAGCATTGACGATTGGGAATTGGGAGCAAACGGGTCGCTCATGGTGTTACGCATCCGTGCGATTTTTAAAAGTCATCTTTGAGCCAAGTCGACTTAAGGCCTATCCCATGACATCAAAACCTGACGCGTCAACGAGGCAACAACCTCTGAAGATTCTCGTGCTTACCAGGAATTTGCACGCAATAACCCGTTGCGTCACGGCGTGTTGGGATAAGCACTTATACAGCAATCAGCACGGCCCAAAAACCCGAATCGAACGAACCAAGCGAGGCAATCAGGCGGTCCGTTGAGCGACTCGCAGTTTGGCACTGCGACTGCGAGGATTGTCGTCCAACTCTTCAGGTGAGGCCGTAATCGGTTTGCGAGTCAAAACCTTCAGTTCAAAGCCGGCGTTGATGGCCGGTTGGGCGAACGATTGCTTGACGATTCGGTCTTCGAGTGAGTGGAAGCTGATCACCGAGATCCGCCCGCCTACCGCTAGCACTTTTGGCAGCCGCTCCATCGCCACGCTCAGCCATTTTAATTCCTCATTCACCGCGATTCGCAGTGCTTGAAAGGTGCGAGTCGCCGGATCGATCGAGTGATTTTTCGACCGGGGGACGCAACGTCGAACCAACTGAGCCAGTTCCAACGAGGTTTTGATCGGGCCGTCATGCCGAGCAGCCACAA
Organism: uncultured Pirellulaceae bacterium; assembly: GCA_964468915.1. Taxonomy (GTDB): domain Bacteria; phylum Planctomycetota; class Planctomycetia; order Pirellulales; family Pirellulaceae; genus Mariniblastus. The sequence goes on from CAYXWX010000071.1 coordinate 2,310, forward strand.
TCTTGCGAGCAATCCGGCGGCTGAAACGCTCTTCGCCAAACTTGTAAATCAAATCAGCCAGATGTTTCTCACTGAGTCGATTGACCAGCTTCCATGCGGCTTCGCCTGACAGCGGATCAAAACGCAAATCCAGCGGGCCTTCACTTTGATAGCTGAATCCACGATCTCGATCCTCCAGCTGGTCGCTGGACAGCCCCAGATCCAGCAGTAGCGAGTTCACTTGATCGATTCCCAGCGAGTGAAGGTGCTCGGGAATGTCCGCGTAATTCGCGTGGACGACCGTCAAACGCGGGTCATCAATCGACTCAGCGGCAGCTTCCACTGGGCCCGGATCGCGGTCAAAGGCGATGACTCTGCCTGATTCGCCCACTTTTTCCAGAAGTCGCAGCGTGTGGCCGGCTCCTCCCAGAGTGCCGTCGACAGCCACGTGCCCCGGCTGCGGCTGCATTGATTCAATGACTTCGTTTGGCAGTACGGGAATGTGAACGGTCAAAGAAGGGTTCCGACGCAGCAATGAATCAGGGTTGAACGGCCGCTTATTTTGCCAACATTCGGCCCAAAAGCAACTCGCAAAACGTCCTGTTTCACGAGTAGCGGGTGAGAGCCGAGCGACGAAACGCCTGCCGACTCTCGTTCACCGATTCCGTAGCATCGTGCATGGAACCATCGGCAAACAAATGTCATTCTGTGGCCAGATATGACATTGCATCTGCCGATCAACAGGGCGAACACAGAGGACGTTTCGCTTGATTCAATCGCGGAGCACCAAACATAGACAATTGAGTCTGCCCGTCAATTGACGATCCAGTAATTTTGAAAAAGGACAGTTTCATCCGGGTTTTAGCGAGGTTTTGTCAGTGCTTGCAAAAGTCAAATGTGCCGCGGACAAGAACCTCGGCTACGGATGATCGAAAGAAATTGCTTTTACGGCAGGCCTACTGCAAGGTTGGCAAAAATCGTAAAACTACGGCCCTTGATGATCCGGTTTGTTGAAATCAACCCGGTCAGACGTCCAAAAAATTTCGTCTTTGAAGAGCTATGACTGAAGCCAACGCCGATGCTCGGCCTGACCCCGGACTTTTGCAAACCGACCACTACGATTTCGAATTGCCGAAGTCGCTGATCGCTCAGCACCCGTTGCCCAATCGCGTGGACGCTCGGCTGATGACGATCGATCGAGCCTCCGAGTCAATCGATCACGCTCACGTTCGCGACCTGCCTGAGATCCTGCGCCCCGGCGATTGTATTGTGCTGAACAACACAAAAGTGATTCCGGCAAAGCTGGTTGGTTTTCGCACGACGACCCGAGGCCGTTGGCAAGGCTTGTTTCTGGAAGCCGATCCGGGCGGAGTCTGGAAGGTGCTCTGCAAGACTCGCGGCAAAGCTCAGCCGGGCGAGACAATCACGATGCAGGATCGCCATGGAGTCGAACGTTTCAAACTGACCCTTGTCGGCCGACTTGAGGACGGAGCGTGGATGGTTCGTCCGGATGCCGAAGGCACGACCGAGGAATTGCTGCAACAGATCGGCCGCGTTCCACTGCCGCACTACATTCGTGGCGGCAATATGGTCGACGCCGACCTCGACGACTATCAAACCGTATTCGCCAAACACGCGGGAGCCGTCGCGGCGCCAACTGCCGGGCTGCATCTGACCAGCAACCTGATTCGTGATCTGATTGACCAAGGCGTGAAAATTGCTCAGGTGACGCTTCATGTCGGCATCGGAACCTTCCGGCCGGTGACGGCCGGCGATCTGGACGAACATCAGATGCACCACGAATGGGGATCGCTCGAACAGAAAGGTGCCGACATCATCAATGAGACTCGGGCCGCGGGTGGTCGAGTGATCGCAATCGGCACAACCAGTGTTCGAGTTCTTGAAACGGCCGCCTTGGAAAACGCTCCGGGTGATCCATTGCGTGCGTGGTCGGGCGACACGGATTTGTTCATTAAGCCACCATGGACGTTCAAGGCGATCGACGGTCTGCTGACCAATTTTCATCTTCCGCGCAGTACATTACTGGTGATGATCCGCACACTTGGTGGCGACGCGCTGATGAAGAAAGCCTACGAGCAAGCCGTTGAAGAAAAATACCGCTTCTTTAGTTACGGCGACGCGATGCTGATTA
>CAYXWX010000071.1:4540-18576 GCA_964468915.1 uncultured Pirellulaceae bacterium
CCGTCGACCACCACGTTCACTCGCACCTCGCTGGTGCTGATCATTTCGACATTGATGGACTCGGCGGCCAACGCGCCGAACATGCCGATCGCAACGCCCGTGTGGCTTCGCAGCCCAATCCCAGAAACGGACAGCTTGCCGATCGATTCCTTGTGCTCAACTTTTTCACAGCCATGCTTTTCGGCAACAGAATTTGCGATTTTCAATGCTTCAGAAAGCTGGTCGCGACGGACAGTAAACGTGATATCGGCAATCTGATCGCTGGCGAAACTCTGCACGATCATGTCGACAAAAATTCCCGCCGCTGAAATCTGCTCGAACAGGCTGGCGGCGACCCCCGGTTGGTTGGGGATTTTCGACACCGTGATACGAGACTGACTGTCGTCCAGCGAGATGTCGTCGATCATCAGGCCTTCCATGCCGATTCCTTGCAGCCGACTGACCACTTCATCCAGGTTGGCCGGCTCGCGATCGGAAGCGACTTCCTCCAGCGAAAGTTCTTTACTGACCAATTCATCCAGTTTGAACTCGTTGTGAACGACTCGCAGCGCTTCCAATGCGACGTCACGTTTGACCAGAGCCGAAATCTTGATCTCGCTGGTCGTGATGATCTGCAGGTTGACCCCAGCGTCGGCCAGCGAGCGAAACATGCGATCGGCGACGCCCGTTTGCTCCGCCATGCCCAGACCAACGACCGAAACCTTCGAAACGCCTTGATCGGTTGCTCCGATTCGGCCGCCCAGTTCATCCACGACAGGTGTGACCGCCTCGATCGCGTCGCCCATCTCTTCACGAGGCACTGTGAAGCTGATGACGGTGGTCTTTCCGTCATCGGAAACGTTCTGCACAATCATATCAACGGTGATTTTTCGTTCGGCGATGGGACCGAACAGCTTTAAAATCATACCCGAAACATCCGGCACATCGTAAATTGAGATCAGCGCCTCGTCTTTGGTAAGCGCGGCTCCGCTAACCGCCAGCGGCGATGTGAGTGACTCATCAACGATCAAGGAACCTGGCAGATCCGTCTGGCTATTACGGACGTGGATCGGCACATTGAATTTTTTACCGAACTCGATAGACCGACTGTGCATCACGCCCGCACCGAGGCTGGCAAGTTCCAGCATTTCGTCGTAGCACACGCTGCGAACGAGGCACGCTTCGGGCAACTTGCGGGGATCGGTGGTGTAGATGCCATCCACGTCAGTATAGATTTCGCACTGGTCCGCATTCAACGCAGCCGCCAGCGCAACGGCGGTGGTGTCGCTTCCTCCGCGTCCGAGCGTCGTGATGTTCGAGTCTTCATCGATTCCCTGAAAACCTGCGGCGATCACGATCTTGCCTTCGTCCAGCAGCGTTTTCATCCGCTCGGTCGAGATCGAATGAATGCGAGCCTTCGTGTGAGAGCTGTCGGTTTTGATTCCGATCTGACCGCCCGTCAGGCTGACCGCTTCGTAGCCCATCGAATCAATTGCCATTGCCATCAATGCAACACTGACTTGCTCGCCGGTCGACAACAGCATGTCCATTTCGCGAGCCGGCGGTTTCTCGTTCACCTCACGAGCCAATTCAACCAGCCGGTCGGTGTTCTTGCCCATCGCACTGACAACCATGACGACTTGATGGCCCTGCTGCCGAGCTCGAATCGCTTTTCGAGCGGCCGCAAGAATTTTTTCACTGTCGGCGACGCTGGTGCCACCAAATTTTTGAACGACAAGAGCCATGAATTTTTCGCGAATCGGTTAGAGTACAAAACCCACCACTGTAATCAGATTTTTGCTCGCGTAAAACCGTAGCGACAGTCAAAAGTGGCCAGTTTCCTGGGGCCAGTTCGGTTGCCGCTACCCTGCGCCCTGTAACCTGTATTCTTTCGCGCTATCGCGTTGAGATTCCCTCGACGAAGGCTCGCTGAGCCAAAAAGAACAGCAAGATCACGGGTAGCGTGAATAACGCGGCGGCGGCCAGCAGCAGATGAGTCTGGTCGCCATAGCTGCTGACAAAACGCTCAAGTCCGTACGCCAGCGGGAACTTCTGCGGATCATTCAAGTACAAAAGCGGGCCACTGAAATCGTTCCAGGTTTGGATGAACTGGAACAAAGCGACTGTCGCGAGGGCCGGGCGAGACATCGGGACGATCAAGTGCCAGAACAAGCCCCAGTGTCCCAGGCCATCGATGCGGCCCGCATCCAGAAACGACTGCGGGATCGTCAGGAAAAACTGCCGCAACAGAAAAATGAAGAACGCGTCACCAAGAAACGTCGGCGCGATGATCGCCCAGAAACTGTTGTACAGCCCCAGCTGACTGATCAGGACAAAACGAGGAATCATGGTGATGTGCCACGGCAGCAGCATCGTCAGCGTGACCATCGCAAAGAGCAACTTTCGACCTCGCCAGGGAACGCGAGCGAGGCCATAAGCCACCATCGCGCATGAAACCGTCGTGCCAACCACGCAACCTCCACACAGGATCAACGTGTTGGACAGGTAACGCCAGAACGGCATGCTGCTGATGGCGTCTGCATAGTTGATCCATGCAGGTTCACTCGGAATCAACGAGTACGGATCTCGCGCAAGTTGCTCGGGCGTTTTCAATGAGCCACTGATCATGACGATCAACGGCATCGCGAATATGGCGCACGCGAACCATAACGTCAGCGTGAGTCCCCATCGTTTGATCGTTGTCATCGATCACCTCGCTCGCGTGCGAGTGACTGTTCAATCTGTGCCTGGGCAGCTTGCAATAATTTGGCTGCATCTTTTTCGGGATGAGTCATCGCATCGTAGGCGGCAGTATTCACCGTGCGCTGAAGGTTCAACGCTCCGGGGATCTGAGGAGTTGGAAACTGATTCTGGCTGGCCGCAAGATGGACGAACTGCCCAAACAGCGGCTGACGCTTGAGATACTTCTGGAACGATTCGGTTTGCACGACCTCATTGGAAACCGGGATCCAGCCGCCGGCGATGCAAGTCTCAGCCCCGGTTTTCGGATCATCGAACCCAACCCAAAATTTGATGAACTCCCAAGCCCCAACTGGATGATTGGCTCCAGATGGAACCATGAAACAGTTTCCATTCACCCAACCGGCATCCAGCCGCGGACGGAGCGACGGATCGGTCGGGAGCGGCAACGGACAAACGTTGAATTCGGGCGCCGGTAAGTTCTCAGACTTTCGCTTTTCGACGAATCGATTGATATCACGGACGCGCCATTGGCCATCCATCATCGCGACGTAACGTCCGACCATTTCGTCGTCTTTCACTGGCAGCAAGGGGAATGTTTTTCCCGGCAGCGATTGGTCACTGCTGCGGAATGCAACTGCTCGATCAACTCCAACGCGTTCGTAGTGGTTGCTCATCCATTCCAACGCCGCAACATTGGCGGGCGAATCGATGGTCAGTTGGCCTGTTTTTGAGTCGTGGAACGAACCGCCAAAAACGCTGGCCCATGCGAACAGTCGACGTGAATCTGGCAGGAATCCAATCGGTCGCCTCGGATCCTGCGCGTTGGCGTCAGCGAAGTGATTCGCGATTGCGTCAAGTTGCTTGATGCTGCCGGGACGCAAGAATCCTGCCTGCGATAACGCAGTGCGGTTGACGTAGAGAGCTCGGATATCCAGTCCGTTGCAAATGGCGAAGAATTGTTCGTTGTGGGTTGATAACGCGTCACTTGCCGGAAACAACCATTGCCTGATCCTGTTAAGTTCTGCTTGAGTCATTAGCTTATCAAGCGGCTGAATCAAGCCTCGATCTGCCCAATCTGCCAGCACGGGATCGTCCTGGTTTACGAGATCGGGTGGATCGCCCCCGGCAACGGACAAGAACAGTTTTGCGTTCAGGTTATTGCCCGGCATCGCGATGGGGCGGACGCGGTACTTTGTTTGCGAGCGATTGAATTGTTCTGCGACGTGTTCGACAACTGCGCGATCTTCACCACCCCAGAAGTGCCAGAAAGTGATTTCCTTCGGTCGGGAGTCGGGTGGCAAGTTGTTTGAGGTTTCGTTTGTTTGGCATCCAAACGTTGCGAGGACGGTTGCAAATGCCAACGTAGATAACGCCATGGAAGGGCGACCTGCGTCAGCATTTGTCCAACCACCACGATTACCCAAATGAGCCCAGTTGAATAACCATGAAGCCACGGAGTGGCGGCCGTTGGTAGCCGTGGGCGTCAGCCCACGAATCCGAAACGTCGGCACAAAGAAGTCCCAGAGGGACGACAGGAATGCAAGGACCAAAGCGAAACAGTATTTCTGGCAAGATTTCGCATGCGTATTTTTCTGTCGCCCCTCCGGGGCTGCGGGAATTTTGTGGCACTCTACCCCATGGCTGCCGCCATGGGCTACCTTCGGCAACCCCTCCGGGGCTTTTTGGCCCGCGAGATGCGTAGAACTTTGCCTCGTGCGCTGGGCTACCTTCGGCAACCCCTCCGGGGCTTCATGATATTTGTATGCTCGGAACCCACGGTTTGCACCGTGGGCTACCAACGGCGGTGCCTCCGGGGCTTTTTGGCCCGCGAGATGCGCAGACCTTTGCCTCGTGCGTTGGGCTACCTTCGGCAACCCCTCCGGGGCTTCATGATATTTGTATGCTCGGAACCCACGGTTTACACCGTGGGCTACCAACGGCAGTGCCTCCGGCACGCGGTGACACGTCTTCCAAAAATTCACTATGAGAGCTACGGCTTGGCGCTTGTTGGTAGCGAAAGCCTTGATGCTGTGGAACAGAAACCAAAATGGTGTTTGTTCTGCTACGAAACAGCGTCTGTCGAAGGTCAGGGACGTTTGATCTTCTAACCGAGAGCCAAACCGCGTAGGGGCAGCCACGGAGTGGCGATCGTCGGTAGCCGAGGGCGTTAGCCCTTGGACTTTGATCACCAACCCAAGGAAGTCCCGGAGGGACGGCAGAGTTCGTCCGCCTAAGGCAATCTGGATAAACCTGTAAATGCAAATGATGTACGCTTGAATCATCCCGCCACCCGATAATGAACCCAGTGTCGAGATGTCCGAAAGAGCAGGGCAGTAATCACCAACAGGATCACAAACAAGATCCACGCCATTGCCGATGCGTATCCCATCTGCAAATCTGCGAACGCCGACAGGAACAGGTGAATTGAAATCAGCGCCAGACTCGCTCCCGGTTCGCCCGTGCCCTCGCTCAGGACATAAATCGATGCAAAGGTTTGCACGCTACGGATCAACCCCATCACCAGATTGAAAAAAATCACGGGTGACAACATCGGAATGGTCACATGCATCAACCGGCGAAACGTGTTTGCTCCATCGAGCTGGGCCGCTTCGTGCAGGCTGGCGGGAATGTCGCTGATCGCCGCAAGGTAAATCACCACAAAGTTGCCGACGCTCCATAGCGACATCAGCACGATCGCGTCTTTGCTGCCAAAAAGTTTTCCTGTGCCAATTGCCGACAGTGTTTCGCTTTCGCCGATGGAACGCGACTGCACCAGCCAGTTTTGATCCGGAACTCCAATCCATGAGAGTAAATAATTAATCATGCCGCTTTCCGGATCCAGCAACCACAACCACAGGATGCTGGCGGCGACAACCGGAATCACCGCCGGAAGGAAAACGATCGTCCGATACAGTTTTTGACCTCGTACGTCGGCCGACAACAGAACAGCCAGCCCCACTCCCAGAACCACGGACAGCGGAACCGATACCAGCGAGTAATAAAGAGTGTTCCATAACGCCAGCCCAAACCCGGTGCCGTTGCCGATTTCTGATCCAAGTCGGCGGTAGTTTTCCAGTCCAATCCACTCGGGCGGATTCACCAGGTCGAACCGGCAGAAGCTCCAATAAAGGGATGCGGCAAACGGCCACGCGAACAACAGCACAAATCCGACAACCCACGGACTGCAAAACAGCCAACCGGCGATGGTGTCTCGCCCGTAATTTTCGCCACTCGCAATTTCGGATGAATCTTTCAAAGCTGCTGTCTGAACATTTGCCTCGTTTAACGGTCCCGTAACGTCTTGGACGAACTCACGCGGCCCGGTATGTTTTCTGCTGACGAATTTACATGACCGCAAAGAATTTTGGCCCGTTGGAACTTTCATTGGGCACATGATCAAGAACAATTATGAGCGACATCTTCAGCGACCTGCAATGGCGTGGGTTGATTCATCAGACAACGGCAGACGAATTTCTTCCCGGTTGGCTCGGCGAGGGAATCCGCACCGTCTATGCCGGTTTCGACCCGACCGCCGATAGTTTGCACGTTGGCAGTCTGTTGCCGTTAATGCTGCTACGGCGCTTCCAAAAGGCAGGGCATCGACCAATCGCGATCGTCGGCGGGGCAACCGGGATGATCGGCGATCCCAGCGGTAAAAGCGCTGAGCGAAACCTGTTGTCGGCCGAACAGCTGGAGGCCAACATCGCGGGCATTCAGGTTCAGATGGAAAAGCTACTGGACTTTGACGCTGGAGACCAATCGGCGCTGCTGGTCAACAACAACGACTGGATGAAGGAGTTCAGCTACACGGCTTTCTTGCGCGACGTCGGCAAGAACTTTCCCGTCAACGTCATGCTTGGCAAGGACTCGGTCAAGTCGCGGCTGGGAAGCGATGCGGGTTTGAGCTACACCGAATTCAGCTACATGTTGCTGCAGGCTTACGACTTTGTTCACTTGAATCAGAAGTATGATTGCGAACTTCAGATTGGCGGCAGTGATCAGTGGGGCAACGTGACTGCCGGGATTGATCTTGGCCGTCGGATGCTCAGCAAACAGCTGTACGGCATGACTTGTCCACTGCTGACCAAAGCCGACGGCACAAAGATGGGCAAAACGGAATCTGGAGCGATCTGGCTCTCAAGTGAACGCACGAGTCCCTACGCGTTCTATCAGTATTGGTATAACGTGGCCGACGAAGATGCGGGCAAGTGTCTGCGTTTCCTGACCGAGTTGGATCACGCGGAAATTGAGTCGCTCGATGCCGCTCGATCGGACGCACCTCAAAAGCGAGAAAGTCAAACACGATTGGCCGAAGAGCTGACACGGCTGATTCATGGCGACGAAGGATTGAAGAAGGCTCAGCTTGCCAGAGACATCTTCTTTGGCGCCGAGATTTCTGATCTGGTCGACGAGGATCTTGCAGATGTATTTGCCGATGTTCCCAGCTCGGAGCTTTCGATGACTCGACTAAGTGAAGGTTTGCCGATGATCGATGCGTTGGTCGAAGCGGGCCTGAGCAAAAGCAAAGGTGAAGCTCGAAGGACAATCCAGCAGGGTGGAGCGTACGTGAACAATGTGCGTCGTGAGGACGTTGCATCGGTGCTTGGATCCGACGATCTGGCCAGTGAATCGATGATGGTCCTGCGCAGCGGCAAGAAAAAATACGCATTGTTGCGTTTCCTGAAAGGATAGCATCAATGGCGAAAACGCGAAAAAAGTCTCAGCCCTTCAGTGGGCCGGCGACCGACAGGAAAGTGGTTACCTCAAACACAATCGCGATGGATGGAAAGCGACCGGTCAACTGGTCCTTGATCGCGTTGTTCCTGTTGATTTCCGTAGGCGGCACTTACCTGGCTATCGCCCTGCGACCGGGTTCCGGGGTTCCGCGATACACCTATGAAGTTCGGCGTACGTTTGACCACGACCCGAATGCCTTCACGCAGGGTTTGGTCGTGCACGACGGCTTTCTCTGGGAAAGTACGGGCCTGAATGGTCAGTCGTCGATTCGCAAAATCGATCTTGAGACCGGCGAAGTTTTAATCCAGAAAGACCTGGACGAAAAATATTTTGCAGAAGGTCTGACGGTGCTCGATGGAAAGCTCTATCAGCTGACATGGAAGGCGGGCGTTGGGTTTATCTACGATCTTGAATTAAACAAGATTGGCGAGTTTAAATACGAGGGGCAGGGCTGGGGCCTGACGAATGACGGAAAACAATTGATACTCAGCGATGGCACTCCGGAGATAAAATTCCTCGATCCGGAAACGTTCGAGGTCGTGCGAACCATCTGGGTGCGTCGCAAATCGGCTCGCGTCGGACGGCTGAATGAACTGGAAATGTTCGGGCTCAAGCCCAAACTGTACGCCAATCGGTTCAACAGCGACCTGATCTACGAAATTGATCCCGGCACGGGCGAGGTTACCGCGGAGATTGATCTGGCTGGATTGTGGCCCAAGCGAGAACGGCCCGAGGGTGGCGTGTTAAATGGAATTGCGATTCACCCGAAAAGCAAAAAAATGCTGGTCACCGGGAAGTTGTGCCCAAAAATTTTCGAAGTTCAACTGTTCCCGGTCGAAGATTGAGTGATGTAAGTAATCATCGAACTCCGGGTGATTGGGGCAACGAACTCCCACGGTCCCAGACGCTCGTTTCGTTTTCCTCCACCAGCAAGCAGTTATTGCTTCAGCAACGGATCGACGGTGGACAGTTCGAAATCCATCTGGTGACTTCCGGGAAGCGGCATCACGTGACGTTTCAGATAGCCGTGCTGGCGGTAAAATTCGGGCACGGCATCGTTGACGGAATCTGCTTTCAGCTGACCATCTTCCAGTTCGAACGATTGCTTGATGGGTTTGGAGATAAGCACCGTGTGCAGACCCGTCGCAGTGCCTTCGGTGCCATCCGCTTGAGCCAAAGCGTATTTGCCATTGATGTCGGTCAGGCCGTAAGACATAGGGCTCAATTCTTCCAGCTGCGAATCAATCGGAGCGATCGGAATGAAAGTCACTCGAGCATTGGCCAATGGCACGTCATCTAACAGTACCTTTCCGTGAACTGACACGGTTTTTCTGGGGCCCGGCCAGTCGGGGTCGCAGCCGATTGACAACGTCAGTCCACAAACGAGCTGCACAAGCAGAAGGCGGGAGCGGTGGCGATTCAAGATTGACCTCCTGATGAATGGATGGCTGGCTTAAAATCGGGTTTTGCAGGCAACGGTGGCAGCGCTTCTTCAAGGACGCCTTTCACTGACGGCCACAACAGCAGGGCTTCGATCGCCATCCACAGCTGAAGGCATAACGTTACGATCCCGATCGACACCAGCAGAACGTGATCGCTCGCCGACCAGATCCAGCCAGTTTCTGGAGCAAACAATTGCCACAACATCGCCCAGGCCGGCATCACCATCATCACGATCATCGGCAGGACGATAAACCAGACCTGTTTTCCTCGACGCCACAGATAGAATGCCGTGACCATGAAAGCCAGACCGGCCAGCAACTGGTTCGTCGCTCCAAACAGCGGCCACAACAGCAAGCCACCTTTTCCCATCTGTCCGGCAGCGTTTGGAATCATCGCGATCAGGCCACCAAGGACCACCGCGACCAAAGTGGCTGAATATTTGTTGGTCAGTGGAGTGACGCCGACGGTCGAAGCCAATTCCTGAACCACGTATCGCTGCAAACGAGTCGCCGAATCCAGTGTCGTCGCAGCAAAACAAGCGACAAGCACCGCGATAATCCCGATCCCCATCGTGCGAGGAACGTAAATTGCCGTGAGGAAGTTCGCGCTGCCTTCGACGAAGGCTGCCACTTTGTCCCCCAGGCTGAACTTGCTCCATGATTTATCCAGACTGTAGTGAGTCCGCCAGGCGGCTCGACCCCGTACGGGATTCTGCTCCGCATCGACGACGGCTTTCCATGTTGGGACGGTTGCGGCTCCTTCACCGGCGACGGTTTGTTTCTCAAATTTGCCCATTCCAAGTCCGGCACAACACGCCAGAATCACCACCACGGCGAGCGCTCCTTCGAGCAGCATCGAACCGTAGCCGATCATCTGAGCGTCTTGTTCGTCCGCGATTTGTTTGCTGCTGGTTCCGCTGCTGACCAGACAATGAAAACCGCTTACCGCTCCGCAGGCGATGGTGATAAACAGAAACGGCCAGATCGGAGGCGAGCCAGCTGGCATCTTGTCCGCCACTGCCGGTGTTGCTTCGAACAGATTCGCCTGACCGGACCACGACGCCGCACAGAGTCCAACCACCAGCAACCCGAGTGCGATGAACAGCTGCTGACTGTTGATGTAGTCTCGTGGTTGAAGCAAAACCCACACCGGCAACACCGACGCAATCGCGCAATAGATCAGAAGCACCATCGTCCAGACAACAATCGGATTGGAAACCGGTAACGTGATCGGCAGGTGGTAGGCTCCGATGTAGATCGAAGTATAAATGACACCCAGCGAACCCAACGCGGCCCAGATCAATGCTCCCGGATTCTTGCGGCAGACAAAGCCCACAAACACAGCCAATGGCAATGAGATCCAGACTCCCAGCACGGATTCGGGATACTTCATGAAGATGGCAGCGATCACCAAACCGAAAATCGCCAACACAATCGTCAAAGCGAAGAACAGCGTGATCAGGAACAATAGCTTCGCTCGCGGAGAAATTAATCGCCCCGCGATTTCCCCAACGGTCTGGCCGCGATTACGAAGACTCACCACCAACGCGCCAAAATCATGAACGGCTCCAATGAAAATGCTGCCAAAGATCACCCACAATAATGCTGGTAGCCAGCCCCAGAAAACCGCAATCGCAGGTCCAACAATCGGTCCTGTCCCGGCAATGCTGGTAAAGTGGTGTCCGAACACAAGGCTGCGTTTTGACGGCACAAAATCCACATCGTCCTGCAGCTGACGGCTGGGAACGTGGGCCGACGCGTCCAATTTGAAAATGGAACGGGCCAGCCAGCGGCCGTAAGTGAAATAGGCGATAATGAATCCGACGAATGAACCGACGGCAATCAGAAACGTGGTCATGATCGGTGCAGGTGGGGAGATGACTCGGGCGAAATCGGCAAAGTTTTGCGCCATCCATCTTATCATCCCGATTCCTTTTGCACGACTTGCATTTTGGGGCACTGACGAAGCCCGAGTGATGATCGTATACTCGGGCAACTTCGTTTGAATATTTTGGATTCAGGAGAATCAACTCGTGGCAGAAAAGGTAGTCATTATCGGTAGTGGACCGGCCGGTTGGTCGGCAGCAATCTATGCGGCTCGCGCGAATCTTTCCCCCGTTGTTTTCGAGGGCACCGTCAAGCCGGAGATGATTCCCCTGGGACAATTGGCGTTCACAACCGAGGTTGAAAATTATCCCGGTTTTCCGTTCGGCAACGTGCGAGCCTTCATCGAAAGTGCGGTCGCCAAGGATCGACAGTGGAATCTGCCACCGGCGCCGGATCATAAAAAAGACGGCGTGCTGCACTACGCGGTGCAGGGCGTCGAGTTGATGGAGCTGATGAAGCAACAGGCGTTGAACTTCGACACGCGCGTGATCGGCGATGACATTGTGGATGTCGAAATCACCGGCGACAAGTTTCGTGTCATCCCGGCTTCCGGCGAACCGGTCGAGACTCATACCGTGATCGTGGCGACGGGTGCTCGCGCGAACTACCTCGGCCTGCCATCGGAAGAAGAGTACAAGAACAAGGGCGTCAGTGCGTGTGCCGTCTGCGACGGAGCGTTGCCGATCTACCGGAGTAAACCTCTCGCCGTGGTCGGGGCGGGAGACTCAGCGGTCGAAGAAGCAAACTACCTGGCTAACTTGAAAGGTGCCGACAAGATCTACATGATCGTTCGTCGTGACGAGATGCGAGCATCCAAGATCATGCAGGAGCGAGCGAAAAACCATCCGAACATTGAAATCATCTGGAACACCGTTGTCGACGAAGTTCTGGGCGATGGAAGTCTGGTGACGGGTTTGAAACTGAAGAGCACCGTTGACGATTCGACCAGCGAACTGGCAGTTGGAGGAATGTTCGTCGCGATTGGGCACACGCCCAACACGTCGTTCCTGAATGGTAAGCTGGATATGAACGACAAGGGCTACATCAATTGGACCAAGCCGTTCCGAACCAACACCAGCGTTGAAGGGATCTTTGCCGCGGGCGACGTGGCGGATGATTACTATCGCCAGGCGATCACCTCGGCAGGAACCGGCTGCATGGCCGCGCTCGATGTCGAACGTTACCTGGTCGACAAAGAAGTCGAGTAGCTCAGGTTCCGCAGAACGTCTGGTAGCAGGCAGTGAATTCTTCAGGGGCGGGCAACGCGTAGCGGTCAAATTCAGGACGGTGTTCGAACGGGTGCTGCACGACTTCCAACAGCTTTTCAAACGGTTTCAAATCGCCGTTGTCGGAGGCCGCGTTGAGTGCTTCTTCGACAAGATGGTTTCGCGGGATGTAGATCGGATTGGCGGCTCGTATTCTGGACGCCAAAGTGCTGGATTCGATTCCGTCGTGCAGTGTCTTCCACCGTTCCAGCCACGCCTCCAGCTCGATTGGATCATTAAACAAATCGCCAAGCTCGTTCGGATTGCCTTCTGCCACGTCCGCCAGACGCCGCCAGGCAAGCGTGAAGTCGATTTTGTTTTTCCTCAGCAATTCCAGCCAGTCGTTGATCAACTTGCGATTTGACTCGCTGACGGTTTCCAAGCTTCCTTCCGAGTTACCTGAGTCGGACAGACCCAACTTGGTCAGAGATCCTCTGTACCAGTTCTGCTCGAAGGTCGGCATGAAGGTTTCCAGAATCTCCATCGCTTTGGCGACCGCTCGGTCGGTATCCTCCGCATCGATCAACGGCAGCAACGTGTCTGCAAATCGGGCAAGGTTCCAAAGCGCGATTGAGGGTTGATTGACGTACGCGTAGCGTCCATTGCGATCGATCGAACTGAAGACCGTCTGTGGATTGTACGTATCCATGAAAGCACACGGACCGTAATCGATCGTCTCGCCACAGATCGCCATGTTATCCGTGTTCATGACGCCGTGAATGAAACCGACCAGCATCCAGCGAGCGATCAAGTCGGCCTGACGCTCAACAACGGCTCGTAGCAGCGACAGGTAGGGCTGCGAATCTTCGTCGGAATCGATGTCTGAATCTTTGGCGATCTCGGGGTAGTGTCGCCCAATGACGTAGTCGGCCAGTTTTTGAACCTGTTCTGTTTGGCGACGAGCGGCAAAATACTGAAACGTACCGACTCGCACATGGCTGGCGGCGACACGTGTGAGCACCGCACCAGGCAACGGACGTTCTCGCATCACCGTTTCGCCCGTGGCGACGGCCGCCAAAGCACGAGTCGTTGGGATTCCCAACGCGTGCATCGCTTCCCCGATCAGATACTCACGCAGCACGGGGCCTACCGCTGCTTTACCATCACCGCCGCGCGAAAACGGAGTTTTGCCGGACCCTTTCAACGCGATATCGCGTCGCATTCCCTCTCGATCGATCACTTCACCCAGCAGCAGAGCCCGACCGTCTCCCAATTGCGGAACGAAGCCGCCGAACTGGTGCCCCGCATAGGCTTGTGCAACCGGTCGAGCATCATTGGGCAACTCGTTCCCTGAAAAGATTCGCGTAGCCGCATCCGCCGTCAGCTCTTCGAGATCCAGGCCAAGCTCTTCAACGAGGGATCGGTTGAATTGCAACAAATTTGGGCTGGGAACAGACGCGGGCTGAACCGCCGCAACGAAATCCGGCAGCTGGTCCGCGTAGCTGTGCTGGAAGTTCAGCGAGATATCGATCGTTGATTGACTCATGAAGAAATGCCTTGCCCTGGTTGCTTGATGTGGAAGTCAACGATCAGCTTCGAACTCGATGAGTATCGTCGAGTCAAATCCACCGTCACCGATCCGCGTTCATTTATGTCCATCAGCAGTTTCAACTCTGCCCGATCACGGATGGTAGTTTTAACCGCGAATAAACGCGAATGCACACGAATTTAGTCTACTGCGCCGAAGCGTGGAATCTGGCAGGCGAATGAGAGCCGGTTGCTTCGATCGATGTGACTTAGGCACTGAGTCTCGGTCCTCGATCGTTTTTTGGTAAGGGATGAATCAAGCGTTCTCAGGGCTGCCGCCCTAAGCTACCAACGCCGGCCCCTCCGGGGCGGTGAAAGACGAGCCCAGCCGAGGCGGATGTCGAGGCTTGATGTCGTGACGCATCGCAAGTCCGGCCCCGTCCCGGTGTGGTGCGCCGACGCCAGCCAGAACATCAGCTGTTGATCCGTTGATAAGACTCCGGCGGAGTCCGCGTTGGTTGCGTGGGGCGTGAGCCCCGCGAACGGATGGCCGACG
>CAYXWX010000071.1:18676-23480 GCA_964468915.1 uncultured Pirellulaceae bacterium
GGATGGCCGACGTACGTCTCCGTTCCTACACCTCAAGTGATCGCCCCGGATGAGGTTATGATTTTTTACAAACAAGGTTCGTAGTAAAGCCTTTAGGCTTTCGGGATTACCACAAACAAGCGACTGAAGCCGCTACTACGAACGGCGCTGCTCGAAACGTGCACGGCCACGTTTACAAATCACGACCTCGATGGGGCCGACGAACACGGGGAGATCATAAATGGCGCTACGATTGAGTGCTGGGACGATAATATAAAATCAATCGTCCAGATCGACGGCATAAGCTTTCAAATCATCAAGCGAAGCAAACTCGATGGCGGACATGTGAGTGGAACGCAATACCACTTGCGGTGCTTTGCCGGCAGCCAGCGCTTCGGTCCAACGCGTCACGCACAAACACCAATGGTCGCCGGGTTTGAGGCCCGGAAATTGATACTCGGGCAACGGCGTCAGAAGATCATTGCCTGCTTTGGCACTGAACTCCAGAAATTCTTCGGTCATGATCGCACAAACGGTGTGAGCTCCATGGTCTCCGACACCCGTGTTGCAATAACCATCTCGATAAAAGCCTGTGATCGGGTCAAAGCAGCAAGATTGAAGATCGGTGCCCAGAACGTTTTTGGCTGACATGGGGAAGAAGGTTTCAGGTTAAAGGGTTCAGGTTACGGGTGAGAGACTACGTTGGTTGAGAGGTGATCAGTGATCAGTGATCAGTGTGCAGAATCGGGTTCACTGGTCCTGAAACCTGTACCCTGCAAACTTGTACCCTTTTGGTCTTAAAACAACCCCGAAATATTGCCTTCGTCGTCGACGTCGATTGCTTCGGCAGACGGTGTCGCGGGCAGGCCCGGCATCCGCATCATATCGCCTGTGATTGGAATCAAGAACCCGGCGCCAGCGGCGATTTCGATTTCTCGAACGGTAATTTGAAATCCTTCCGGTCTTCCGATTTTTGCGGGATCGTCAGAGAGTGACTTCTGAGTCTTGGCGATGCAGACTGGCAAGTTCTGCAGCCCCAACTTTTCGATCCGTTTCAGGTCAGCGTTCGCTTTAGAAGAATACTCGACTCCATCGGCGCCATAGATCTCGCGACAGACCGTTGAAATTTTTTCCGTGACGGGCTGGTTCCAATTGTAAAGTGGTTGGAATTCCCGATTGGTCGAATCAACTTTTTGTGTCACAGCGCGGGCCAGTTCTTCTGCTCCGTCACCGCCTTCGCCCCAGACATTGGCGACCACGGCATCGAAACCTTGCTCGGCACAGTGCCGACGCACCAAATCGATTTCCTCCGTCGAGTCCGTTGTGAACTGGTTGATTGCCACAACGACATCAACATCGTATTTCTGTGAGTTCTCCAGATGTTTGTCCAGGTTAGACAGTCCTCGACCAAGAGCATCCAGATCGGGCGTCGTCAGGTTCTTCGGATCGGCACCGCCGTGGTACTTGAGTGCTCGAATGGTCGCCACCAACACGATTGCCTTTGGCGCTAGCCCCGCCGCCTGGCACTTGATGTTGAGGAACTTTTCCGCTCCCAGATCGGATCCAAACCCAGCTTCGGTTACCACGTAGTCGGACAGCGACAGCCCCATCCGAGTTGCGATCACTGTATTGGTACCCTGAGCGATATTTGCGAACGGGCCGCCGTGGATGATGGCGGGAGTACCTTCGATTGTTTGAACCAGATTCGGTTTGATGGCATCCTTCATCAATGCAGCCATGGCTCCGGGAGCGTTTAAATCTCGCGCGAAGATTGGTTTTTTGTCGAACGTGAAACCGACGAAAATGTTGCCCAGCCGTGTTTTCAGATCGGACAAGTTTTCCGACAGGCACAAAATGGCCATGATTTCTGAGGCGGCCGTGATGTCGAATCCGGTTTCACGAGGCACTCCGTTTCCTGTGCCACCAAGCCCGACCATGACTTTGCGTAAAGCCCGATCGTTCATGTCCATCACTCGTTTCCAGACGACGGTCCGGGGATCGATGTTCAGCGAACGACGCTTGGATTGAATGTTGTTGTCGATCAACGCGGACAACAGATTGTGAGCCTTCTCAATTGCAGCAAAGTCACCTGTGAAGTGCAGATTGATGTCCTCCATCGGCAGCACCTGGGACCACCCGCCGCCGGCGGCTCCTCCCTTGATTCCGAAAACGGGGCCCAGTGAGGGCTCTCGCAGGACCACGGTCGTCTGCTTGCCGATTCGATTCATGCCTTGCGACAGGCCAATCGACATGGTCGTCTTTCCTTCGCCAGCCGGAGTGGGAGAAATGGCGGTAACCAGAATCAGCTTTGAATCGGCCGCTCGTTTAGGATCGATCAAGGACAGAGGCAGCTTCGCCTTGTGATGTCCGTACGGCTCAAGTTGTTCCGGTTCGATATCGAGGTGTTTCGCGATTTCAGCGATTGGTTTCAGTTTGATCGAACGGGCGATCTCGATATCGGATCCGACGGAGCGACCTTCATCTGATTTTTTCAGCATCTTGCATCCTGCATTCTGGCGTTGGCAGTGAAACGGGAGTTAGCGTCTGGCAAGTTAAAACGGTAAAGGTTAGCAATTGAACTCGCAACCAGCCGAGTGTCGCGTGGTTGAGTTGTGCGCGAGCAGCGAGGAAAATGCGATAACTTTGCTTTTTACGCGAAAAAACAAATAATCATTTGATTGCCAAGCGAATAAAACTTCGGGTCTGTCAACGACTCTGGCCAGTCGTTGATGTTCGTGTTCTCTTGTGTTCCGTCTCGTGCTCCCTGCTCCCGTAACTGGCCAAACAACCAAACAACCAAACAATAATAAAGGCGAACTCATGCTGCCAACTTATTCTCCAGCAAAGTCATTACTCTGGCTTGTGGCGTGCTCCTTGGTTGGAGTTCACGCGTCCTCCGGATGGTCGCAAGTTGCAGAAGTTACTGCCGAAGCCGAGCTTCCGGTTGCTAACGCAAACGAAGCTTCAAAATTTCTGCGAATCAGGAAGAATTCCGCTGGCGAAACGCTCGCGATGCAGACGTCCATCGCTCGGTATCGGCCGGCTCAGGGCGATTTGATCGTCGATCTGATCGGAGCCGTTCACATCGGAGAAGCCGCGTACTATCGGACGCTGAATAAACAGTTCGATCTATACGATGTTGTGCTGTACGAACTGGTGGCTCCTCAGGGCACGCGTGTTCCTGAAGGCGGTAAAAAGAAGTCGACAGGGACGCCGCTGGATATGATTTCATGGATGCAGAAACAGGCTCAATCGACGTTGGGTTTGGAATCGCAACTGGAGAAAGTTGACTATCAAAAGGAGCATTTCGTTCACGCGGATCTGTCACCGACCGAGATGGGCCAGAAAATGGCCGAACGAGGTGACAACGTGTTCACCGTCGGACTGACGGCTTTTGCGGAGATGCTTCGCAAACAAAACAAGATGGCCATGAAAGCTGGCGAAAACGGAGTGGCTCAAGTGACCACCGCGGACCTGATGGACATGCTGGACAATCCGCTGGAACTGAAAAAGATGATGGCGAAGCAGTTTGAAACCTCGGGCGTTATGGAGGAGGGCTTGGGCGATACGCTGAATCAGCTGCTGATCGCCGACCGAAATGCGGCGGCCATGAAAGTGCTCAACCGGCAGATCGTCGGCGGCAAAAAGAAGATCGCTATTTTCTACGGAGCCGCTCACATGCCGGATTTTGAAAAACGGATGGCAGACGAGCTTGGTTTGCAACCGGACAAGCACGTCTGGATCGACGCGTGGAACCTGACCAAGGCCGGCAAGAGCCCTTTGAAAGACGGCGCGTCAGGATTGATGCTGCAGATGATGCGACAACTGGCGAAGTGAGTTCGCATACGGGAGGGCAAGGCTCCGTCCGAGCCATACTGATGCAATGCGGCCTGCAACTTCCGGAGGCGGACGGCGAGTCGTTCGTAGTAGAGGCTTCAGCCTTCTTCTTCCACGACACCAACGCGCAACCAGCGACAAAACATGCAGCGAGCGACTAAAGCCGCTACTACAAACCTCTACATCATCCGGCTCTTCGCCATCGCATCTTCGGCTTTCTGGATGTACTTCGGATCCTTGGTGCCTTCGAATGCTCGTTGGCAGGTGACGCTTAGCGCTGAGTAATTGAACGGGTCGTCTGGTTCCAGTTCGACCGCTTTCTCGGCCAGTTCGACGGATTTTTCGTACTGTTCTTTTTTGTGATACAGAACGGACAAGCCCAAATAGGCTCGCGCGAATTTATCGTCGATCGCGAGTAACTCTTCCAGTTTGGCGATGGCTTCGTCGTACTTGCCTTCGATCTTAAGTTGATCGGCTTCGTTTTCGAGTGCAATCAGTGGATTGGATGACATGGATATTCGTCGGGTGTTGTATCTGAATGGAAAAAAAGCGGTCTAGGGAAGCCCCAGACCACTCAATTGTTGTCAATTCGTGCCGTTTGGCAACGGCCTGTAGCCATCTGGACTCAGGACAGGATCAGCAGTTCTTGTTCACCGGCGAAAACGACGTCCACTGATGCGAGGTTGGCTTTGGCGTTCTCTTCGTCATCATCTGAAGTTGCATCGATGAACGTTGGTGTTGGTTGACCTGCGAGGGGGGATTCGCTTGTGCCCAGGGGCAACGCAAAAGTGGTCGAACTGGCGGGGATGAGCGTCTTGCCGAGGTTGCCAACCAAAGCAAAGGCATCGTTCAGGACATCGACGGCCCCGTCGCCGTTGAAGTCTCCCATTCGCCAGGCTGCGCCGCTGGTGGTGCCAAGGTTGCCAACCAGAGCGAATGCATCACCCAGGACATCAACTTTGCCGTCAAGGTTGGCGTCGCCCGGCAA
>CAYXWX010000072.1:0-23466 GCA_964468915.1 uncultured Pirellulaceae bacterium
TCAGCCGGGCGAGCCTCGAGGCATTGCTCGCTCTGATTTATCCCCCTCTGCCAACCCCAATTGGCACTGCTTCAACACCCGTAACATGATGCGAACAAATTGATAAATGCATGGCCGCAACAGGCTTAATGATCAGCTCGCCAGCACGCGAACCGTGACAGAAATTCCGGGCCGATTGGAAGAACTTACTTGCGAAGAATCTTAACGGTAAGAAACCAAACGATTGACGCGACCGGCACGGCTCTTACGGTGTCAAATCAGGAAAAACCGGGAGGACACGCAATATCGTTACCTGCGGCATAAATGCGAAAATCAGCAGAATCGGCAAAAGTTGCCACGCTACCCAGCCGAAAACAGGGAGTGGGCAGGAGTGTTCTTTGCCGAAACATGACTCTTTTTGCGTCTGTATTGACCCATGAATTACAAATTCAGCATCAAAATCGCAGCTTTGCTGGCCACTTTCACTGGAACCGCAATCGGGCCGACCTCGTTGTTGCCGCCTGAATGGTTGGCCTCGGCTCATGCCCAGCCACCCATCGTTTCCCCGGATCAGGCCGATCCCTCCGCGAGCTCGAACATGCTCGCGCCGATTGGACCGCCAGTGGTCAAACCGGGCGAGGCCATGCCATGGAAGGTTGACAAGTCGAAATATCAGTCGGCCATCAGTCCATCGGCACGTGTTCGACCCGGCCTGGTTCAACCAGCCAAGACACGTACCAACACGGCACCGGCTCCGACGGTCAAGCATGCGGGCGGACTGGCACACGAAGCAACGGCCACCGCAGTGCAACCGGCGGCAGCTCAGATGACGGCACCGGTTCAGGGAAAAGTGCCGAGCGGCTTCTCCGCTGGAGGAGTTCCTCTCTACTCGTCTGTCAATTCCGCACACCGCGCTACCGGAAATTCAACACCTCAACCTCCGCAAACTCGGGTCGCATCGCGTGCCGGCATGCAAGGTAGTGGAACTCGAAATGCAATTGGAAGTGGCGTTCAGTCCGCTCCCATGGCAATCGACACGTTGCCCTCGGGCGAGTTTATGGCTCCTTCGGGCATGCCTGCCCCACCGGTTATTTCGCCGGGAAGTGAAATGATCATAGGTGACGCTCCTGGCGTGATGATGGACAATCAGCCAGCCCCAATGTCCTCAGTGATCAGCGACGGCACCGTTGCAGTACCGGCCCCTGTCTATTCCGATGCGGGCGTTGTCACCGAAGGCGTTATCAGTGACGGAACGTGCGACACTTGCAATGCAAGTGGAGCGATGGGCTGTGATTCATGCGGCGGTTGCAACTGCGGACCAGACGGATGCTTCAACGCCGCTGACATCGCCAGCAAAGCGGGTTTGTATGGCTCGGTTGGCGAAGCTCGGTACTACAGTCATCTGGAAGTGATGCTGATGGACCGTCAGGACGGCGACGTCATTTTCACACCATCGCTGCGGCTTGGTGGGTTTGATTCTGACTACGGCTATCGAATCACGTTGGGCGAACGTTTCGATGCGATCAACGGTCGCGAGATCAGCTACTGGGGAACCGGGCAGATTTCAAACAGCGCAACATTGGATGGAGCCGGCACTTTCCCATTGGATCAAGTGTTTGAGACTACCGATTCAACAAGAACTATCATTGCTCCATTTGGGTACTTCGCCGACAGAACTCCAACCTTTCTGGTAAGACCGACACAACAGTCGCACTCGAAAGAGACCTACTTTCACACCGTTGAACTGAATCGTGTTCGATGGGCGTGGGATGTTTTCAAAAGCTTCGCTGGCCTTCGGTACATTTACGTCAACGACAGCTACCAACTGAACAGCACCGCCTCGCGAATCGGTTTGAATGCTCCCGCGGGACCATTCGGAACAACGTCGGGCGTCTACAAAAACCTCGCTCAAAACAATCTGATTGGTCCACACATTGGAGCCGAATGGTTCTATGATGTTGGCTACCGATTGTCTGCGTCCGTCAACCTGAAGGGCGGTATCTATGCGAACTTGAATGAGGTGGATACTCGGCTGATCACCGATGGAGTCGCGAACATTAACAGTGACTCCGAAAGCACGGCTTTTTCCAGCTCGCTTGAGTTTGGCATTCACGCTCACTATCAGATTGCTCCACGTGGGCGGCTCCGAGCGGGTTTCAATGTTCTTCATCTCGAAGACGTTGCTACCGTGACACAGAACTTTCCACCGTTCGTCAATGATATTGATGGCACTTCGGTTGTCCGGTCAATCAGCCGTGGGACGGGCACTGGCTCATTTGACGATGATGACCTGACGTTCACCGGGTTCTCATTCGGCTTTGAATTCTTCAGGTAGACCGCAACATCACCCGAATAGTAAAATCAGAACGCCCGAGCATTTTTCGCTCGGGCGTTTTTCGTTTTCTCAACCTTTCCCAACTTTGAGCATTGAAACAGCCGACGATGACGATCGAGAACATTGGTGTTGAAGCATTCGATCATTTCACAATCGTGGTGGCTGATCTGGATGCTTCACGACAGTTCTACTTGAATCTGCTGGGCCTGACGGAAGTCGATCGACCTGACTTTGACTTCGCAGGAGCATGGTTTGGTACGGAGAATTGCCTGATTCATCTGATCAAGGTCAATGACGTGTCGGGGCAATCAGGGCCAAACAATCACGATACCCAGAAACCATCTCGCGGGCTTCATTTTGCGTTTCGAGTTACCGACGCCACATCAGCGGCGGCCCAGCTTCAGAAAGCTGGCGTAGAAATCGTGGACGGTCCCAAACAACGCCCCGATGGTGCGACGCAAGTCTTTGTCAGAGATCCGGACGGGTGGTTGATTGAACTTTGTTCCGCTTAACAAACCGGAACGAAAACAGAAACTCAATCAGTTCCCAACGTATTGGGCGTACAACTTCCTCGCGACAGAGACATCCTCGGTTCCGTTGATGATCGCCCGACCATCGGGGAACACCGTCAGCTGGAAATCGTCAACCGACAACCTCAGCAAAAACCGATTGCGTGTCACTTGCCCAATTGACTCGAGAGACAACGCCAACCGCTCCAGATCCAGAGCTTGACGCTCCGGTGGGTTCAGTTGCACCGCATTGCGACCGCACAAGATCGCCGAGTGACTACCACGCGTCCCTTCCAACCATTCGAACTGCCTGCCTTTACAGGTTGGACATTCAACCTGATCACGCAAGCTCGATACGTCCATCTGTCGAAACTGGTTGTCCCACAGATCGAAGATGGTCAGACTTCTGCTGACCGCCTTCCGGTTGCCCGATAAAATCTTGATCGCCTCATTGCACTGAATCGATCCGATCACATTGATAATCGTTGCCAGGATGCCGGCCGAATCGCACGTTGGCATTGTCCCCGGCAGCGGCGGCCCATCCATCATCAAACAACGCAGACATGCCGATTCCCCAGGCAGGATGGTCATGGTCTGCCCACCCGCCCCGAGACATCCACCGTAAATCCATGGGATCGAATGCTTGATCGAGACATCGTTGATCAGAAAACGGATCTCAAAATTGTCGGTTCCATCAAGGAGCAAATCGACACCCTCACAAAGGCTTTCGATATTCGAAGCGTCGATGTCGGCCACGATCGGTTCGACCTGAATTTGCGAATTGATACGACGGAGCTTTTCCGCTGCCGCGACCGCCTTGGGCAAATTTGACGCCACGTCATTTTCGTCGTAGAGCATCTGTCTTTGCAGATTACTCGTTTCCAGAAAGTCTCGATCCACAATCCTCAACTTTCCAACCCCGGCGCGGGCGAGAGTATTGGCGATCACTGAACCCAACGCGCCGCATCCGACGACCAGCACCGTAGATTCTGCCAACGCTTGCTGGCCCGATTCACCAATCGCGGGGAAACGCACCTGCCGTGAGTAACGATCGTCGTTCAATGGATGTCCAATCGAGGTTTCAAATACTTTCCGGTCAGCGAATCCGGGTTGGCGGCCACATCCTCAGGTGTGCCTTCGGCCACGATCTGCCCGCCCTCGTCCGAAGCTCCCGGCCCGAGATCGATCAACCAATCAGCATACTGCATCAGCTGCAGATTGTGCTCGACAACAATCAGAGAATGACCAACCGACACCAGCGTGGAAAAGCAATCGGCCAGCCGAACAATGTCGCTCATGTGCAACCCGATGGTTGGTTCATCCATCAAAAACAGCGCTCGTTTGCTTTTCGTGGACGACAGATACTGAGCCAGCTTCAACCGTTGTGCCTCGCCGGAAGACAACGTTGTCGCAGGTTGCCCCAGTTGGATGTACTCAAGTCCCACATCGATCAGCGCTTTCAGTTTGTACTGAACTTTCGGCTGACCTCGAAAAAAGCCAAACGATTCTCGCACTGTCATGCTCAGCACTTCGGCAATATTTTTGCCCCGGTGGCGAACCGCCAGAACTTCGTCTCGATACCGAGTCCCCCGGCATTGGTCACAACGAATGTGGACATCCGACATGAACTTCATATCGATGGTCAGTTGCCCGTCGCCCTTGCATTTGTCACAACGTCCACCCGCCACATTGAAGCTGAACTTTCCGACCTTGATGTTATGAGTTTTCGCGTCAACGGTGTCGGCAAAAACCCGCCGGATTTCATCAAACGCTCCGATATAGGTTACCGGGTTGCTTCGAGCCGTTCTGCCAATGGGCGATTGATCGACCAGCACCACTTCGTCGACCACGGAGTCGCCAAAAACATCATCGCAGGGGAGGGCATCATCGACCAAAACGTTTTTGCGTTTTGCAAGTGCGGGATAAAGAGTGTCCTGAACCAACGAAGTTTTTCCCGCACCGCTGACTCCCGAAACCACACACAAACAATTCAACGGAAACTCAACCGTCACATTTTTCAGGTTTCGCCCACTCGCCCCAACCAGTTTCAGTTTACCGCGACCTTTTCTACGCTCTGGTTCCAGAACGATGCCACGACGCTGAGCCAGAAAGTCTCCAGTTAACGAGTCTTCGCTTTTGATCAGCTGTTCAACCGTCCCATCGAAAACGATCTCACCGCCTTCGTCACCCGCACGCGGGCCTATCTCGACCACTCTTTCGGCTGACTGAATCATGGCCGGCTGGTGATCAAGCAAGACCATTGTATTCTTCCGTCGGTGAAGTTGGCCAATGGATTCGATCAGTGGCGGAAGATCATGAATGTGCAAACCCGTGGTCGGTTCATCCATGACATATAACATGTTGACCAGATTCGAGCCGAGGATCGATGTCAGGGAAATCCGTTTGAGCTCGCCACCGCTCAGTGTCCGCGCGGGACGGTCGAGCGTCAGGTAACTCAGTCCGACGTTGCTCAAAAAATCAAGACGATCCGTTATTTGCGCGACCAACGGACCTGCGACGGAATCCGAGGAGGTTTGTGACCTGAACATATCCCCGAAAAACTGCTTCAGTGTGCCGACATCAGCACGAACGACCTCCGCAAAGTTCATCTCTCCGATACGAAACCCCAGTGCCGCTTCACTGAGTCCGCTGCCATCACAGCAGCCGCCAACGTCATCGCTGGCACTGTGTCCGCCGCATGAACCACACTGGCCATTCGGTCTGTTTCGATCAAACAGTTTCGGATCTGGCACGACCGATTGGAATCCGCACTTCTGACAAGTTGGTTTACGAGTAAACCGGTGTCGCGCCATCGACCTACCGTCAACCTCTTCGGTCGGTTCATCGCCGTTAACCACCAGAATTTCGCATGCACTTCCATACACTTCTCCACTAGAGTGCTGAAAAGCCGTGCCAACTGAGTCTCTGATACGGGCGGCATCCGTTTCCGTTGTCAGGCGGTCCACGACGATACGTACCGACTCATTTGCGGAAACTGATTCGGGCAGTTTCAAATCCGGGTCGGTCAAATTGAATGTTGTTGCCGCGACAATCGCTCGCGAAAATCCAGATCGACGAGCACTCAGAAGTTTTTCCGGCAGTGTCGCGGCATCACTGTGAAGGTGAAACGTGACCAGGTAACGCGTTCCTGCGGGAAGGGTCCGGCAAAACTGAGTGACCGATTCGGGATGATGGGGAACAATTTCAGTTTCACAGTTGGGGCAACTGGCGGTTCCAAGTTTCGCAAACAGCAATCTCAAATAGGGCAGCAAATCAGTTGCCGATCCCACGGTAGAATCCTTGCCTGGTTTTCCGCGTGGAACTCGCAAAGCGATCGCCGGAGGTATTTCGTCGATCTGATCAGCATCCGGCCGATCAAGCTGTTCCATGAACTGCCGTTGGCCAGGGGAAAGACTTTCCAGGTAACGCCGCTGCCCTTCCGCAAACAGAGTATCGATTGCCAAGCT
This sequence comes from uncultured Pirellulaceae bacterium, assembly GCA_964468915.1. Lineage (GTDB taxonomy): Bacteria > Planctomycetota > Planctomycetia > Pirellulales > Pirellulaceae > Mariniblastus. The sequence continues at coordinate 6,291 of CAYXWX010000072.1, forward strand.
GGTTTTGCCGCTGCCGCTGACTCCACACACGGACAGCCATTGCCCATGCGGAATCGAAAGATCAACATCTTTCAGATTGTTGACGCGCACACCTTGTAATTCGATCTGGCGCCTGGTCACTCTATCTGCCTGCTTTGATTCTCTGGGGCGTTCTTCTGTTGGCTGGTATTCGTAGCCCGTTTCTGCAATCGTCGCTAGCACCCCGAATCGAAATTGGAAGAATTTCTGCGATCCGCTAAACCTGCCTAACCCGCAAAGTCGATGACTCCATGGACAAGGCTGTCTTTCGGATTTCAAGGTAGAAATAATGCTAGCTCTCAGAACTAAAATCGCCTCCTACGCCATGGCTGGCGCGATGGTATTTTCGACCGCGTTTCAGGTCGCGTCGGCATCGGCACAAACTCCACCGTCGCAACGGTATCGCCCGGTAGTCCAGGACACAGCTCCACCTTCGGTCCATGTGCCACCTTCGAACCTGAGAGCGATTGGAAGCGCTGGATACAACCTTTCCGATCAGAGCCTTTCGCAGCGGCCCGACAAGTATTCTTATCATCGCGGTTCGGTTCAGCAAACCAGCTATCAATCACCGGCTGAGCCACAGGTTCCCGCCATTTTGAAAGATACGGCTCGCGCGACGGCTCCTGCGTCCCCCGCGATGCCAGCCGCCAGTTCGTCAACTCAGACCGCAATGCCTCGGATCCAGAGCGATTCGATTTCACCAACGATCAAAACAAAATCACCTGCCGACTTCGCGAACGCGATGAATCAGGTTCGTGGAGCAAGTCCGAGAATCGCTCCTGAGGAGTTGAACAGTGTCAACGCGGCGAAAGTCAGAATCGAACAACAGATGGCTGAGCTACGCGATCGAGCACTGGCGAAGGCTGACGCAAGCCCCCGGATTGCCAACGCCGGCAACGGCTTACGCAACGACGCTTCGCCTGCGGTAACTCCAATCAGCAGCGAGCTCCCTGCGTCTAAAGTTTCAGCAACGGAACTCGTTCGCAGCATCACGGCTCAATCGGCCGCAGCAGGTTCGACGGTTGCTGCTCCTGTTCAGGATCGGATCACATCACCGGGGAATTCCAAATTTGCGGTTCACGAATCCGAAATCAGCGAATCCGAATCTGGCAACATCCGTCAGGTATCTTCTGAAACCTACGTAAACGAGGACTCGGATGCCTCGATTCGACTGGATGCTCCTGCCCTTAGCGTTGAGACATTTGGTCCCCAGACAATCGGTATCAACAAACCGGCCACTTATCAGGTTAAGGTTCACAACAGCAGCCATACCGATGCCGAACGCATCCTGGTTGGTGTTAAATTTCCAGCGTGGGTCGACATTGACAACGTGAACATGACTGCGGGCAACAAGGAAATCACCGACGGATCAGAACGGGCTCGTGTGGTCTGGAATGTCGATCGGATCCCTGCCAAAGGCTCACAAACGATTACAGTCACGGCCATCCCTCGACAGGCAGAGGTATTTGACGTGGGCGTTGAATGGACGCTGGTGCCACGAGTCGGAAAAGCCAACGTCCAGGTGACCGAGCCTCGGCTTGAAATGAACATCTCGGGCCCTGCTGAAGTTCAATTCGGCGAAAAGGCCCTGTATCACGTGACTGTACGAAACCCGGGAACTGGAACCGCTGAAAATGTGGGCGTCATGCTTCCCGAGGCTCTGGGTGGTGAACGTGCCTCCCTGGGTAACATTGAACCCGGCAAAGAAAAGAACTTTCAAGTCGAGCTGCTGGCACGCACCGCGGGAGACCTCGCTTTGGTTGCGACCGCGAACGCAGAAGGAGGCCTGACAACTTCAGCCGACCGGAAACTGGTCGTCCGCAAGGCGAATCTTGGAATTGCTCTGCAAGGCCCCGCTCTCAAGTACGCGGGGAGCCCCGCTCGCTATAAAGTCACCCTGACGAACACAGGCGACGCAGTTGCCAGCGACGTGATGACCGCGTTCGTACTTCCCGCCGGCGTCAAATATATTGGTGGGATCGACTCGGTTCAAATGATGGACGGCGGTATGAACTGGAAGGTCGGTTCGATCGATCCCGGTGAATCAAAAACCTATCAGGTCAACTGTCTGCTGAATGCGGCCGGTGATTTGCAGCTTGAAGTTGGTGCACGCGACGGCAAAGCCACGCTGGCGGCATCGAGTGCGTGTTTGACAACCGTGGAAACCGTCGCTGACCTGGTCCTGTCCGTTGCAGACCCGAAAGGACCACTGCCAACGGGTGAAGAAGTGATGTACACCATCAACGTTCGTAACCGAGGCAGCCGATCGGCACGAGGCGTCAACCTGGTGATGCAGTTCAGTGAAGGCATTGAGCCTCACAAAGTCGCTGGTCAGGATCATCGTATCGTGCCAGGGCAGGTGCTGTTTTCGCCCATCAGTCAAATTGATCCGGGGCAGGAGCTAAGCTTCAAAGTCAACGCGGAAGCATTCCGCAGCGGAACTCATGTCTTCCGAGCTCAACTGACGTGCGAGGACTCGGATGCTCGTGAAATCGCAGAAGGGACAACTCGCTTCTTCGGTGACGACATCGAGCAACCAGCAACGGCGACAGCGAATGCCCAATCCGATTTCGGTTCAGAGGCAGGAAGCAATGATTTCACGCGATAAAGCGTAAAAATCGAGGTTCATTTATGAAACCTTCGACATTCTACGAGGCTCGGTGTCATTGGATACCGAGCCTTTTTTCGTGTTCCATTCGGATCAACTCTCAGAAAAACGCCCGCTGCCTCTTGACATCAAAGCGAAGCTAAATCACTTTAAAATGCCTCAGCCATGCCTTAAAGAAGAAATTGATCGCATTGCCCCTACCCCCAAGACCTTTTTCTTCGCCTGACAGGTACGACCCCCGAATTCTACATCGATAGAGCAAGCTTGCTGGGACAACTTCGACCAAGAGAGTTGCCAGATTCCGCTTTCACCCTATCAGGTTTCTCGGGGCAGACCGCTACGGGAACGTGTACTTGATTCGATCCATCGCCTTGTCATTTTCTTCGTTTTCCGCAGTTCAGTTTTCTGCAGTTCAAGACACATCTTTAACGCCATGCCATCCACCACTTCCATGAACGTTTCGCGGGTTCCGTTTGGCACAACTCGATCTGGCCAACAAGTCACACAATTTCGGTGCACGAACAAACACGGTTACTCGGTTACCCTGATCGACTACGGTGCGACAGTCACAACTCTCGACACGCCGGATCGAACCGGAAGATTTGCCAACATCGCACTCGGGTGCAAGGACATCGAAGGTTACGAATTATCGACATGTTACTTTGGGGCGATCGTTGGAAGAGTATGCAATCGAATTGCCAATGCAAGCTTTAACATCGATGGAGAAGACTTCTCGTTGGTCGCCAACGACGGGCCGAACCATTTGCATGGTGGCCTGAGAGGATTTGACAAAGTTGTCTGGCAAAGCGATCCGTTAGAAGAAGCGGATTCGGTCGGAGTTCGTTTTCGAATGACCAGCGAATGCGGAGATGAAGGGTATCCGGGACAACTGGTGGTTACTGCCGAGTATCGTCTGAACAACGACAACGAAATGAGTTTGCTGCTGGAAGCGTCAACCAGCAAAAAAACTCACGTCAACCTGACAGGTCACAGCTACTGGAATCTGGGTGGAGCAACATCGGAATCAATTCTGAACCATGACCTGATGATCAATGCTGACCATTATCTACCGGTCAACGAAAACCTGATTCCTACGGGCCAACTGAAACCTGTTGACGGAACAGCACTTGATTTCCGAACAACCAAAACGATCGGTCGTGACTTGAATTCGCTGACCAACGACCCAATTGGCTATGACCACTGCTACATTGTTAATGGTGACGAAACAAATCGCGACGAAGGCAAGCTGACGACTGCTGCGATAGCGACCGATCCCTTGTCAGGTCGACGGATGGAAATACTGACGACTCAACCTGGACTGCAATTCTATACCGGGAACTTTCTCAATGGTCAGGCATCGACGAACGGGTTCGCTCAACATTCTGCATTTTGTCTCGAAACACAAGGCTATGTGGATGCAGCGAACCAGCCCACGTTTCCCTCAACATTGCTCAAGCCTGGTGAAACGTATCGACACAAAACCGTTCACAGATTCAGCGTGGCGGAGTGAGTCATCGGACCGAGACACTCGATGCACCGATTTGTTTTTCAAGAACCCGATATAGGCTGGCACTCCGAAAACCTGCACAAACCGTACAACATGAACCATCCATTCATTGCGAGACAGCGAACCGTTACAGAGACCTGTCGGTCAGCACAACCGCCTACCGCTGCGGCCAGCAGTTCAACTGGGCAAAACCGCGTACCGCAGCTCACATTCTACCGTCTTGAATTCTTGAATCGTTTTGGGTTCCAAGTAATGTATGGAGCTGAACAATCGATTTTTCGCCTCATCGTTGAATGAACTTTTATTTCACTGATCCTCTCGGCTTTTCTGTTGATCAATGATGGACCAAGCCTGTTTCTCTTCTGTCTAACTAACTACTGATTTTCGGATTAAATCAAACATGAGTATTGCAATCGTCACCGGCTCGGCCGGCTTGATCGGCTCCGAAGCGGCGCGTCATTTCGCCACGCAGGGTTTAACGGTCGTTGGCATCGACAACGACATGAGAAGCGAATTTTTTGGCGCGGAGGCGTCAACGCAATGGCAACGCAACACCCTGATTGAAGAACTGGGCGACAAGTATGTGCATGTCGACTGTGACATTCGCGACAACGATGCGATTCAGGCTTTGTTTGCAAAGTATGGCACTGACATCAAGCTGATCGTACACACGGCAGCTCAACCGTCACACGACTGGGCGGCCAAGGATCCTCACAAAGATTTCACGGTCAATGCAAACGGCACGCTGAATCTATTGGAAGCCACACGGCAGAGCTGCCCCGAAGCTGTTTTCATTTTCACTTCAACCAACAAGGTCTACGGTGATACTCCCAACCACCTGCCATTGATCGAAAAAGACCTTCGTTGGGAGATTGATCCATCACACACTTACAACGATGGAATTCGCGAAGACATGTCCATCGACAATTGCACTCACAGTCTGTTCGGAGCCTCCAAGGTTGCCGCTGACGTGCTGGTGCAGGAATACGGACGTTACTTCGACATGAAAACGGCCGCGTTTCGCGGTGGGTGCCTGACTGGCCCGAACCACAGTGGCACACAGCTTCACGGTTTTCTTTCGTACTTGATGAAATGCACCGTAACTGGAACACCGTACACGGTTTTCGGTTACAAGGGAAAACAAGTCCGAGACAACATTCACAGCTTCGATTTGATTCAGGCGTTCGATCACTTTTACCGCAATCCTCGCAGTGGCGAAGTCTACAACATTGGCGGTAGCCGCTTCAGTCATTGCTCGATGCTGGAAGCAATTCAAATCTGCGAAGAGCTTTCCGGGAACAAACTGGATCACAGTTACGCCGAAGCCAATCGAACCGGCGACCACATCTGGTATGTCAGCGATGTCAGCAAGTTTCAGTCTCATTATCCCGATTGGAAGCTGACCAAAGACGTCCGCACGATTCTGTCCGAAATCTACAGCTACAACGTTGAGCGTTGGCAGGAGCCTGTTGCCTGATGATTGATCGAGGATCTCACAACGTTTTGGGCGTTAACGTCAACGCGGTCGACTATGAAGCCGCGGTTGGGAAAATCGTTGACGCAGCAAATCAACGAAAGCCGCTGGGTGTTTCTGCCCTTGCGGTGCATGGTGTCATGACCGGTGTTACCGACGATACCCACCGGCATCGACTGAACAGCCTTGAGCTGATTGTGCCTGACGGCCAGCCGGTGCGTTGGGCTCTGAATTACCTGCATGGCACGAAACTGGAGGACCGAGTGTACGGCCCCAATTTGATGCTTAGAACTTGTGAAGCCGCTGCCGAGACAGGAATCCCGATTTTTCTGTTTGGTGGCAAACAGCAATTGCTGGACGACCTCGAAACCCAGTTGCTTGCAAGATTCCCATCACTGCGAATCGCAGGGAAGCTCGCCAGCCGATTCCGCACCATTTCTCCCGCGGAGAAGCTGGACATCATCGACACGATCCTTGACAGTGGCGCAGGAATTACGATGGTCGGCCTCGGATGTCCTCGCCAGGAAGTCTGGGCTTACGAGTTCAAGAACCAATTGAACATGCCGGTTCTGGCGGTGGGAGCTGCATTCAACTTCCATGCCGGCCAGCTGGATCAGGCTCCACCGATTTTGCAAAAGTACGGACTCGAATGGGCCTACCGATTGTTCAAGGAACCAAAGCGTCTCTGGCAACGTTACCTGATTCTGAACCCGTACTACGTTTACCTTCTGTTTCTTCAGTGGACGGGTCTGCGAAAGTTCGATCCAGAATCAACGATCGTTCCACAACGAGAAATATTATACGGATAGTTTGAAGCGAACGCGCGTGAGCAAACGAGTGCGAAACGCCACCATTGACCATCGCTTCCGACGGGTCGTGCATTGTAAATGCAGGGCCCGTTTTTTCGTGGCCCAATGCGAGAAGACGCTTGACATTAAATTGCGCAACGCATACTATGTCATACGTAACATAAGCTCCCTGCGTTTCGAGGATGTGCCATGAAGCTGGAAAGAGAAATGATGCGCGGCGCCGGTCCAACCGCGTTGTTGCAATTGCTGTCCAACGGCGAAAAGTACGGCTACGAAATCATCGAGGCTTTGACTCATCAGTCGGAGGGCGTTTTCGAGCTTGGACAATCCACGCTCTACCCGATGCTGTACAACCTTGAAGCCAAAAAACTGGTGACTTCCCGTAAGAAGGAAGGACCGAACGGAAGAACTCGTCGCTACTACCGGCTAACGACGCAGGGAAAGAAGAAACTCGCTGCCGATCGTGAACAGTGGGCTGCCGTCATCAAGGGACTCGGAGCCTTGGGAGTCACTTGTGGCCTTGGAAAACCGACAGCCAACCTGCCCAGTCAGTTGCCCGGATTGGCGTTGGAAGGAGGTGCCCAATGAGCAATACAACCGCTCCGTTTGTCTCTCGGGCACTCCCAAGTTTGCGACAAGTTTTTCGGCCCACGTTCTGGCTCGGCGGGAACTGGAAACGTCTGATCGAATCCTCAGAGCTGCCGTCAGAAATCAAGTCGCTCGTCCGTCAAGTCGTTTCAAAATCTCGCTTAATGCGACGCGAAAAATATGACGTGGCCGAGGAGCTAATCCAACATTTTCAGGACGGCAACCAGCGAGGCCTTTCGTTCGACCTGCTTACGAAGAATTTCGGCAACGCAGAATCCGCCGCGTTGCTCATCCGCAGATCGAAAATCCGCAACCGGAGTCTGGTTGTGTCGGCCGCTCGAATCATCCCGCCTACGATGCTGTGCTTTTCGATCGCCTATCTGATCCTACTGTGGGAATACCACAACGGCGAATCCAACCCCAGCGTCGACTACACGTCCGAACTCAATCAAAGAGTGACCGAGACCGAAGAGAAGGATAAAGCGTGGCCGCTATATCGACCTGCATGGCTCAAGTTTCAATTGATCGATGGAGCTCGTCGGGAATATTCTGAAATGCGAAAAAGCATGTTTGTTCAAGATCAGAAGACAGATCGGAAGCGATTGACCAAACCCTCCGACGACCAATGGCCACAGACCGTTTCGATGTTGAAAGCGCATGATGAACTGCTTGATGTTTCTCGAAAAGGAGCCAAACGCGAGTCATTTGGCTTGGCACTACGGGCAGATCCGAGTGCATATTCGGACGAGGATTTTGCCACGCTATTCCCTAATGCAGAAAAGACAAACTTTGAAAGCTACGAGCAAGAGCATGATCCCGATGGAATTCTTGAAGGTGGCTCAACCGAGATTTTGCTTCCTCACGTTCAAGAGATCAGAAAAGTTGCACGGCTGCTTCATCTCGATACACGCTTGGCAATCTTGGAAGGTGATTCCGACCGTGTCGTTGGAAATGTCGAGGCCGTTTTGGGGCTGGCTAATCAGATTGCTGACACTCCCATTTTGGTCAACGCGCTCGTCGCTGGAGCTGTCGGCTCGATCGGATTTAATCAATTGGAAGAAGTCATCACGACTGACCCAGAGTTTTTGTCACAAGCCAAACTCGCCCGACTACAGAAACACTTGGAACAGCTGAACATTCGCTCGTGGTTGGACTACAAAGGCGAGCACTTGTTAATCCAGGATATGGTTCAACGTTGCTACACGGATGACGGAAACGGCGACGGGCAAATCACTGCGGCGGGAATGAGATTCCTCAACAGCGGCTATCTATCGGGCCTGGACCGTAATAGCGAGCACGCTTTTGAAAATAACGGGTTCGTCAAGTTTGCCCGTTCCGCGATGGCACCCACGTCGTTGTTCACTTGTGCCACTCGGAAAGAGGTACTGGGTAAGGCCGACGAAATATTCGATCAGATTGCTGCCGATCAAGAACTCCCATTTTGGGAATCCAGAAACTCAAAAATTGATGGCTGGAAAGACATCGACGGCTATTTGAAGGAACATCAAACAGAGCACGTTCTACTTTACAGAGTCATGCCAAGCGTTAAACAAGTTCGCAATGTAATCGAACGAACTTGTGCCCGAAAAAACGGAGTCATTCTGGCATTAGCAATGCACCGATTCCATGCTCGTCATCAAAAATGGCCGAAATCGGCGAGCGACTTGAGTCCTAAATACCTGAAAGAAATCCCTATCGATATTTTAACGGGCAAGCCGCTGCATTTTAAGGTCGTGGACGACCAGTCACTCGTTTACAGCGTTGGCCTCGATCACGACGACGATGGTGGCGTGGATGCCACTAAAAACCGCAAGCGTATCGAACGATCCGACATCAAACCGGGCCCAAAGGATGCCGAGTTTGAAGGCGATTGGATTCTGTGGCCGCAAGTCATACCCGGCGGCAATTCGATTTATTGACAGCGAACAATCGAAGTCAACGCCCGTTTCGTGGCGTTTCAAAAAGTAGAATCAAAAGACCACGAAGAAACGAAGGACACGAAGAAACCCGCGCTAAAACTTCGTGCTCTTCGCGTCCTTCGTGGTTCAAAAAACGTTGTGGTATTCCTGTCGCCCGACTCCACTTCGCACGGTCGCAACGATTTGCAACAATTGAACAATGTTCAATTTTCAAAAACGACTCACGCAACTGCAACGCAAACTGGCGACCGGCGACCAACCCGTCAATTTCCTGGTTTCCAATCTGACCAATATCTATTACCTGACAGGTTTTACCGGTAGCGCAGGGAACTTACTGATCACGCCCGATCACACAACCTTGCTGACTGATGGTCGCTATACCACTCAGGTGCAGCAAGAGTGCTCCGGCATCGAAATCGAAATCCAACGCCAAGGCGAAACGTTACTCGAGTCACTTGGCCGCGTTGTCAAAAAATCGAAACTCTGCGACCTCGCGTTTGAAGCTGACGCCACCAGCAAAGCGACGTTTGACGCGCTGGAATCAAAATTGCCCCAAGTGAATCTGGTCGGAAGTTCCGGGATCATTGAGTCGCTGCGAATGATCAAGGACAAAAATGAAATTGCTGCGATTCGAAAATCAATCGGCATCAACGAAAGAACGTTCAATGTCATTCGCTCGCAGATGACCGGCGAGCAAACCGAGCGAGAGATCGGCTTCAATCTGGAACACCAGATGCGCCAATTCGGAGCCAGCGGTTGCTCGTTTGAGCCGATTGTGGCCGTGGGCCCGAACGCGGCGCTTCCTCATGCGACGCCGGGTGCCACACGCATCAGTGAGAATCCGGTTCTGCTGATCGACTGGGGTGCTCAAGTTGATCACTACGCCAGCGACCTGACACGAGCGTTATGGGTCAACTCTGGTAAAGCGTCAAAAATTTCCGCTCGATTCAGCAAGGTCTATACGACGGTTCTCGCGGCACAACTGGCTGCGATTGAGGCCATTCGGCCGGGAGCGATCTCCAGCGAGGTCGACGGGATCGCCCGAAAAATAATCGAAGAAGCCGGTTTCGGCAAAAAGTTCACTCACAGCCTTGGCCACGGAATCGGTCTGGACGTTCACGAAGCCCCCGGACTACGATCAAACCAGGAAATTCAGCTGCAACCGGGGATGGTCGTGACGGTCGAACCTGGAATTTACATCCCGGATTGGGGTGGAGTCCGCATTGAGGACGATATTCTGGTGACTTCCGATGGATGTGAAGTCTTGAGCGAATTGCCCAAACAGCTGGATACGTGTATCGTATCTGTTTGATTTTTGGCGGTTTGACAGGTTTTGTCTGACCTCCCGATTCAACACCACGAAATTACCAACGGCCTCCGGAGCACACTTCCCCGATGAGCAAGGACAAGCAAGATCCATCTGTATTTGATGTGGCAAAGATTCGCGAATTGATCGAACTGATGCAGGAGCATGAACTCCGTGAAGTCGATTTGCAACAATCCGAACAGCGTATCCGATTGAAACGTGGCGCAGGCGACGCTCCGGTTGTCAGCTATGCAGCACCTCCCGTCGCGGCCGCTCCTGCAGCTGCTCCCGTTGCTGCCGCATCCACTGCGGCTAGCCCCGCCGCCGATGACAACGCGACTTACATCAAAAGTCCAACGATTGGAACTTTTTACAGCCGTCCTAAACCCGACGCCGCTGACTTTGTCAAAGTTGGTGACACGGTGACACCTGACACGATCGTGTGCCTCGTGGAAGCGATGAAGATGTTCAACGAAATTCCTGCAGGCGTCTCTGGAAAGATTGTTGAATGCCTGGTTAACAACGAAGACCCGGTCGACAACAACAAGCCTTTGTTCAAAGTTGAACCCAGCTGATCAGCCCGGTTGGACGTCGTCACCACTCGGTTGATTTCGTCCTTGGGAAATTCGCAAACATCACACGGTGTGTGATCGCCACTTCAAAACTGTACGCTGAAAACTTCCACCATGTACAATCGAATTCTGATCGCCAATCGAGGCGAAATTGCTCTTCGCATCATCCGAGCCTGCAAAGAACTGGGGATCGAGTCGGTCGCTATTTTCAGCGAAGCCGATCGAGGCAGCAAATATCTGGAACTGGCCGACGAAGCTTACTGCGTGGGCAACCCACGTTCATCGGATAGCTATCTGCGGATCGACCAAATCATCAGTGCCGCTGAAATCGCCGATGCAGAAGCCATTCACCCCGGCTACGGGTTCCTCGCCGAGAACTCTCATTTCAATGAAGTTTGTCGCGACAGCAACGTCGACTTTATCGGCCCCACGCCGCAAGCGATGGACATGCTTGGCGACAAAAACAAGGCGCGGGCACTGGCTCGAAAGGCCGAGGTTCCCGTCGTACCCGGTAGTCCCGGACTGATCACCGAAGAAAAAGAAGGCCTGAAGGTCGCCAATGAGATCGGTTACCCGGTGCTGGTCAAGGCGACCGCGGGCGGCGGTGGAAAGGGAATGCGAGTCGCCACCGACGACGAATCGCTCAAGACGGCACTCGATCAGGCCGCGACTGAAGCGAAAGCCGCGTTCGGCAACGGTGGAGTCTACCTCGAGAAGTTTGTCGAACTTCCGCGTCACGTCGAAGTTCAGATCATCGCCGACAAACATGGAAACGTCGTTCACTTGTGGGAGCGAGACTGCTCGACCCAACGCCGTCACCAGAAATTGATCGAAGAAAGCCCCGCGCCAACGCTTCCACCGGAAGTTCGCAACGAGATCTGCGCTGCGGCCGTTCGGATGATTAAACACGCCGATTACGATAACGCGGCGACCGTCGAATTCATTGTCGACAAGGACAACAATTTCTACTTTATTGAGGTGAATGCTCGGATTCAGGTTGAACACCCAGTCACCGAAATGGTCACGGGCATCGATCTGATCCAGCAGCAGATTCGCGTCGCATCCGGAGAGAAACTGCCCTTCACTCAGGATGACATCAGGTGCAACGGCGCGTCGATCGAATGTCGCATCAATGCGGAAGATCCTGAACGAGGTTTCGCGCCGTGCCCGGGTACGGTCACCCAAATTCTGCCGCCCGGCGGGCTTGGCGTGCGTTTCGATTCTCACGTTCACGCGGGCTACACCGTGCCACCGTACTATGATTCGATGATTGGCAAGCTGATCGTTCATCAGCCGACTCGAGAGCAAGCCATCAAGAGCATGCTGAATGCATTGGCCGAACTTCGAGTGGAAGGTATTCAGACGACGATCGACTTTCAGCGTAAAGTGCTCGAGCACCCCGACTTCCTCAACGGCAAAGTCGATACGAAATGGGTTGAGCGAAACATGTGAGTTGTTTTTGCTGATTTGCCGCGAGGCTCAGTAACGGAAAAAGCACTGATCGACGTGACTACAAAAGAAAAAATTGCCGTCGAGAACATCAATTGCCCCGGCACAACAAACAATGTTGATGCTGAGAAGTACCATGCGATGAGGAAGGTGTTGCTGAAAGTGATCCCGAGAAAGAAACCTGGTCTCACTCAAGCTGAAATGCAAAAAGCAATTCTCTCTCATTTGCCCGATCATCTGTGGCCTGGCGGGGCGAAATCAGCATGGTGGGCAAAAACGGTTCAGCTGGACCTTGAAGCCAAAGGACTGCTTGTCCGAACAGAACGCAAGCCGCTGACATGGTACAAACCTTGATCGAAATTGTCTCCCTTATTTGCCAGCAAGGAGATTTCATCGCGTGAGTAGGCGGTAACACGGAAAGCCTTGGAGTGCCGGAACTTCGGTCTCGGTTGTGCGGTCTCGGTTGTGATAACGTTCAAATCGACAACCTGTTTTTGGAAACTCTCAGGTTGGCAAAGTTACAACCGTTTCTCGAGACCTTGTTGCCGGCCTGCGAGAGAACCGGCTCTATGCCCCGGTTCCCGTCACTTGATCGACTGAATGTAATGTTCGCGATGCACCGGATCTAAAACCGGCGCCGTCCTCTCGAGCAGCTGTCGCGAGAATCGTTTCCAGTTCGGTCCCGATAAAAATCCGTTCTCCAGGGTGTCGGCCTGGCGGCGCGGGCGAAGATCTTTCGTGATCCAGAACTCACCTGCGTCGATTTCCAGCAGGGCATTATCCAGCGTGTTGACGGGCGCGGATGAGAACGCGTCTTCTTTCAAAACGCCGACAATCAACAGCTGAGCGTTAAGTGCGAGGACATCTGAAATTCTTTTTTCATTCCGAAAGTCAACGACTTTTTTTGCCAACGCTTCTGTCTGCCATTCCTTGTCATCCTGCCACGCACAGAGTCCAACCGTTGGAGCATTCGACTTTGTCCCCGCATTGACGACCAGAACATTTGAAAATACTTCCATGAATGTTCTGGCGATGGTTTCAAACTGTTTCTGGTTCAGCTGATGGGCCGGTAGCCACTGACAGAACAGGCCATCGGCACGAAGAGCCTTTTTTACATTGCGAAAGTGCTCGACCGAAAACAGCCGCGACTCGCCCGCGCCATGAGGACGAAACAGATCCGCCACGATCAAATCGTATTCTGCATTGGCACAGGCCATAAACGTGCGTGCATCTTCATGAACAACGCGGTTACCGGCTCGCTGAAAAAACGACGTATGTTGGTCTCGATAATACTCTCTGGCCACTTCAGTGACCTTTTGCGAAAGTTCAACCGATGTGACTTCGGGCGGGTTATTCAGAAATTCCAGAGCGGTCGCTGAGATTCCTGTCGCAAAGGCAAGGCAGCAGACTTTCTCAGATTTTGGGTGCAACAGCCAAGGAATCCACAACTGTCGTCGCTCGGCTGCCGTCGCCCGGGTTTCCGAACTACCCAGAATGTACTGATTGTTCATCAGCAAACTGCGAGCCCCTTTCGCTCCCTTCACGACTAGCAGGACTCCCTCGCGGCCAAAGCGAGTATCTTCGATCGTGAATTTCTTCTTCGTTCGAGGACTCAGGTATCGAAGTTCTTCATAAGAATCCAGGCTCAGCAAACCAACCAGCACGCCGGCAAGCACAACGCCAACCGCAGTGAGTTTTTGCCTGCTTTGGATGCAAATCGCCACAGCTACGAGTGCCGAAGCGATAGCCAGAACGACGAAGCCTCGAAATATTCCAACCTGAAAGACAAGCAACAGATTGGCAAGTTCCGCTCCCAACAAGCCGCCCAATCCGTTGATTGCCAACAACAGGCCAACCGAGCGTCCCGCAGGATCATGGCTTGAGTGAATCGACATGATGGACGGGAACACGAAACCGAAAAAGAACATCGCTGCACCCGACGACCACGCAACGAGCATAAACAGCAAAATCCAGTAGTGGCCGATCGAGACGATATTCTTTCCCTCAAGAGCAGCGAGGTATCGAACGGAAACCAATTGGTTGGTCGCTTGATACAGAATCAGCGGACACAAGAGACAAAAGAGCGACGCTCCAATCACGCCAATCATCAGCTGAGTGTGACAGGAGACCCCCAACCGATTCATCAGAGCCACGAAAATCGATCCCAACGCCAGAAAAAAAATCACATTGGCCAGCAACGCGCTGGTGGTTTGAATCGAAGACGGAGCAATCAACGCCAACATTCGCAGAATGAGCACTTCGCTTGCCAGAACAATCAGCCCCGATGCAAATGCAAGCGTCAGAACAGATTGGAAGCTCGACTTTGAACTTGCCAGGCTGGATCGCCTTTCACCCGGCACTGACATCGGCTCCTTGTTTTCTGTCGCTCCGTCGGGCGATTCGACCTCCTGGAAAGTCCGAACACGACTGGAAAGGACGAAAGAAGCCAGACCGATGACAACATTCCCTGCGGCAGCACAGAGCATCGCACCCTGCACGCCGGATGCCTCCAGCAAAACCGTCGACACCAGCCACAAACCGAAAACGCCGCCCAGCATGTTCCACGAGTAAACCCAAATCCCACCGTCGCTGAGCGTTCCACCCAGATCGGTCATGACTCGAATGAACATCGGCATCGTTGTTCCCATCGCAATCGCCGGCGGCAACACCACAGCTGCCGTCACGAGCGCTTTGATCAACTGGCCGTGCCACGAAACGAGAATGTCGGTTCCCAGTGTCGAAATAAGACTGTCTGCCCAGAATGGAAGGAAGATTGCGGGCAGCGAGAGAAAAGCGATGGAAATCTCGGCCATTCCCAGCCGCACGGCAGAGTTTCCCTCAGTGGCCCGAGACCACCGCGTCGCCAACCATCCTCCCAGAGCCAGCCCCAGAAAGAACAATCCCAGCACTCGACCGGTCACGGACTCCGTCGCCCCCAACAGATCGATTAATCTTCTGGTCCAAAGTAATTCGTGCGACAACGCAACAGCACCACTCAGAAAAGCCAATGCGACGAAAACGGCAGGCATCAAGGATCCGAAGGGTGAAAGGAAATGCGAATGAGTCCAGGACTGGAAAACGGGGCAGTGAGTATAGCTGACGAAGTTGATTCCGCTGCACGTTCATTCGGCGATGTAAAACCAGATACCAATCGGAAAACGCAATCGTCAGGAGTGCAAGTCTCACGAGCCTTGGCGATCCGTTTCTCGCGTCTGTTGACATCGAATTTTGCACCTGTAAACACTCCTGATGTTCAAGCCAGGGATAGACACCACTACAGCCAAACAACGGGGGAGATAATGCATTCAAACCGGATTTGCTAGTCAGGTAATCCAGCATTCGACGGTATCCAGTTCAACGGGTTTTGAATAAAATCGTGGTCCGATCGGTGGGACCGGTTTCGGAACGCACTGATCTTATTTCAAGAATCCATCAAAATTTCATTTGTAAAACCGAGGCAATCCACCGTGGCCAATACGCTTTCCCCTCCCGCACGTCCTGACCACCCTTTCAAGCGAGTGGCAATTTTGTTTGCCGGTGGACCGGCTCCGGCTGCGAACTCTGTGATCTCCGCGGCAGCCGCTTCGTTCTTGCGTGCCGGAGTTGAGGTCATTGGGATCAAGCACGGTTATTCGTCGCTGGCAGATTTCGATCCGTCCCAACCGCTGGAAGAAGGAAAAGCATTTTTCAAACTGACTCCCGATGTTCTGAAGCGAACTCGCAACCAGCCGGGAATCATTATCGGAACGGCTCGAACCAACCCCGGCAAAATGATCACTTGCCCAGCCGATTTAAACGACTCAGACAAGACCGAACCCATGCGACGGACGGTCGAGGGTCTCAAGTCAATCGGCATCGATGCTCTGATCTCGATCGGAGGTGATGACACACTGAAGACAGCCAACAAGTTCAAGCTGTTTCAGGAAGTCAATCAGTCTGACAGCGTGATCCCTGTCGTCCACCTTCCCAAGACAATTGACAACGATTACCACGGAATCGATTTCACATTCGGTTTCTTCACAGCCGTGGATTTTCTGGCAACCGAAATTCGCAACCTGATCTATGACGCGGAGGCCACGGGATCTTATTTCCTTGCCGAAACCATGGGCCGCAGTGCAGGGTGGTTGTCCTACGGAGCCGCGATTGCGGGCGAAGCCAGCTTGGTGGTCAGTGTCGAAGATGTGATCGCCGGCTACTTGGTAGACGAAGAATTCACCACCGATTCGGGCGAAACGAAAACCCGACAATGCATGGACATGAATCGGGTGACCGAGCGAATCGTGAAGACGATGCTCGCTCGTGAGGCCGAGGGCAAGAACTACGGAGTGATCGTGATTGCCGAGGGTCTGGCCGAGTACCTGCCATTCAGCTACGTGATGGGAGTCAAACGCGACGATCACGGGCACATCAATATCTCGGAAGTGAACCTTTACCGAGTGATGTCAAAAGCAATCGAGGAAAAATATACCGAGAAAACCGGCAACAAACGGGCGGTAAAGGGTTTGCAACTGGGCTACGAGGCTCGCTGTGCCAAGCCACACGCGTTTGACGCGATGCTAGGCAGTCAGCTGGGCGTGGGAGCCTTCCGAGCGTTGGCGGAACAGAAGCTGAACGGCGTCATGGTCAGCGTCAGCGGCCAGCTGGATCTTCGCTACGAGCCGTTCGAAAATCTGGTTGACCCGGAAACGCTGGTGACCGTCGTTCGCTACATCGACCCCGACAGCGATTTCCATCGTCTGGCACGTTTCCTTGAAACGCACGTCAACGATTGATCGCGCATGCGTGGGTCGGAGTGCCCCGCGTATACTGCGTATTTCATGCATGCGGGGTCGCGAGACCCTCGCATAGCGGGTGGTCATTACAACTGTGCGCGGGTCTCATGCCCCACTTGCTGTGCGCGGGTCTCATGACCCCACTTGCTGTGCG
>CAYXWX010000073.1:0-23280 GCA_964468915.1 uncultured Pirellulaceae bacterium
TTTCTCGTGCATGTTGCACTTGACTGTAGCGTATGCGGCGTTGAAAAACCGAGCGAAAAGTATCGAAAAGCCACTAGACTTAAACGAAACGCGCTCTAATCAGCCCTCAATTTGTTTCTCCAGTTCAGGGCGGTCATCGCCTCTGGATAGCTGCCACGCTGGCCAATTTGGCATGTGCGATACCGTCAGTCGAAGCATGCTTCGGCCCATTTCTACGTGCTGCCAACACGATAATCAATCGCGAAAAACCGGCGTTGGAGCGTATGAGCGTGGGTTTGGCACGGACATTGCATCATAACAGAATGGTTCACCGGGATTTGCTGACAAAACGTCAGTGGCCGAGTGAGCACGAATTTTCAAACAACTCTCTGGAGGAATTGAATATCATGCATTGCAAGCAAACTAAAAACCGTATCGCAACACCTTTCGGTGATTTTCAAGTTGATGTGGAAAACCTGTTCGACCATTTTTTCGGTGACCAGCAAGTGAATCCGCAGGGACGCTGGTTGCCAAGGACGAACATTTCGGAATCAGACACGTCCTATCATGTCAGCATCGAGCTGGCAGGTGTCAGTCCCGCTGATGTCAATGTTGAAATGCACGATGGCGTTCTGGAAGTTTCCGGCAAACGGGACAAAGTGAATCTGCCGGAGGGTGTCAAAGCGCTGAAAGTCGAGCAACGATCGGGCGAGTTCCGTCGCAAGTTCGAGTTTCCGACGGTTGTTGACGCCGATCGCATCGAAGCAGCCTATGAAAATGGAGTGCTCTCAGTTGAATTACCCAAGTCGGAGAAGGTGCTCCCTCGCAAGATCGACATCAAAGTTGGCGAGTAAGCTACGCTCGTTCTGATCAACCGGCTTTCGCGACTTTCAACTTGGTCGTTTCGCCACCACAGGCGTTATCACCAAACGCGACATGCTCTGGTTTAACAGGTGTTGCCAGTTCATAGAGAACTTCATGATCCGCTGGACCATTCCAGCGGATTTTTTCGTTTGGTAGGGTCACGTTGAGTTACGGGGTACTGCTGGCCTGGAAGCCAATCACGCGTGTCAGGGGGCAAAATGGGTAACAGCCATCCATCTAGTGCATGTTGCACTTAACTGTAGCGTCTGCGGCGTTGACAAACCGAGCGAAAAGTATCGAAAAGCCGCTAGACTTAAACGAAACACGCTCTAATTGAGTGCGCGGTGTGATCAAGTGGAGTACATCGCGGTTAGAGTATGCGGTGTGACGGAATGTTATTTTACGCGATTATCAAGGGGATACGGACGTTTGGAGTGATTGCAAGTTGCAAAACATGTTTCGGCATGCAACGTGCAATCACTTGCCGAAGGAGTGAATCTGGTGTCGCTCTGTATCCATCGTGTCAGGCTGCCTCGGATTCTGTTGTCCCGTGACATCAATGGCAGTCTCGCTTCAGGTGGTCCCCCAAGGTATCCAATTTCAGGAGAACAGCTATGAAACGTTTACTCGCTTTACTAGTCGCAATGGGCGTGGTCGCTCTTGCATCACCACAAGAAGCTGACGCGCAGTTTTATCGCGGCGGTTCAGGCTTCGCAATTTCAATCGGCAATGGCTTCGGCGGCTTTGGTCCCGGTTTTGGCGGTTTCGGTCCCGGTTGGGGTGGGTTTGGTCCCGCCTACGGCTTTCGACCCGCCGGCGTGAACTTCGGCTACTCATCCTTCCGTCCGGTGTACGGTTACAATCGATCGTTCCACAGCGGCTATCGCGGCGGTTACGGTCGCAGCTGCCGAGGCTGGTAGTTTCCCCAGACACTGTTGGTCCGTCAGAGCTGACCAACACAGAAGCTGTAAAAGGTCATCGAAATTTCGGTGGCCTTTTCTTTTTCAATGCGCTTCAGCGGTGGTGTCCAGATCATGTTCGATCCCGTCGAGCTCACGTCTCAGGATCTTCAACAGCGTCTGAAGAAACACGACGACCATAGGCCCGACCACGATTCCAATTGGCCCGAGTGCAGAAACGCCGCCGATGACACTCAGTAACGCCAACAGCGGGTGAAGATTTGATTGACCATGCAAAACCATCGGCTTGATCACGTTGTCGGCCATCGAGATCACAGCAACCCCATAAATGGCAAGGCCAATCGCGGCCGTCAGGTTTTGATCAACAAAGTAAAGATACAGGCTGCAAGGAATCCATACGGACGCTGCGCCGACGAAGGGGACCATCGCGAGGACGGCTGACAACAGGGTCAACAAAAAGATGGATTCGAGTCCACAGAACCAGAATCCGATGCCTGCGAGGACTCCCTGAGTCAATGCGGAAAGCAACGTCGCAACCGCAACCGCTCGGCTGACGCGTCCGAACTCTTCGATCAATTCCGTTTCATGTTCATCGTCCAGTGGCGAAAGGCCTTGGACTGATTTTAACATGCGATCACCATCAAGAAGAAAAAAGTACAGGCTGAAGACCATGATCGCCGTACCGATCAAAACGCTGCCGACAAACGCCGATGTGGCACCGCCAAGTTTCGGAAGGTTGTCGCGGGCCAGTTTTGAAATCGAATTGGCGTACGATTCAATCTGCTCGGCCGATGGATTCACAGCCTGAGTGAAAAGCGCACGCAATCGGCCTCCCAGAAAATCGTCTTTGAACTTCTCATAGAAATCGTTTGCCAGGCTGAGCTCACGTTGATATTCCCGCAGGCTGACGTGACGGCGCTGTTGAAATTCAACATCGTTGTCTGACTTGTCCGGTAATTCCCAATCCGCCTTTTGTTCCAACTCGCGGGCTGAGTTGGCGTGCAGATAAAACATTGCCAGATAGTCCGCAGTTGTGTTGGGCGTTTCTGAAGACTCCTTGCCATCGGAGTCAATTTCGGGAGGCCACGTCAGGTTGCTGGCTTCGGCAATCTCAGCAGCGTTTTGCAAGATCTCAGACAGGCCAAGTCTTTGCTTCTCCATTTCATCTTTGGTCAGTTGTTCGTGCAAACTGTCAAATCGAGCCTCAATTCGGCGGAACTGGTTGGACAGTGGCATGTCCAGTCCAAGATTCTTTCGCATCTCGATCAACGACTGCACCAATTGTGGGGATCGACTTTGCCGGAAAAGAGATTGGCTTTCCATAATGGCCAATGAAAAAAGAACTCCAATTGGTACCAGCACGGTCAAAAGAATGCTGATGGTCGTCAGTGCGGCAGCGAGCGTTTCGCGACCGCCGCACTTGCGCAGGAACCACTGGTGAAACGGTTCGAAAATGACAACCAGCAAAGCTGCCAGAAACATGGGAATCAGGAAGCTGGCCATGACGCGATAGAACACGATGCCCAGAAAAATAATTACCGCCAGCAGCAAGCCAAACGAAACGAGGCGGTTGATCGAAAATGCTGAGTGATCCGGCGTGCCGTCAGAGTTTGAAGACGAAGACGCCCCGAGTGACGTCGATGGCGCTTTCGGTGACTCCGGCGATGCGCTTGAATCAGTTTTGTCGTGTTCTTTCATGCCGACATTTTAGCCGAGCCTTCGTCTGCTGCCACACGCGTCCAGCAATATCGCGGTTCGATGCCCGAGAAATCAAATTGCCGACGCGTCGATGGGACGGCGAGTGAACTGAGTTTTACGTCGCAGATTTCTACTGCCGGGATTGGGGCGTGATTTTCAGTTTAAGCTCTTCGTTTCCGCGGCGTACGCGGATGGTCGTTTCCTGGCCGATCTTCAGGTTGTCGATGATGGCCGTGTAATCGTAGATGTTTTCGATATTCTGACCGGCAAGGCCGATGATGATGTCACCACCTTCGACTCCCGCCAGGGCAGCCGGAGCGCCGGACGTGGTGTCTTCAAGTTTTACTCCAACCACGTCGTCGCCGTAGGAGGGAACGGTTCCGAGATAAGCTCGCTTGCCGCCCCGTGACGCTTGCTTTGGCTTTGATTCGCGCTTGATGAAACGGGGAGTCTTGTCGTCGGTGGCGAGTTGGCGGGTGATCAGCCCCATCAAACGCGCAATTCGAACCGCGGCGGGGTAGTTGAGCTTTTCTGGCGTGTCGCGAGGCGTGTGGTAATCCGTGTGCGAACCCGTAAACGCCGAAAGGATAGGAACTCCGGCTCGATAAAATGAACTGGCGTCGGTCGGCAGCTCCGTGTCGTCGCTGAGTGTTAAAGGTAATCCAACAACTGCGTTTCGTTGCTCGATCGCTCGAGCCCAGTAGTCGCTGCTGCCGATTCCTTGCAGCACCAGTTTTTCCTTGAAACGGCCTACCATGTCCATATTCAACGCGGCCACGATCTGAGTTCGATCAGATTCGGTTCCCTCCGCGGGCGATTCGAGTTGAAAATCAACGGCTGCGTTCGTAACCGTCGGTGATGCAGTGATGCCGTTGTCTTTGATGGAGGTCAGCAGCTTGGTGGATTGCTGCGAGTCTGATTTCGGATCGACTTGAAGGTTAATGAGAAACGTTGGATCGACCTGTCCGATAAATTTGAGAGTCCCGACAAGCTCTTCAAGCGTCGTGGGTTCGCCGTTGAGCCACAGGCGGTCTTCGGCGTCGATCGCCAGCTCAAAGTCATGAGTGTCATATTTCTTTTTCGTTTTCTCAGTCGCCCCAACGCCGCGAATGGTGTCGGCGTATGCTTTTGAACCGTGCAGTCCAAGCTCTTCACCCGACCAGGCAGCGAAAATGACGTCCCGCTTCATATTCAGCTTGCCCGCTTTCTTTGCCGCCGCCAGATATTCGGCTATCTCCAGCATTGCGGCGACGCCCGAAGCATTGTCGTCGGCTCCCACGTGAACCGTGCCCTGCTCTGCTTCCTTCGCCAGTGAGCTGCCGGTTTTTCCCGAACCCAGGTGATCGATGTGTGCGCCGACGATGATCGCATCGGTCGAAGGGGTCGCTGCCGCCTGCAGCCGCCCCAGCACGTTGCGGCCCGTGCCGGTTTTCTGAATGACGTCGATCGATGCCTTCAGCTGAGTACTTTCAATTTCGAAACCAGGCTGAGTGTCCCCGCCATCAAGAGCGACTTGCAGGGCCTGTAGTTTTTTGCCGTTGGCATCGAGCATCGTCTGCGCGAGTTTGTCCGACACGCTGATCGCAGCGAGACTGGAACCGCTGGGCGAAAAATCGTTCTGCAGCGGTACCAGCTGATTCCGCACCTGCGACGTTGGTCCACTGACAACGATCATCCCGACCGCTCCGCGTTGCCGGGCATAAAACGCTTTCTTGCGAAGTCCTGCATGGAACTGCAGATGTTGCCGACGTTCGGGCGTTACTTCCTCAGGGACAAAACGAAAAACCATGACCCATTTATCTTTCACGTCGAGTTCAAAATACGAATCGTAAGCAGGTTCCTGATCCGATTCGGGGGCGACGATACCGTAACCCGCAAAAACGATTGCTTTGTCTCGCAGCGACGCGTCCGCCGAGAACGTCAGAGGTCGCCAGTCGGTGTCGATCTTGCAAGAAATCTCAGAACCATCTGGAATTTTCAGATCCAGACGATTGTCAATTCCGGTCACGGCTCCATCAGGAAAATCAAAAGTCTGATACCACAATCCGTTTTCGCCGGCGGGCTTCAGTCCCAGGTGATCAAGATACGCAGCAACGTAAGCGGTCGCTTTACGCTCGCCAATGCTACCCGTCATGCGACCCCCCAGTTCCTTGCGGCACAGGTAGTCCACGTGCCGGATCATATCTCGCTGATCAAATCCGCTGGACGCAGAGTTTGCGGCCTGAACGCCCTGCTGCGAGGCGGCAGAGACATCCGGTTCCGGTTGAACGCCCGTGGCCAGCATTTTCGAAGCAGCCTCGTGATCCCATTGAGCCAGATAGATTTGAGACTGTTTTCGAGCGTTTCTATTCGAGGTCCACGTCAGCGTGTTTCCATCGGGAGAAAAACTGGCCAGTCCGTCGAAACCATCGGTGTCGGTGACTCGGACGGGCTGAGATTTTCCGTCTGCCGAAACAAGATACAGCTCAAAATTCCCAAAGCCATGTTTGTTGGTGGTGAAAATGAGATACTCACCCGACGGGTGATAAAACGGCGCCCAGCTCATCACGTTCATCCGCGTAAGCTGCCTTTGATCAGAACCATCGATGTTCATCGTCATGATTTCGGCAGTGAGTCCGTTTTCGCTGAACCTTCGCCAGCAGATTCGATTGCCGTCCGGGCTGAAAAAAGGGCCGCCGTCATAACCGGGCGTATCGGTCAGTTGTCGGACATTGCTGCCGTCGGCGTTCATCAGGTAGATCTCCATCGCGATCGATGGATCAAGATCAAACTTCTTCTTCAGTTCATCCGGTAGTGGTTTGTCGTCAACCAATGCCGACCGATTGGATGCGAAGGCAATCAGCTTGCCATCGGGCGAGTAAGAACCCTCCGCGTCGTAGCCTGACGCATGGGTGAGCCGCTGATACTCGCCGGTGGTTTGATCCAATGAGTACAGTTCGTAGGTTGGGTCGTAGTCCCACGAATATCGCTTTGTCTGACCGGATTCGCGAAACTCGATTTCTGCTTTCTGTTTGTCTCGTGCCTTGGGGTCATCCTGCGTCGATGAGAACAACACTCGATTCCCATCCGGATGAATCCAGGCACAAGTTGTTTTTCCAAAGCCGGGCGAAACCCGATCGATGTCTCCTGTTTCAAAGTCCAGCGTGTAAATTTGATAAAACGGATTGTCCGCTTGCCTCTCGCTTTGAAAAACCATGCGAGAGCCATCCGCGTTGAAGTAGCCCTCGCCGCTGCGGCGACCTTCGAAGGTCAGTTGACGAAGATTGGATAATAGCCTCGTTTCGATCGACTGCGTTTTCGCCGGAGAACCAGCTGCAATACTGTCACTGGGCCCAGCCTGCGCGAGGCAATCGTATTGCGCCACGAGAGATGTGGTGATCAGGCACACGCAGAATACTCGTCGTTGGATGATGTATGCCAGATTGAGAGTGCGATTTGAAGTCGAATTCATGAGCGTCTTTTATCGTTGGCAATGATTTGGGCTTTGTAAGGAGTGACGTTAATCCGACTTCGTTCAGCCGGTTTATCGTAGCGGAAACGGCGTGTGCAGATTTTTCGGACCGTGCCATTCCAGCACGCATCACCCGTAAAAAATCCTTCAATTTGCGGCACTTTGTCGCAGTTGTTTTGTGATTGTTGCTGTCAGGCGTCGTCAATGACGAATAAACTATTAAATGTCTTGAGAAAGTGCGATTTCCGGCAGCTACCGCGGTCAAGCGACTGGGTTCCAGGGAACGGCGTCGGCCGCTGTTCGCCGCTGTTTCGCAACAGCAGTGGCGGTGAGTAAAACTCTCACAGGCACTGCAATATATACCTCGCGTCAATCGCGAACCACCAACAGCTGATTCATCCGAGACGGGAAACGAGAACATGATTGCCAATCGAAGTTATGACTGTGTGGTGCTGGGGGCGGGACCCGGAGGCTGTGCTGCCGCGGCATTGGTGGCTGAGCAAGGACATTCGACGCTGCTGATCGAACGGGATCCGCTTCCTCGTTTTCATGTGGGCGAATCGTTGATGCCCGAGTCTTACTGGATCTTCGAGCGGCTCGGGATCGTTCATGAACTGGATCAGCTTGGATTCACTCGCAAGAATGGTGTTCAGTTTGTCAGCAGCAGCGGCAAGGAGTCGATGCCTTTTATCTTCGCTGATCATGATGATCGTCCGAGCAACGAATCATGGCACGTTCAACGAGACAAGCTGGACAAACTGCTGTTCGACACAGCCTACAATCGTGGTGCGACGTGCATTGATAATACTCGGGTGCTGGATGTTGAACTTAAGCAAAAAGGCCAGCACAAAGTGACCGTCCAGACCGACGACGGGAAAGAACAGGAAATTTCAACCAAGGTCGTGATCGATGCTTCGGGGCAGTCATCATTGATTGCGAATCGGTTGCAGCTGAAGGAGTACTACGATGATCTGAAGAAGTCGGCGATCTGGGGCTATTTTGAGAACGCGGAAAGGGCCGGGGGAAAGAATCCGGAAGTCACTTGCATTCTGCATACCGAAAGTAAGGAAGCGTGGTTCTGGTACATTCCTCTGGGGGATGGCACGGTCAGCGTTGGCGTTGTTGGCGACAATGATTTCTTATTGAAACGTGGCGGCAGCCCACAAAAGACGTTCGAAACCGAAGTGAACAATTGCCCGGGAATCAAACGACGCCTCCGCGATGCGACTCAGTGTACGATGGAGGGCTCAAAGGGTCGCTTCAACGTTGCCAAAGAATTCTCCTATCGCACCACCCAACAAGCGGGTGAGGGTTGGGTTCTGGTGGGGGACGCGGGCGGCTTCATCGATCCGATTTACTCGTCCGGCGTTTATCTGGCGCTCTGGTCGGGGATGAAAGCGGGCGAAGCGGTTGCTGAAGGCTTGGGCAAGAACGATATTTCGGCGAAACAGCTGGGAAGCTGGACCAATGAATACGAGGCGGGCGTTGGCTTGATTCGCAAGTTGGTCCGAGCGTTTTACAACAACAACTTCAGCTTTGCCGGATTCATGAAAGAGCATCCTGAACATGCGGGCGAACTGACCGACCTGCTGATCGGTCGTGTCTTCGATGGAAAGGTCGGTGCCATTTTTGACGACATGGATCCGTGGATTGAAGGACTTAACGCCGGTAGCCATTCGGGCGCAGTCGTTTGATTTTATCTGCCAATCAACCCGGCCAGATGTTCCTTCAGTGCTGCGGCGGTGTGTGAGAGATTCTCCGCGTCGGGGACGACCCACGACGGAGACGGCGTGATTTCCCGTGACAGAAAATTGGCAGGGACGGGTTCCGCAACGACTCCGTTGGCAGCCGCCAGTCGCATTGCTCGTGACAGGTGGTACGCCGACGTGATGATCCCGACCCTCAGTTGTGGATTCGATTGTTCAGCAATCCACCGCTTCAAATTCTGCATTTCCAGCGTGGTGTTGGGGCCCTGGATTTGTTCAACTCGATCGGCGGGGATCGCGAGCGCTTCCAGGATTCGAGCGGCTTCTTCACTTAGTTGCAAATCGTTTTCGTTCGCCAGCCAGAATTGAGTTCCTGTGCAGGCGATCCGTTTCGTCTTGCCTGCATGAAACATTCTGGCTGCCGTAATCACTCGTTCGCCATCCGCCGTCAACTGAGGCTTTCCAGTTCCGCGATCACTGGTGCCACCACCCAATACGACCACGACGTCAAATGGCTCGCCCGTCATCCCGTCCACGTTCTGCCAGGGTGCCTCCAGCTGGCTAAGCAAAGTATTGGCAAACCAGGCATTTCCGCCGAGTGTCAGAACCAGCCACGTGGTGAAAACAGCCGCGGCGGTTCCGCGTCGGTCCGATCGCAGCAACCAACAGCCAATCGCAAACATCAAAAACCACGTCAATCCGACGGGTGCCATCAGCGAAGTCAGGGTTTTTTCCAGCATCGTCCGACCAACCAGAAAATAAACTGCCACCAAAGCAACGAACCCGAACCAAACCAATGAGGCAAGAAACGGTATCACGCGGGGCGCAACCGATATCTCGGACGAAGAGCGAAGTTTGTGGCTCATGGAAAGCGTTTGGTTGTGATGATCGGCAGAGACGTTTAAGCTACGGCGGTTTGGAACCATTCCTTGCACTGCATTACCCAGCGTGTGAACTTGAGATTGTCCACGAAGTGCGTCCCTGACGTTTTGGGTTCAGACAGTTTGGGTTCAGCTTGATCGAGCAGGGTTTGGGACAGGTTCCCGATGTCAAGGAACAGATTGTAGCTCCACCCGGTAAAATTCTGAACATGAATGACGATTCCAGCCAGACCGCACTGACGTTCCCACCCGGGCACCCACTTCAGGGGCACGAACCATCGCTCGACCAACTGCGAGACTGTGGGCGGCTGTTTCACCAACGCGGTTGGTCGGTGGGGACCAGCAGCAATTACAGCGTGGTGTTGAATCATGACCCAGCCGAACTGCTGATCACGGCCAGTGGCAAGGATAAGGGGCGACTTAGCCGAAGCGACTTTGTGCACATCGGGTCAGACGGAAAGGGGATCGAACCGAATCAGCCAAAGTCTTCAGCCGAAACCATGTTGCATGTCGTTCTGGCAAAGCTGCCCGATGTAGGATGCGTCCTGCATACGCACAGCGTCTGGGGGACCCTGCTGTCGGATTATCATTTTGAACGACAAGGCTTTGAAATATCGGGTTACGAAATGCTGAAGGGGCTCGAAGGAATCACGACCCACGAAAGTACTCACTTCATTCCGATTTTTGAAAACACTCAGGACATCGCAGGTCTGGCCGTTGAGCTGAATGATCGTCTGGCAGACCCCGATTTTTCGATGACGCATGGATTTCTGCTCAGGAATCATGGCCTTTATACGTGGGGCAAGGATGTGGCTGCGGCCCGTCGCCACGTGGAAGTTTATGAGTTTTTGTTCGAATGTGAGGGGCGAAAGTTGACTTGGAACTTGTGAAAACGGCTAAACGTCAGGAGTGTTTTCGGCTAAAATCTCGGATTCAGATGTTGCTTGTTTCGATCCGATTTTTTGCCTGGAGAATTTCCAATGGCCCGAGTTCATGTTCCCGATACCAACCAGGATATTACGGATCCGAAAGCAATCGGCGAGTTCCTTGCCCCATTCGGAATTGACTTTGAGCAATGGGATGTGGAAGGGCGAATCGGTCCCGATGCAACCAACGAAGAGATTCTTGACGCGTACTCACCCGAGATCGAGCGTCTGAAAGAAGCACACGGTTTCGTCACGGCGGACGTGATCAACGTGAACCCGGAAACGCCCGGCTTGGATCAGATGTTGCAGAAGTTTGACAAAGAACACCTGCACACAGAAGACGAAGTGCGTTTTACGGTTCGTGGTAGCGGAGTGTTTCACATCAATCCAGAAACTTCTCCCGTGTTCAGTATTACCGTGGAGTCTGGCGATTTGATCAGCGTTCCCAAAGGGACACATCATTGGTTCAATCTGTGCACGGACAAAACGATTCGTTGTATCCGTTTGTTTGAAGACATGTCCGGCTGGACGCCCCACTACATGGAAGACAGCGCACACAAGGATTATTCTCCGCTGTGCATGGGGCCCAGTTATCTGGATGGAAATCAAGAGCCTGAGTTTGACAGCGTTGTCGATATTTGAGGCTTGTTTTTGCGTTCGAAATTTCGGTTGACCCACTGCAGGCGAGTCCTCCAACTGAGTCCATCGGGTGACCGCTGGGGCGGTTAATCGTTTTTCGAGTGCTGTGAAAGGATAAGATCATTCCTGCTCTACGTGGTATTTTGTTGGACATCGAAGGTACGACCTCTTCGATCCGTTTCGTCTATGACATGATGTTCCCGTATGTGCGTGAGCACCTGGACAGCTACTTGTCCGAGCATTGGGGAGAACCTGACTTGCAGGAGTCGCTTGCGACGTTGCTTGCGGAGTACGGTGAGCATCAAGGCGAGGCGAACTGGTTGGCTGAGTTCGACAGCACGGTCACACCGGAAGATTTACAGGCCGCTCACGCAAAAAACATCAATCGAATGATGGATGCCGATGTGAAGGCTCCCGGTTTGAAAAAACTACAAGGCATGATCTGGGAGTCTGGTTTCAAAAATGGCCAGATGGTTGCTCATCTCTACGACGATGTCGAACCTGCAATCAAGCGTTGGTCGGCAGCGGGTTTGGATCTTCGAATTTATTCTTCGGGAAGCATCCAGGCTCAGAAATTGTTTTTTGGTCATACCATCAAAGGCGATCTGCTTCCCTACCTGAAAAGGCATTACGACCGAAGCTACGGTCCCAAACACGATCGCACCAGCTATCACATGATCGCTTCTGATTACGGGGTCCCGGCCAATCGCGTGCTTTTTGTCAGCGATGTGGTGGAGGAGTTGGACGCAGCCAATGAGGCTCGGATGCAGGTCGCGCTGAGTGTCCGGCCGGGCAATAAACCGGTCGAGAATCCGAACGGATACCCGGTTATTGAGAGCTTTGATCAGTTGGATCACCTGTTCGAGATCGGTGAGCTGCTCTGACGGCAGATTCCCGGAGGATTCTCAAAGATTCCTGAACCATCTCACTGACGCTGACGTACCGCTGGACAGGAACCGAGGAGGTTGGTCCTCCCAATCGCTATCCAGGATGGAAGCATGCTTTTTTCAGTTGCGTCAACAATGACGTTGGTGGCTGATCCGGTTTGCTTTCAGGAGGTGATAGCGTGTACGGACCATTTGGTGCAGTCGAACGTTCGAGTTGTTGGATCAGCGATTTTCGCTCGGGTGAACAGTCGCTCGCCCAGAATGTCTGTCCTTCAGAGGCAGAAAAGAATCTTCCCGAAAGCTTGGTGTCTGCCGCCTCTGTTTCCTCGTTGAAGGCAACGCTATTGGCCCCCATGATAAATTCTCTGGTCGCCGTGATCAGGTTGCTGGGGTGGATCAACCATCGGGTGGAGGCCCAGTTGAGAGCGTGGCGATGGGGGCGTCCGGTTCAGACCTTCGGCGTGATCGCCGCGTTGTTTGTTCACGCGGTTACCATCGGCGATGCGAGTGCCTCAGAGGCAGCGGTGCGTTTTGATGTTCCATCGCTCGCGGAGGCCGTCGTCGTTGGCAACGATCCTGAAGATAGCGACTTGATGGCCGTTCGTCTCTCGGTACCGGTCACTTCCGAAATTACGTCTGCTGATCGGCAGAACATTGATGAGTTCCGTTTTGACATATCGTGGCAGCAGTCTCGGTACCCGGTGACTGATTACGGACCGAGAACTCAGACGACCAGCTCAATTCAAGGCACGATTGACATCGAAACTCACAAAGATCGCTCCGCCACGTTTGGTCTTGCACTCAAAGGCGCAGAGATTCCAGTGATCGGTGGAACTGCCAGAGCGGACGCTGCGGTGCGTGATGCGAAAGAGGTTCGCTATCAGGAAATTCCTCGCCACGACGTGCTTGTTGCCAGTGGAACAGTTGACCGCGGAACAGGAGTCTTTTTTCGTTTTCATCGATCGCGGCGAGAAACACTCGAAGGCAGTCGGGATCTGTCGGTCACATTTCGGGTTCCCCGTGACTGGAAAGCGGGGCTGCTGCATGTCAAGTGTCAGGCCAACGGGCAACGAAAAGTCGCCGGTCTGTGGAAGGAGCCGATCCAGATTTCGCGAACGTTCCTGCTGCCGATTTATCTTGCCAGCAGTGGCAACGCGCGAGATCGTGCGGTCGAGTACGTGCGGGCTGAGCATGGTCTTCGAACCGTTTCGGTAGCGGGCAAAGAGCCATCGAATGCAGTGCCGCAACCCAAAACCATCGAGCAAACGTTGCGCGGGGTATTCAGCCTGGCAAACAACAGGGCTTCGATCGAATCTCAGTCCCGCGTGGTTCGATACCGAGTTCCAATGTCAGTGTCCAATGCAAAAGGGCGTTACAAAAATGCTCGTGAAGAACTTCTGCAGCTGAGCCGATGACTCAGACGGGATGTTTTGTCAGGGATGTGGCCCGTAATACGCAAGCCATTGCCCTGCTGGAACTTCGGTCTCGGATTCAATTTCGTCCAGAAAGACAGGCTGGAACGACAGACTGTTTTGACAACTTTCCGGTTTGCAAAGTTACGGCAGTGATTTCAAGACCTTGTTGCCGGCCTGCAAAATATCCCACGTGAGTTTGGAAGTTGCACACATTTTTATCCTGAAGGGATCGCAGCAATCGATTTTCCTGCCATCCCTTCGGGATAAGTCCGTGTTTTGATCAGATTCCGGTGATGGAGCTTCGCTTATCACCGGCCACAGGCTCGCATCCCCTCGGGATAGTGCAACATCAAAAAGCGCCAGCGAGGGACTATCGTTGGATTCCCTCATCAACCAGCGCGTTGATGCAGGTAGGCAACCTGTCGGTCACGCACTGTTTGGTAGGTCGTAAACCTGTCCTGCGCTATTTCCTGCGCTTCTTTTTTTTGCGTTTGCCAGATTTTGTTTTGGTTGACGTCGATTTGCTTTTTGCCTTGATCCTCGACTTATCTTTTGTCGTTCGAGCGCCTTTGTTCTTTGGGTCCACTTTCGCGTTCGAACTGGTCCGGGAAGACCTGCGAGCCGGCCCTCGTCGCATGACCGACTTACCCGAGGCTCGGTCGGCGATTTCATACTCGAGCAGACGCTGGTCCAGATCGACTTTGGAAACCTTGACGCGAATCGTGTCTCCCAGGCGAAACTGATTCGGTTCCTCAAAACCGGACATCACCCGGCTGGTGCGATCGTACTCGTACGAGTCTGGTGGCAGGTTTTCGACGGGCAACATGCCCTCGGCAGGAATCTCCACACCCTGAACAAAAATTCCAAACGACTCGACACCCGTGATGATCGCGTCCAACGTTTCGCCGATTCGTTTGGACATGAAGCTCAACAGTTTCAGCTTGATCAGTTCACGCTCTGCCTCAGTCGCTCGTTTTTCCAGCTCGCTGCAATGTTTTCCCAATGTTGCCAGCGTGTCATAATTCGACTTCGGCTTTTTGCCATCAACCAGATCGCCCACCATTCGGTGAATGATCAAGTCCGGATAGCGACGAATGGGCGATGTGAAGTGACAATAGTTTTCGCTGTTGAGTGCGAAGTGCCCGATCTCCTCAGGGCTGTAGATCGCTTTTTGAAAGGCTCGCAGAACTGCAAAATGAATTGCATGACGCTGAGGCATATCGGCTGATTCGGCGATCACGCGTTTCAGTTCGTGCCGCGATTCAAGGTTATCGCATTCGATTCCAAGTTCCCGGACAAATTTCGTCAGGTCAGCCAGTTTTGCCTCGGTCGGCTTCGGGTGAACTCGCCGCATCAGATAGAGTTTCTCATCGGCAAGACGTCGAGCGACCGCTTCATTGGCGGCCAGCATGAATTCTTCAATCACCTGGTGGCTTTCGGTGTTCTGTACCGTATGAGCGCCGCTAACGTCTCCATCGTCGTCCAGGTCGATTTTGACCTCGGGCAGGATCAAGTCGATCGCGCCTGCATCCATCCGCCGGTTCCGAAGCGTCATCGCCAGCGTGTGCATGTCGCGAACGATGCGAAACACATCCGGTGCCAGTTTTTCTTTCCACGGTTCGTCGTTTTCCAGATAGTCGTCGATTTCTTCGTAGTTGAAACGATGAGCGCTCTTGATCGCGCCTCGGTGGAGTTGCGTGTTGATCGGTACGCCGGAGTCTGAAAACTCGATCACGGCCGTCATGCAGTAGCGGACTCGGTCCGGCTGAAGGCTTGCCAGGTTGTTCGAGATAATCTCGGGCAGCATCGGAATCACCTGATCGGGCAGGTAAACGCTGGTGCCTCGCAGGTACGCTTCGGTATCCAGTTTCGACCGGTAGGGTACAAAGTGCGATACATCTGCAATGTGAACGCCAAGTTCCCAATGCCCGTTTTCAAGTCGCTTCAAGGAAATCGCGTCATCGAAGTCGCGAGCCGTTTTCGGGTCGATGGTGATGACCGTTTGCTTCGTGAAATCCGTTCGGCCTTCGATGGATTCGTCGAATTTTTCCGCTTGGTCGCGTGCGTCGTCCAGCACCTCTTCGGGAAACTCTTCGGGCAACCCAAATTCGTGGATGACCATCTTCGTGTCGACGCCCGGTTCTCCTCTGGCGCCAAGGACTTCAACGACAACGCCTTCTCCCGGTTCGTTGGCGGTTGGGAAGTGGACCATTTCGACAACGACTTTGTCCTCAACCCGGCAGTTCTTCGCTCCTGCATCACCCACCAGAATTGCAGAATCAAATCCGCCGCCGTCAATCGAAACCACACCGTAGTTTCCTGATTCGCGGTAAGTCCCAACGAACCGATGAGTGTGACGCTCGACCACGTCAAGAATGCGACCGCTCATGCGATCAGGCCGATCACCCGGGCGAGGTTTTGAGATGCGGACCTCCACGGTGTCACGATCTGCCGCGTCGAGCGTTTTGCTCCGCGGGATGAAAATGTCCTCGGAGCGATCAGTGACCGTGGAATCGAGTGGCGTTACAAAACCAAAGCCAGCCTGATTTCGCCGGAAGACACCGACAACGTGATTCTTCTTTTTCTTTTCAGTCGTCTTGGCAGGCTTTTCAGCTTTTGCAGATTTGGGTTTATTCTTTGATTTCGATTTGCTGTGCAGTGGAAACGGGTCGGAGTCAGCAGGGAAAACGCCTTCGCCAAAAGCGGGCTCCTTGAGCGATGACTTTGCTTTGCCACCTTTGTTTTTTAACTTTGGTTTGATGACCTGATGCTTATCGCCAAATGAAATGCGTCCAGCCTGAACGAGTTTTCGAATGGTGCGCCGGACTTTCTTTTCGTCCTCCAGCAGTTCAAGTTTTTTAGCAATCGCTTTCGGTTTGAGCGGCTGATAGTTATCCGCGAGTACGAGTTCGAGAATGAGTTTTTCGATATTGATAGATTGATTCATAGATGAAGTGTAGATGCGTGCGCATCAAAATGCTACTCAGCTCCGTGCAAGTAGGGCAGGTTTTCAACCTGACGGGTCGCGAATTTGCAGGTTGACAAGGCAAGTTGAAAACCTGCCCCACGGGTGGGATAGGCACCTAACGCTTTTTGATGGCTCGGTTCGTTTACTCGCCGGTGCCCTTGTATAGCTTTCGCCCCAGCGATGGATGATAGACCGTCCAGGGGCTGTCAGTGTTCACGTCGTCCGCGATCAACTGTTTTACGCTGTGCAGCTTGGCATCCAAATTGTCCAGATGATGAAGCGCGATTGCTTCGAGCGTCATTGGGACCTTCGGACTGCCAAATTCCAGCGTGCCGTGATGAGAGACAATCATGTGACGTAATTGGTTCGCAAGATCTTTTGGAAAATCTTCCCTCGACTGCTTTTCCGCCTGAGCGATCATCTCATCGAGCATGGTGACGCCTTGAACGAGGTGTCCCAACAGCTGGCCCTCGGTGCTGTAGCCAAGATCGGGTTCGTAAGTCAGTTCGCGAATTTTTCCAATATCGTGCAGGAACGCTCCCATCATCAGCTTGTCAGCGTTCAAATCTTCATACCGCGGAGCAATCAGAGCGACAACTTCCATCAGCGAAAGCACGTGCTCAAGCAAACCGCCTCGGTAGGCGTGATGGTTTTTGATACCGGCCGGCGCACTGCGTAGCCCTTTCATGAACGTTTCATCGATCAGAAAACACTCAGCCAGCGTCAGCAAATGCGGATCGCTGATTGACCGCAGCAGCTCGGCGACCCGAGCGAGCATGTCTTCCACCGCTCCGTCGGATAATGTGATGAAATCTGCTTCGTCAACTTCGGACGGACTGACTTTGGTGACCTCTTTCGCCAGCACCTGCATGTTGCCGTTGTAGATCTGAGCGGTTCCTTTCACGTTCAGATAGTCACCATTTTCGAAACAATCATAGTGACGCTGTTGAGCGTTCCACAGCATTGAAGTCAGCGATCCCGTTTTGTCGCTCAGGCGAACCTGCAAATACAGATTGCCATTTCGATTTGTGCGAAGCTGTTTTTCGGATGCCAGAAACGTCTGGTCGATGGATTCGCCGTCGGTCAATTCGCGAACGTAATTTCGGGCCATGAGTGTTTGGTTTCGTTTTCAAGAGGAGGCAGTGATGGTGCAGACCCGTCGAGCGACTGGTTCTGTTTGAGGGGGCCACGGGTTAGGATATGGGCCTGACAGTTTTATTCAAGGGCATCACGACAAAGCGTTTCAGGCATGGCAAAAACCGGAATTTCTCCGACAAGAGACGAAGACTATCCCGAGTGGTATCAACAAGTGGTGAAAGCTGCTGATCTTGCTGAAAACTCGCCAGTTCGAGGATGCATGGTGATCAAGCCGTGGGGTTACGGCATCTGGGAGAACATGCAGCGGCAGCTGGACGACATGTTCAAGGAAACCGGACACGAAAACGCCTACTTTCCGCTCTTCATTCCCAAGTCGTTCCTGGAAAAGGAAGCCGAACACGTTGAGGGCTTCGCCAAGGAATGCGCGGTCGTCACGCATCATCGTCTGGAGCCCGGCCCTGAAGGCGGCCTGGTCCCGGCCGGGGAATTGGAAGAGCCACTGATCGTGCGCCCCACCAGCGAGATGATTATCGGTTCGATGTTTGCCAAGTGGGTGCAGTCGTATCGCGACCTGCCGTTGAAAATCAACCAGTGGGCAAACGTGGTTCGCTGGGAGCTACGGACTCGACTGTTTCTGCGAACGGCCGAGTTTTTGTGGCAGGAAGGACACACCGTTCACGCCACCAAAGAAGAAGCGTTGGAAGAAACTCGAACGATGCTGGATGTCTACGCGGACTTCGCCGAAAACCACATGGCGATGCCGGTGATCAAGGGTGAGAAAACGGCCGGCGAACGATTCCCGGGTGCCGACATCACGTACTCGATCGAAGCCATGATGCAGGATCGAAAAGCGTTACAGGCAGGAACTTCCCACTTTCTTGGCCAGAACTTTTCGAAGGCTCAGGAGATCAAGTTCCAGAACAAGGATGGTGGTGAATCATTCGCATGGACGACGTCATGGGGTGTTTCGACTCGCCTGGTCGGTGCCTTGATCATGACCCACAGCGACGACGATGGACTGGTGCTACCGCCTAAGCTGGCTCCACGTCAGATTGTGATTCTGCCGATTATCAAAAATGATGAGGAACGTCAGGCAGTCATGGAGTATTGCAAGTCACTGGAGGCGGATCTGAAGACGCTGCGTTACGGTGAAGATCGTTTGCGAGTCCTGATCGACGATCGTGACTTGCGCGGCGGAGAGAAGAAATGGTTTCACGTCAAACGAGGCGTACCAATTCGTGTCGAAGTCGGCGCTCGCGACATCGCCAAGGATAGTGTGTTCGTTGGTCGTCGAGATCAGCCAAAGTCCAGTGGAATGACTCGGGCGGATTTTGTCGGATCGGTGGTGGATACGCTGGCCGAGGTTCAGCAGGGGCTGTTCGATCGAGCACTTGCGATGCAGAAAGAAAATACGAAGTCGTTTGACTCATTTGACGACTTCAAAAAGTACTTCACTCCGAAGAATCAGAAGAAGCCGGAAATCCATGGCGGTTTTGCCAAGTGCTTCTTTGTGGATTGTCCAGAAGTCGATGAGATGCTCAAGCCGCTCAAAGTCACGCCTCGCTGCATCCCGATTAATCAGGATGGAGCCGAAGGTGCGTGTATCTTCACGGGCAAACCAACAAAAACGATCGGCGTTTTTGGTAAGTCTTATTAAAAAGTGGTGTCACGAGTCGACGAAGTGGTTTCGCGATTTAATGTTGGTCGCGAAACGAAAAGAATATGTAGCGGTTTAACAGTCGCTACGCGACGACATGTTGTAGCCCCAGACTTCAGTCTGGGGTTGGATAGCCAAGCCAACGCCGGAGTCGCGAAGCGACGGCAGGTTCACTTGCCGATGTTTTGCCGTTTGTTCCATGGGAAAAATCGAACAACCTCGCCCCGTTCTGCTGATCGCGGCCGTCACCAGTCGCAATGCCGACGCGTTTGAATGGACGCTTCAACAAACCGAACTTCATTGGGGACCGATCGCGCTCAAAAGTCCCATCTTTGATTTCACCGAAACGAGTTTCTATACCGAATCGATGGGAACCGATTTGAAGAAGCAGTTTATTGCTTTCGAAAATCTGTTCGATTCGGGCGAAATTGCTTCAACCAAGCACATCTCAAACGACTTGGAAGCCACTTACGCATCGACCAGCGACCACGCCGAGGAACGGCCAGTCAACATTGACCCCGGTTACATCACCGAAGCCAAACTGGTCCTCGTTACGACCAAAGATCGGGACCACCGCATTTACCTGCGAGACGGCATTTATGCGGAAGTCACCCTGCACTACCGAGCCAAACAATGGCACAGCAGCCGCTGGACCTATCCCGACTATCAGCGTGAAGATTTTCAGGCATTCTTCAACGACTGTCGGTCTTATCTGCGGCAGGCGATTCAGGCTCAGAGAGCCGCTCCGTAGGGTCAACAACTTCTTTCTGATTCTGAAAGTTACCCCGAAGATTTCTTATTGCTTTCACTTGAGATAAAAACTTGGCCGGTTACACTGCGCGATGTCACAGATCTTTTTCGCGTGTAACAGTGAGGAGTTGATCATGAGTAACGAAACTCTGATTTTGCCCGTTGTGGTAGCACTTATTTGCTTGAGCGTTCAGCCCGCGAGGGCGCAGACTGCGACCGTCGACTTTGAATCAATACCGTCCGGAACCCAGTTCGGTGGCAGCCCGGGGTTGTCCGATTCGCCGGGAGATCTGGTGTTCACTGAGAATGGGGTAGATGTTCGAGTCGACAACTTCACGCTTGGTGTTTTTACCGGTTTCAATAACGTCTCAATCAACAGCGACTTGTCAAGCAACGTCGCGTTTGTCAACAACATTGTCGTTGATTTTGATCCAAGCGGTTTGCCGGGGCCGGTAACAAGTGCATCTTTTCGTTTTGTTGATTCTGGGGGCGGTGAAAACCTGATCGTCAACGGTAATAAAGTCGAGGTGTCGGAGTTTGTATCGCTACCTGCGTCGTTGGGTGGAGTTGGCCTTACTGTCAATTTGCTGCCGACAGGAGCATTACGCGGCACAGTAACGTTAGAAGGTCCGATAAACAGCCTCGGAATTGGTGGCCAGGAGCTGCAGATTGACGACGTCCAGTTTAACTACAACGCCGTGCCGGAACCGTCCACGTGTCTGATCCTTGTTGGAACAATCGCATTTGCGTTCTGTCGACGCCGAAGATAGTACTTTGTAGATGCACCCCGAGCCTTGTCGTTGTCACCAGACCATCACGTCCAGAATATTGGCATGCTCGTCCGTCCAGCGAATGGGACGTTCCGACTTGAGCGTTTGCCAGCCCTTGTCCAGATCGATAAATCGCTGGATTAAATTCTTGTCGCGCGAGAAAATCATATAACGGCTGGGGGAGCGACCCGCTTGTTGCTGTTCAACGGTCACGTGGCTGTCGGTTCGAATTGCCGAATGCAAACCGAAAGCGTCGCTGAACGCGGCTCCGACGGGCGCGAAGTTCATGAACTTACTGGAGATGTGAATCGCCAGCAAACCGTTCTCGTCCAGCCTGTCCAAATACAACTGGATCGCTTCCTCGGTCAGCAAATGGATTGGAACCGAGTCACTGCCGAACGCGTCAAGGACGATCATTCCGTAACGATTGACGTTGTCTTTGCCGTTTGCAATCTCCCTCGATCCGGAACTCAACGTAACTGGTGTCAATTGACCGGGTTGTTTTCTTCCTGCATCCAGCTGAACTCGGGCGTCGCCCAGAATCACGTTCACGTCGCTGGTGGCAGAGCTCAAATAAGAGAAATACTGTTCGTCGGCCGCCATCTGGTACACGATCGGATCGATCTCGTAAAAATCAATCTGCTGATGAGGCTGACCATACGCGGCGATCGTGCCTACTCCCAAGCCAACGACACCGATCCGATCCTGGTCATCCCCAAACTCGCGAAACAAATCGCCGACCGGTCCGTCCGAATGGTAGTAGCTCAGCGGATGTGGGTTGATTGTCTCGTCGATACGTTGCATGCCGTGCGACGTTCGGCCGTTAATCAATGTGCGAAACTCACCGACGGTCGCGATTTCGTTGACGCCGAAGAAACCTCGCTGTTTCAGCGTGATGTCATGGTTCACGTGAATGAACGGATAGCCCAAAAGCAGTAATGCAAAACACGGAGCGAATCTTCGCGGCGATTTGGCCAGAAAGATGCAAATTGTCGCCGGCACAGCAAAACCAAACAGCATCACGAGCGGTTGAAAAGTTCTGAGTAGTGAATATTCGAATGCCCAGACGCTGGCAAGAATCACGAGGATCGCGATTGGCGCTACCCAGATTTTCTCGACGCTTAACCATGACGGTTCGGAGGTTTTCTCGTTTTGCGAGGAAGCATCGGCAACAAGATCTTTCCACGCCGGGATAACCAGGCACGCGGCGATCAAGACAAGCGGGTACTCGAGAATCGAATTGAACAGGATGGGGGCGAAGATGGAATTGAACGCTCCGCCAACCACGCCACCGAGGCTCATCATCAAGTAAAATTCGGTCAGCTGTTCGACCGGCGGGCGCAGGCGAGCCATTTCTCCGTGACAAGCCATTGCGACAATGAAAAACACAGCAAAATGAGCAGCAATCATCAACGCGGGATTGTTCCCAAGATCAATTGTCATCACCAGCGGCATCGCCAGCAGGCAGAACGGTAACGCTCGCACGATCCAGCGGTGAGGAATCAATTGGCGATTTGCAAAAACCAGAATGAAGGTGATCAGGTATAACGCGAGTGGGATGCTCCACATCAGCGGGAAAGACCCTGCGTCCGTCGACACGATGGTCGTGACTCCCAACATCAGGCTCGATGGGATCGCCGCCAGCACGATGTAACGCAAACGCTGAGCCCACGACAACGGGGCAGACGACTTGCTCGATCGAGTTTGTAAAAGACTTGCGGGGTCGGCGTTTCGCAACGTGTAAAACGCACAGGTCGCAAACATCAAAGCCAGCACGAAGAACCCGGTTGCCCAGAAAACTCCCTGGTCTGTCAGTCCCATGATCCGCTCGAACACAAACGGGTAGCTGATCAATGCGACCAGGCTGCCGAAATTGCTGATCGCATACAGGAACCATGGTTCACTGCCCTGCTGCGACCTGGCTGCCGACAGACTGAACCATCGCTGAAGCAGCGGCGCACTGCTGCTGATGACGAAGAATGGCAGGCCGACACAAAGCGTCAACTGGCCCAGCAGCCAGAACATCGGGTTTGAATCAACTGGAGCCGTCCATGTTTCGACGATCTTCATCGGCAACAGGCAACAGACTGCCGCCAACAGGAACAGATGAACCATCAAGTGGTTTTTCACGCCCAGCTTTGGCGGACCATAATGAGCCCACGCGTATCCGGCCAGCAGTGCCGCTTGAAAGAACAACATGCAGCCATTCCAAACTGCCGGCGTGCCGCCCAGTGAAGGCAGCAGCATGCGGCCAATCATGGGTTGAACCAGAAATAGCAGGAAGGAACTGATCAGCAAAGTCAGCGAAAAAATCAGTGAGCGCATATCGTGTATCGAGAGTCAGATTTTGGCAGGTCAAATCAATGACGGGATGGATGCCAAAACATAGGACGCAACAGTGCGCAGAAGAAAACTCGGGCCTCGATTCGATGCCAGAAGGTTGAATGTTGAGTCTCAGAACCGGATATATCGAAGATTCCGTTTCTCGGGCCCGTGAGAGAACTCGGGTACTGCTTAAAATCAAAAGTTACCCGTCTTGCTCTCAGGCAGATCGTTTGCGATTGGATTGAGGTTTCACCCAGACCTCAAGTGTTTTGGGAACGGTTCTCGAGACCAAGTTCTTCGGGGAATTTAGTGGCTATTGCTTTGTTCCAACTGAAGATTAGGGTTG
>CAYXWX010000074.1:0-11148 GCA_964468915.1 uncultured Pirellulaceae bacterium
ACTCGGTACTCGGTACTCGGTACTCGGTACTCAGTTTTCAGTTTTCAACATTCGTTCAGAGTCCTTGGTTCGACGCACCTTATTCGGCTCGCTTCAAGATGCAACCGCTGATTCGCCACCCCTTTTCTTCCACTTCATTGGCCCAGCCCATGATGCCAAGATACGGAGCAACTGCTTTTTGATAGTCAGCAGGCAATGCCTTCGCATCCAGCCTTTCCACTTCCAACTTCTTCCCGTCAGCCGGCTTCTGTTCGTGCTCCTTGAATATCTGATTAAGCACCTTGGCAAGCACCGTGTTTGACTTTTCCATCTTCCCCTGACGAAGAAGTTCGTAGTTCGCTTCCAACGCCTGATCCAACCGCCCGAACTGACGCGAACTGATGACCTGATTATCAACAATCTCGCTCAACGCCTGTTCAACGCGCTGATAGTCACTCATTTCAGTCAGGCTTTTATCTTGTTTGTCAGCCAGAATTTTTTTCATGTAATCTTTGTGATTCGCCACGATCAGATGTCCGTGCTCGATCGCAAAGTACTTCTTGTCGAACAGCGTGAACACCTCCTCTTCATCGAGATCTTCATCGCCAAAATCTTCGCCCTCGAGGGGATCGTCGAAGATATCGATGTCATCGGGAATTTCGTCGTCTTCGAATTCGCTTTCGGAATCCACCTCAATCACCGTCTCACCACCAAGGTTGATCTCAACAGCGCGTCCGTTCCCGATTGCCCGGCGAATGCTGTCCAGGACAAAGTCCTCTTCCGCATCCGAGATCAGCTTGAACGCAATCGCAACTCGTTCGCTGCTTCCTTCAATCGGCTTGGCGGTCGCAGACAGGATCGTCCACTCGTTGTCCAGCTGGCCAATCAGTTTGCGGATGTTCAACTGCATGTCAGGGTCGTTTTTGAAATCCTGAAGCACTCGCTCAAACGCCCCGGGGTCATCAAGAAACGCGTCGTAAAGAAATCCGACGTTCTCCAACGCACTGGACAAATTCCATTTCCCGACAAAAAACGCGGAGACATCATTGGGCACCCAATCCGCCGGCCCGACCGCTTTCCCGGAGTCATTAGAAAAATCAAACAGCCCGAAGACTCGCTTCTGCTCTTCCTTGGTCAGATTTTTCTGAGGAGCATAAATGAAGGTTCGATGGAGCAACTCATGCGACTGGGTCATGAAACCGACCTGACCGCCCGCACCTTTAATCGCATCAAAGCCCTGGCTCTGCAGAATTTTTGCCCAGTCATCACGATGTTCCCTCGAGTCTTTCTCATCGTCGGCCAGCGCCTGGGCCAGGCGGATGTAGCCAAACGGATCGAGGAACCATGTAACATGTGCGGTGTGCGGTGCGACGTCAGAACGCTCCATCACAGACTTGAACGCGGGCTGAGCGGCAAGTGCATCGGGCTTGAGTGCGTCAGGTTTTGTAGTGGCAAGGCGGAACATCACGTCGCGAAATATCTTTTCGTTGTCCGAAGCCAGCAGCCAGCCATCATAAATCGCCTGCATCGTCGTCTGGCTTGCTCGCAAACGTTTTCCCTTTTCGATCGTCGAACGCGTTACCGACGCGCCGTTGATTTCAACTTTCGTCTGAACGGCTCCCTGCTTGACCAGCCGACTGTTCACTTCAGCCAGAACTTCCCTCGCTTTTTCCTCGCGGCCCCTGACGTCGACCAGTAAAACCAGCCCGTGAGATCCTCGTTCAATTTCCTGACCGGCAATTGACGGCACGACACCCGCCAAACATATCTCACCCGAACAGATCTGATCAAGATTTTCAATTTTCACACCCAGCCGAACATTCTTCTCGTTGGCCCAATCACCAAATTGGTCCTTCAAGCTGTCGATAAATGGCTCGATCACTTTGTCTTGAGCCAATTGGCCGAACTGAGTCTTGTCGAAACTCACCTCGAGGTCCGTCAAATCTGGAATCGAAACCCACGCCTTGGTGTGACCCGGCAGCAGCTGAGCCGATCCGAGCCGCGCGACGTTGGATTTTTCGGACGAGGCAGCTTTGGAAGGTTCGGAAGGAGCCGCTTCTTTAACTTCCTTGGGTTCCGCTTTTTGACTTTCAGCATCCAATTTGGCCGCTGGTGGCTGAATGGTGACCTGAGCGGGAGATTCCGGCTGATTTGCAGGAGCAGTCGGCGTCGCAGGTGTGGTAGCCGGACGAAGCGGCTTCTCTGTACCTGCCGCAGTTCCGGCCGGTTTGCCCGCAGCCGGCCGAAGCGGAGACTGAGCCATCGCTCCCGAGCCGAACGTACCGGCAGACGCCAACGCAAAACCCATCCAGCATGCAAAAACGAAAAAAATCCGACTACGCA
Organism: uncultured Pirellulaceae bacterium; assembly: GCA_964468915.1. GTDB lineage: Bacteria > Planctomycetota > Planctomycetia > Pirellulales > Pirellulaceae > Mariniblastus. Next base: position 2,323 of record CAYXWX010000074.1, read on the forward strand.
CAATCTCTCCTATCGCCCCTGATGCGATTCCGCCCCCAAAAGGTGAAAATCGCCAAGTAATCAATGGTTTACCCCATCGGTTTCTATCGTCCAAACCGATTCAGGTAAAGACTGCAAATCCGCTGATCGGAAAAATCTGACTTAGTCGCACCATCGTTCCGGTCAACGTTCGCCCAAAGGTTGCCGACAAGGGGGCAAAGTGCGATAACGTCCCGATTCGAATCTCCTTCCAACAACACGGGTTACCGCCCGAAATTCATCGTCCATGGACCACCAGACCTACTCCAATCCGCTCATCAGCCGCTATTGCTCACGCGAAATGAGCTATTTATTCAGCAGTCAAAAAAAGTTCAGCACTTGGCGACGGCTGTGGCTGGCGTTGGCCGAATCCGAGCAGCAATTGGGGCTGGATATCTCAGATGCTCAATTGCAACAAATGCGAGAAAATCTGGACGACATTGATTTCGACTGTGCGGCAGCTCACGAGCAGCGATTGCGGCATGACGTGATGGCCCATGTGCATGCATTCGGCGATCAATGCCCGGAGGCGATGCCAATCATTCACCTCGGCGCAACCAGCTGCTTCGTAACCGACAATACAGACCTGATCCTGCTGCGGGACGCACTGCAAATGACGGCTAACCGCCTTGCCCATGTGATTTCACAGCTGGGCGAATTCGCGGCGGCCAACCGAGATCTTGCCTGCCTTGGATTCACCCATCTGCAACCGGCTCAGCCGACGACCGTCGGAAAACGAGCCTGTTTGTGGCTGCAGGATTTTATCGATGACTTGCAACAGCTGGAGTTTCAACTGGGCCGATTGAAGGCTCGTGGCGTCAAGGGAACGACCGGGACTCAAGCCAGTTTTCTGAAGTTGTTCGATGGAGATCACGCCAAAGTCGAACGGCTGGATCAGATCGTGGCCGAAAAGATCGGTTTTCAGCAATCGTTACCAGTCACAGGACAGACGTACTCGCGCAAGATCGACGCGTTTGTCATCGACGCGCTATCTGGCATTGCTCAGTCGGCTCATAAAATGGCCACCGATATACGAATTCTTGCCAGCCGCAAGGAAATGGAAGAGCCATTCGAGAAAACCCAGATTGGCTCGTCCGCGATGGCGTACAAACGCAATCCCATGCGAAGCGAACGAATCTGCAGCCTTGCTCGCTTCGTCATCAGCCTTCAAAGCAGCCCGGCTAATACGCTGGCGACGCAATGGATGGAGCGAACGCTTGATGACAGCGCGAACCGACGCCTGGTATTGCCTCAGTCTTTTCTGGCAATCGATGCCGTTCTGATTCTGCTGGAAAACGTGACCAGTGGGATGGTCGTTTACCCGAAAGTGATCGCCAAACACCTGAACGCGGAGCTTCCCTTCATGGCGACAGAAAACATCATGATGGCCGCTGTCGCCGCTGGAGGAGACCGTCAGGAACTGCACGAGCTGATTCGCCAGCACAGCCAGGACGCGTCGGCGGAAGTCAAAGCCCACGGTCGCGAAAACGATTTGATCGATCGGTTGAAAGCTGACTCGAATTTCGATTCGGTTGACATCGATGCATTGCTCGACCCCAGTTCCTTTATCGGCCGCGCTCCGCAGCAGGTGGATCAGTTCGTGGCCGACCACGTCCAACCGGTTCGCGAATCTTATCAGGACAAATTCCCTGCAGAAGAATCGTTACGAGTCTGACGTTTTTCTGAAGTAGAGCGTGATGCTTCTTTCGTCGCGCGGCAAAAGATTCAGCACGGCGAATCGAAAGACAACGCGCTGGCCGGCATCAGGTGTGATCAAAACGCTCGCCAAAACAGCGTGCCCTATATTCGGTCCACTTTTCGCCTCACTCGTCGCCGTTTTCTACGACATGGCTGGCAGATACCGCTGATGATCAATCGGTGAGAACGAACCTGAAAACCGTGCTCATCAGCCACTTGTGATTTGATCGACGACAGTTCCGCGCTCTGGAATTCGATCAGCTTGCCACATTCGGTGCAGTGCAGGTGATCATGCTGAGGATATCCGTAGTCGTGTTCGTAGACGCTGCGACCTTCCAGTTCAAACTTTCGCAACAATCCGGCATCAACGAACTCAACCAGAGTGCGATAGACCGTTGGTCGACTGACGTACCCAGGTTCGCCTCTGGAAGGCAAGCGATCCATCAATTGATCCGCATCAAAGTGTTCGTGATCGCTGAAAACCAAATCCAGCAGCATTTGCCGCTGCTGAGTGCTCCGCATCCCACGACTTTGCAGATAGTCACCAAACCGCTGCTCGGGCGATAAAGACACACGAACTGGCGTCAGCCCCGACGCGGAACTCGAAATGCCATTCCGCTTTGATTCAACCTGATTTGAGGAAGCAGACACTCGAATCACCCCTTATTGAGACACACGCGACGCTTCGGTTCGGTAAAAACAGGCGTTTCACCAAACCGATCTCAATAAGGAATCTATTTTATCCGTCCTGATAAAACAAGATGCCACGGCTCGAGGTCTGCGGCTCGAGGTCTGCCGATCAATGATCGTGGGGCTCGTGAGCGTCAATGATGGCGGAGTAGGTTTTTCCGTCGGTTTTCATTTCGACTTTGACACCCACTGCTGTAATCGCAATCCCAAGGTTTTTGTCGTCCAGCGAGTAGACTGCCGATTTACCCTCCTCATCAGGTTTTTCGGCTTCCAATTCAAACGGCGTTCGGTCTGAACCACCAAGTGGGATCATGACGACCGTCGCATTAACCGGTGCTTCCTTTTGGCCTGTGGTATCAAGCACGTAAACCCGAATCACATCGTTATCACTGTAGTGCTTCCACTCAGCGCGAAAGTCATCCGAGTCAAATGCGAACGTGTGGCCGCCAAAAGGCCCATGAATATCGTGTGCCCCATGATCATGACCTTCGTGATCACCATGATCGTGGCCTTCATGACCGTGGTCATGATCATCGTGGCCGTGGTCATGATCGTCGTGGTCTGCCGCTTCGCTGTCCGCGGTCTTTGTGTCAGCACATCCGGACATCAGACAACAGCAGGACAAGCCGAGAAAAATTGCCGCAAAGAACTTGGTCATCGTTTCGCCTTAAAAAACTGAGAATTTATCCGAGAACCCATCTCAAAATTGAGCCGTTTCGCAACAAGCCACGGTTTATTCAAGGTCAACCGCGGCTGGCTCCGTTCGGCTCTGAGGTTTTGGGATAGATTCAAAATGTACGATTTGATTTCGATGACCAAAGCATATCGCCAGCGATCATGAAATCAATTCCGGGTATTCGAGAAGTCTGTCGCTCGTATGCCAGAATCTGGCATTTTGTCACTACGGCTCACGCACCCTATTCGTTCAAGTTCGGTTGATTCGACTGAAGTTTTGCCAATCGAACTTCCTCCGCAGCACTGGGGCGAAAATAAAGCGGTTTCATTTTCCAATAATCATCCCGTCGACCGTCCGCATAGTGCTCGATCGCCACCTTTGCAACGGAAACGGCATCGCAGTCCCAAACGGTCTGATCTGCCATCAGCACGTGACACGCCGTTCGCTCGACTGATTCAAGGTTCGAGTGAACCAGTTTCAAGCCGGAGCCGGAAACGAGGTCCCCATCTGCCCAGCTTTCCAGCCATACTTCCTGATCGACAATCTGATTTTCACCAACCTGCTCAACTCGCCACGTTCCTGTACTCCGAAACTCTCCTGCAAACAACTGTTGCCGTTGAGCGTTAATTGCAACTCGAACCGGGCCATCGTGAGGGCCGTTGGCGTCGATTGCCTTCGCGGCCAGCACCTCGAGCGTATTAACTCCAACCACATCTGCGCCGGAAGCATAGGCGAGCGTTTTGGCGGTGACGACACCGACTCGGAGCCCCGTAAAGAGTCCCGGCCCGACTGGAAGTGCGACAAACCGAAAATCCGAAGGTGTCAGCCCACTTTGATCAATCGCGGCTCTAATTAGCGGTGTTAACAGCGACGACACACCCACGGGTTTCCCGGCACCTTTTCGGATACACGAAGACTCGGGGCCATTCTGCTGCAAAGACTTCGATGTCACCGACGCCAGAACCTGACCATCCGATAAGACCGCAACACTGGCGAGTTTGCCGGAAAAATCAATGGCGAGAACGTTCATCTGATTGGAAAACCGGTGTTCAATTACTTTAAGATCGAAACGCCATTAGCCTCACAATCGTGGCAATTGCGTATTAACGACAGGACAAGTACGATAATGGAGATGGTTCGGCCCAAAAGGTGGTGAAAGCTCTCAAGCCGCTGGACAAAAGGCGGTCGTTTTTCGCGTGTTTGCGATAATCGTCACACGAGGAACGGGTTTGATTCCGATGACCAACCTAGTAACAAGTCGACGATAAAAGTGGAGTGTATCGCCGCAGCCGATCAAGTTTTCAACGCCGTTTAGAACACGAATTACCCTTCTTAAGCTTGGACACGCCTTAATCGACTTCTCCACATTGCCGCAGCTGTCCTAATCTGCCTCCAACCACTGACTGTATCCGGGAAAACTGATTCGTGAAACGGGCCATTATCAGCGACATCCATGGCAACTTTGCTGCTCTCAATGCTGTTTTGAAAAAGATTGACTCGCTGCAAGTCGATGAAATCATCTGCCTTGGCGACATCATTGGCTACGGTCCAGACCCGATTCCATGTCTCGATGCGGTAATGAAACGCTGTCGCTTGACGATTCTCGGCAATCATGACCAGGCGGCCATTTTCGACCCGGAAGGCTTTAATCCCGTTGCCATGCGAGCCATTTTATGGACGCGCCAGCAGTTGGAAGATGCTCCCGCGGGACAACAGGCGGACCTGCGATGGGATTTTCTCGGGGAACTTCCGCGACGGCATGACGAAGGCAAGTACCTGTTCGTTCATGGTTCTCCTCGAGACCCGACCAATGAGTATGTGTTTCCGGAGATGGGTTTCAACAAGGCGGTCATGACTCACTTCATGGGGCGTTTCGAGCAAACGTGCTTCCAAGGGCACACGCACATCCCCGGTCGATTCACCGAAGCCCATGGATTTCAAACTCCGGAAGAAATGGACGAGGAATTTTCACTGGAAACCGACAAATGCATGATCAACGTGGGTAGCGTCGGGCAGCCGCGCGACGAAAACCCTCGTTCCTGCTTCGTCGTGTTGGACACGGACGCGAATACCGTTCGATTCCACCGACAGGAGTACGATGTCGATGAGACTGCCAACAAGATCTACTCGATTTCCGATCTCGACAATATGTTGGGCGATCGACTCAAGTTTGGACGTTAGCGGACTTCGCTGATCCGCTGGAGTTCAGTACGGTTGAACTGTCGCGATCCGCGCTGACAATGTTTCCATTGTTTGCGACTTCCGACGCTTTGTTCACTTCTGTCGCGTCATTATCGCTTCACTCCTGTCTCGGAAACTCCGTTGGCCAAACGAGCAATCATCAGCGACATTCACGGAAACCTTGAAGCGCTAACTGCGGTTCTGGATGACATCCGTGCTCAATCAGTCGACGAGATTTTCTGCCTTGGCGACGTGATTGGTTATGGACCCAACCCGCGTGAATGCATCGATGAGTGCTTCAATTTTCAGCTGACGCTGTTGGGCAATCACGATAACGGGGCACTATTCGATCCCGATGGATTCAGCAGCGGAGCCGAAAAGGCGATCTTCTGGACTCGGAATCAGTTGGAAGATCGATCGATTGAGGGTGCCGCAGCTCGCTGGGACTTTTTGGCTCAGCTTCCCAGAACTTATCGTGACGAAAAGCTGATGTTCGTACACGGCTCCCCCCGCAGTCCGCTGAACGAATACGTCTTTCCAGAAGACGTGAACAACCAGCGTAAAATCGAACGGATCTTTGGATTCGTACAACACTACTGCTTTCAAGGGCACACGCACGTCCCGGGCATCTTCACGGAGCATTGCCGTTTTTATTCTCCCCAGGAAATTGGAAATCAGTACGAACTGGCCAATCAGAAGCTGATGATCAACGTGGGAAGTGTCGGGCAGCCGCGCGATAACGACCCACGCAGCAGTTATGTGATTCTGGATGACAACCGCGTCGAATTTCGTCGCGTCGAGTACGATTTCGAGGTGACACGCGCCAAAATTCTGGCAATTCCGGACGTCGACAATTTTCTCGGGGATAGGTTGGTGGAAGGACGATAGTGCCATAAAATCTTCCCTTTACTTCCCCGTCGCTTTTTTCCCTTGCTTGAGCCTCCCCCCGACAATCCGGCACCTGATTGGACGTTCATTGCGAACCGCCCAATCAACTTGCCCGCAAGTCGATGGCGGACAGCACTTCAGCACCGAATTGGCTGATGTCGGGTAGTTCAAAAAGCGCAACGAAAGCCAATCGCCGGTCACAATGAATGTGGCTGTTCTCTATTTAAATCTTCGAGGTTACCTGCGTGAACGGTCGCACGATTATGTTCATTTTTGCATCATCCGCCATCATGATGGTGGCGATGACTCTGCAAAACGCCTACGGCCCCCAACCACCGGCCGAAGAGAACGCGACCGTTGCGTCTCTTGATGCCGACCAAACGAGCGATGACCTGACCGATTCGTCAGACTCATCCATCGACGATACCAAGCCCGGTTCTGAACGCGACAGCGCAGAAGACCCATCAGGCGAAAACGAGGCAGCAAGCCCGTCCACCGAAGCCGTTCAAGCAGCCGCGGACGACGCAAATGAATCCGTTGATGACGCTCAATCAGAAAACGAACCTCAATCGGTCGATCAGTTTTACACGCTCGGCTCCGTTTCAGATGATGGCGCGGATCGATTCCTGATCACCATCAATCCGATGGGCGGAACGATTCGGCGTATCGAGTTAAACTACCGCCGGGAAAAAGACAAACGTATCTCTTACCGCGACCTTGACTACGACGGCGGTTACCTTGGTCATCTTGAGCCACAAAAAACAGCCGATGGCTTACGAGTGCGTGTCGTCGGACCGGGAACTCCGGCTGCAACAGCTACCAGCGAATCAAATGACGATGCGGGCGTTCGCGTCAACGACGTCCTCTTGTCGCTTGATGGTGAGCCCATCACGTCTTCCGAAGACCTGAACAGAATGCTGGCTGAAACCAGACCGGGCAGTACGGTGCAGCTGATTGTTCAACGCGATGGCCGCTCTATCCCTCAAGACATCAAACTGACCGAAAAGCCGATCGAACTGATTCGCCCGGAAAATACTCGAATCTCGGAAGGTGCCAACCTGCCAGAATCGTTCGTTCTCTCCCTGGTAAAAACACTTCCCGAACTCGACAAGCCGTGGCCAGATCTTGATCGAACCTTGCGAGACGGCGTCTGGGAATTGGACCAGGAACGATCTAACGAAACCGAGATCGCTCTGACGCGAAGAATTGGCGAAGCCCAGCTCAGCAAGTTTGAAATGACCGGGCCGATTTTCGTGACCAAAGTCTATTCCCTGCCTGAACTCAACGCCGACCAGATTCACGAACTTGATTCGAAAACGTTCCATGTAAATCTGACGATCGAGATTCGCAACGAATCCGATCAACTGCAAACGCTGGCCTACGAACTTGATGGCCCTGCCGGTGCAACAACCGAAGCATGGTGGTACACCATGAAAATTCATGGTCGTTCAAGTGCAATTGGCTACGTGGCGGGCGCTCGTGACGTGGTTGGTGGCAATGAACAAGATTCGTTTGTGTTCTTCGGTGGCCCGGAAATCGTCGAGGGAGCACAGGAGGATCCGCCTGTCGTCAACTTCATTTGTGACCCGTACGAAGAATCAAAGGAAGCACGCCAGCTTCTGTTTGCAGGTGTCGATACTCAGTATTTCAACATTTCACTGATTCCAGATACGACGGAAGAGCAACCTTTTGAAGTCAACAGCCTTTCGGCCTTTCTGAACGGCCGAGTGGAATTGCCTGAAAACGTAAGACTGCAAAAGCTGGTCGACTGCACCTTCCAGATGGTGAAAACCATTGAACTGAAACCTGGAGAAACTTACTCGCACACCTTTGAAGTCTTCGCAGGCCCCAAGGAGCAGGCTCTTCTTTATTCCTACGGCCTTGGCGAGGTCGAAACATTCGGTTGGTTTGCCTGGTTCTCCAAGCCTTTGCTCTGGCTGCTGCACTTTTTTTACTTCATCACGTTCAAGTTCAGTTACGGCATCGCGATCATCATGCTGACGGTTCTTGTCCGTTGCATCATGATCCCGTTTTCTCGCAAGGCAGCATTGAACGCTCAGATGATGCAGCATCTTCAGCCGCAAATGATGGAGATCAAGGAGAAATACGCCGACGACATGCAGAAACAGTCGCAAGCCCAACGGGAGCTGTTCGCACGATATAAATACAATCCGTTGAGCGGTTGCTTGCCGATGTTTTTTCAACTGCCGATTTTTATCGGTCTGTATCGCGGCTTGTCAGTGGATATCGCCCTGCGAGACAAACCGCTGATCCCAGGCATGTCGTGGTGCAGTGACCTTTCGGCGCCCGATCAGCTGTTTTATTGGAAAGACTGGATGCCTTCGATGTTAGGTGACGAAACCGGCTGGCTAGGCCCGTTCTTCAACATCCTGCCGATCGCCACCATGGTTTTGTTCATGTTCCAACAGCGATTGTTTATGCCCAAGGCGGTGGACGAACAGCAGAAAATGATGCAGTCGATGATGTCAGTCATGATGCCCATCATGGGCCTGATGTTCTTCAAGGTTCCCGCTGGATTGTGTCTTTACATTATCACGTCCAGCTTGTGGGGAATTGTTGAGCGTCTGTTGCTGCCCAAGCCGGTTCTTGATACCTCCAAGTTTGATGATGGAGGAACGGGGCCAGCTTTGGTCTCCAGTTCGCAGTCCTCCAGT
>CAYXWX010000074.1:11248-22947 GCA_964468915.1 uncultured Pirellulaceae bacterium
CTCCAGTTCGCAGTCCTCCAGTGGCTCTGATTTCACGGACATCCAACGCAAGGCTCAGGCTGAACGTCAGGAACGCAAACGTGCCGATGCCGATCGCAAGAAACGATTGCGGGATCGAAAATAGTGAATTGATCCATGGCCAGCCTGGATATTGATGACACCATTGCCGCGATCGCATCGCCTGCGGGAGCCAGCGAGCGAGGGATCGTACGCGTCAGCGGACCCGAAACCGTAAAATGCCTCGACCGGTGTTTTTCCGCGCACGATGGTCGCTTATTGTGTAATCAACATGACGTGGACGCGATCGAGGGTTCACTGCAAATCGCCTCCGACTTGCCGTTGCCTGGCCGTTTACTGATCTGGCCAACCAACCGTAGCTACACGCGTCAGCCCAGCGCAGAGTTCCACACCATTGGGTCAGCCCCTCTGCTGCAACTGACATTGAAAACACTTTGCGACAACGGCGCTCGCATCGCCAGACCAGGTGAGTTTACGTTGCGAGCCTTTTTGTCCGGAAGGCTGGATCTTACTCAGGCGGAAGCGGTCCTCGCCGTGATCGACGCCAAAGGGCAAAGCGACCTGCGACTCTCGCTCGAGCAGCTTGCTGGCGGCCTTGCGACGCCGCTGACTTCGATTCGCAACGAACTGATTGCCATCCTTGCAGAACTGGAAGCGCAGCTCGATTTTGCGGAGGAAGACATCGAGTTCATTTCTGACAGCGTGCTTCTCGGGAAGCTGAATCAGGCATCCATGCAATTGGATTCGATCCTCGCTCAGATTTCTGGCCGGCACATCGACGAGGAAAAACTGACTGCGGTGCTGACGGGCTTGCCCAACGCCGGAAAAAGCAGCCTGTTCAATTGCCTGATCGGTGAATCAAAAGCAATCGTGACAAACGTTGCCGGAACCACAACCGATTACGTCACCGGCGAAATTACGCAATCAGGTGTCACGATTCAGCTGATTGATACCGCTGGAGTTGAACAAATTGATTCGATCGAATCCGTCACCAACCAGATTCAATCCTCTGCTCAGGACCACCGAAGAGAGCGCATCGAAAAAGCCGACATTCGAATCCACTGTCTTGCAGCCGATGAGCCAATCAATAGGGCAGACGATATTCTCAACCGACTGCCAGAATTTTCGCGTGATGGCGGTAACTCGATCGTCGTGGTTACTCGGGCCGACCGACCGACCGCAGCTCACGTCAAAGCGGCAATCAAAACCCCGGACCTTGATTCAACCCAAGTGATTCACACCAGCTCAATCACTTTTTCAGGGGTCGAGCAGCTGAAAGCGGCCATTTTCGAACTGGCAAATCAATGCCAGTCAGCCGATTCGCCCGTCGTTGGATCAACCCTTCGCCGGACAAACGAAAACCTTTCCGGTGCGGCAAAATCGGTACAACTGGCAATGCAGGCAGCCTCCGAAGGAATTGGCGAAGAATTGGTCGCTGCCGAAATTCGGCACGCTCTTGATAATTTAGGCTGTGTCGTCGGAACAATTTATACCGACGATATTCTCGATGTCGTTTTTGGTCAGTTCTGCATTGGAAAATAGTGGTTCGTCATGAATCAAAGATCGGGTTGGCGTTCCTGCACGGGCGAGTAAACGCGAATGCGATTGTGCCGACGACGCAAAGATGCAAGTCAAGCAAACCAGTCCTCAATTCGCGAAACCCAGCTATAAACCAACCAAAGTTTCGCTCGGGCAATTGCGTAAATTTCGTCTGGTGAATAATCTTTCCTCTGAATAGTAAGTCTCTTAACTTTCTCGACTCCACCATGAATCAAATCCACTCCCCCCATCTCTCCGGGATCGTCGTCTCAGCCGTTTTGTTCCTGATCGGACTTGGCTCAGTTTCATGTCATGGACAAGAGGTCGGCGATCGTGTCGTCGTCACCGCGAACTTTGAAACCAAGATTTTCAAAAAGAATGTGGACCGCGTGTCCGAGGGCAGTATTCATACCATCACTGCCGTCAACGGAAAGTGGTGCGCACTCGAGGACGTCAAGGGCTGGCTACCTAAGCAGTACGTCATGAATCTTGAGATGGCCAAAGAGCACTATGACGATCGAATCAAGGCGAATGACCTCGACTGGCCCGCGTTGGCTCACCGGGGCATGATCCACTACGAGAATGAAGATTTTAAAAAGGCGTTTGTCGACCTGAACGACTCACTGCGAATCAACAAAAAGAACGCACTTACGTGGAGCAATCGAGGCATCATCCGCAATGCGCAGGGCCGAACCAAGGAGGCGTTGATTGATATTGATTACGCGATCAAGCTCGAACCGAAATTTGCAAACGCTCACTACAACCGGGGCGTTGTCCTTTCCGGGATATCGGCAAACGAAGAAGCGATCAAAAGCTTTGACCAAGCGATCGAATTAAACGCACAGAACCCCTGGTTCTTTATTTCCCGTGGGAGTGCGTTGCAGGCAGTTGGCAAGGCGGATGCAGCGGAAAAAGACTACTTGACCGCGATTGAATTGAACAAGCGAATTGCGGATGCCTATGTTGGAATGAGCAACATTTATCTGGCGAAAGATGAACTCGACAAAGCGTTTGAGTGGGCGGACAAAGCCGTAGAGACACAGGCGCGCAATGCGATGGCCCTGAACAGCCGCGGCTTGATTCTGTACAAGCAGGACAAGTTTGATGACGCCATTTACGACTTGAATCGAGCCATTCGTTATGCTCCCAAACTTCCGATCGCGTACAGCAACCGAGGTATTTGTAATGTCGCTTTGAAAAACTACGACGATGCAATCGAGGACCACGACAAAGCAATCGAATTGTCAGACTCTGCAGTATCGCGAATCAATCGAGGCGTCGCGTATCTTGGCAAAGGTGATTTCAAGAAAGCCAAAGCGGATTTTGATATTGCTGAAGAAATGGCTCCAAAATTTTCGGAAGTTTTGAATGCAACAGCGTGGTTTCTTGCCACCTGTCCTGATGGGCAGTTTCGAAACGGGACCAAGGCTATGGAGAAAGCAAAAGCAGCTTGTGAATCGGGCGACTGGAAGGTCTGGTACCACGTGGAAACCGTCGCTGCAGCCGCAGCGGAACTTGGTCAGTTTGACGAAGCGGTCAAGTATGCAAAAAAAGCGAAGGAACTGGCCTTAACCGATTCGGACAAATCCAAGTGCGATAAAATATTGTCTCTGTTCGAAAACAAAAAGCCGTACCGGACTCAAGTCGGAACGAGTGTCGGTCAACAGAACTGAGTTCGTACCTCGTGCTTTGTTCCAACTGAAGATTAGGGTTGACCGACCGAATCATCATTCCGTGAGCCTCAAAAGCAAAAAATAAAACGAAACCCTCCGCAAGTAACAACCCTAAAAACGAGTTGGAACAAAGCACTCGTTTGAAAACCGAACGAGTGGTCCAGCAGATCTGAATTGACCGATCTTGGAAATGCTTTCCGCCAAATCTGCTGACGCAAATCTGAGCCGGAACCAATGAGACGCTGACGGGATCAGACAAAATCTTTCCAACATCACGCGATGATTGGGAGAATAAGATCCGAGAGTTGCCGAATCTGGCTCCGCACAAGATCGCTACTTTCGCGAAGCCAGAACCGGCATAGTGAAAAATGACACTGTTCTTCCCCGATCCTCAACAACGGAAGCTGCCCCTGCCGTCAAGAATCGGTTGTTGATTCGTTTCTGTTCGGCACGTTTGATTCAGGTGGCAGCGATACGATTCGCAGCCAGAAGTTGTTGATGTGTCGAGTAATTTCAAAAAAGCTGTGAGCCTGAACCGGCTTGACGATATACGCGTTTGCCTTCAGCGCATAAATATCAAGGATATCGTGATCGTCACCAGAGATCGTCAGGATCACAATGGGAATTCCCTTCAGCTGCTCATTCTCACGGACCCTCCGCAAGACTTCCCGGCCATCAATCTTGGGTAAGTCCAGATCAAGGACGATCAAATCAGGTCGGGTCGCGTTTTCGAAAGGCGGTTCTTGAAGCAGATATCGCATTGCCTCTTCACCATCAGAGGCAAGATGAATCTTGTTCGAGAGTTTCCCATGCTGCAAAGCTTCCAACGTAAGCTCAGCATCTACGGGATCGTCCTCGACAATGAGAATATCAACAGATTTTTCTTCTACGTTCACGAACTGGGATCCGAAAGTTGATTCCTCAGATATCCAAAAAAATTGACAAGGTGAAGAATCTGCGAAGATAATGCAAACTGCAACACCTTATCGATTACTGCGAACTCAGATCGGGTGCTCCCGCCCGAAATCATCTTTAAGATAACGTCTGTGCTTTAGATCTTAAACCCATGTTACAGAATGATTTATGCGCTTTCCGGCATGTTCACTCAAATCTGTGGTTTATTAAACATCCAAGCCCAGTTTGCTCTTCATCTTTGAGAAATCGAATGGTTTTTGAAGATAGGTTGCATTGTGAAGACGCAAAAAATCTCTGTCGAGCACAGAATCCCCGTGACCACTCATCAGGACGACCGTCCCCGTCGAGTTCCGTGAACGATAATACTCGCAAACTTCCAGACCGCCTTTGACCGGCATCACCAGATCAGTCAACACCCATGCGATTTCCGGGTGGCGGTCGAGTAATTCAATCGCTTCCGCTCCATCTTTCGCCAACAGCACTTCAATCCCCTGACTTGTTAAAGACTCATGCAACGCATCTCGAATCGCTTTTTCATCGTCAGCGACCAGAATCGTTTTTTTTCGGTCGCCATCAACACTGCCAACGGGTACTCTGCTTCGCCTGATACCATCCAGAACGGAACTATCGCGAAATCGAGGGAAATAGATATCGAATGTTGTCCCTACGGGTGAAGTTTCGCTGATTTCAATCGCTCCTTCGTGCTGTTTCAAAATGTTATGCACAATCGACAGCCCGAGTCCGGTCCCTTTTCCAGGATCTTTCGAAGTCACGAAAGGTTCAAAGATTTGATTCAACAGGGTTTCGGGGATCCCACCACTCTGGTCAGACACCGTCATTTTTGTGTACGGCCCGACATACATCTCTAACCCGGTTTTTTTGACGGGAAATTTGATCTCGATTGCAGACAGTTGAACATCAATCACGCCGTTCCCATCACTTGCATCACTTGCATCTCTTGCGTTCAAGCAAAGATTGAATAGAAGCTGCTCAAGCTGAACAGGATCAATCCAAACTCCGAGCGTTTCGGCTGCCGGTTGGAATCTGATCTCCATCGAATCGCCGATCGCTCGGTCGATCATGGCAATTGATTCTTTTACAAACTCGTTAAGATCTCCGCGTACTTTTTCGAGTGGGCCTTGCCTGCTGAAAGTCAACAAGCGACGCGTCAATCTGCTGCCACGATCCACCGAGTCACGAATCTGAGCGATCACACTTTTCAGTGAGTCGTCGCAATCGGTTGTCAACTTGTTCGCGGCATCGACTTGAATCTCAAGTACCTGCAAAAGATTATTGAAGTCATGCGCGATCCCGCCGGAAAGCTGGTAAAGAATCTCCAGCTTTTGAGACTGTTGAATCTTGTTGTCAAACTCATTGCGTTCGAACTCGATCTGCTTTCGCGCAGAGATGTCCACCATGACCGTCTGAAATTTGCCCGGTCCCACGACTGATGTTTCTGCGAAGACCGTCACGGGACTTTCGGAGTTGGCTTGTAGAGTGAGCTCAACCGATGAAAACGAATCACACTCAACTGCTCGTCTCAAGTGATACTCAAAAAGGGCCAACGATTTTTCAGAAATCAGTGTTTGAAGAGTCAGCTCCTTACGTGGAGAATTCCCAAGGCCAAACAGATTCATCGCACGTTGGTTTATTTCATGAACTCGATGGCTCTGGTCATGCGAAAAATATGCAACCGGAGCCCTGTCGCGAATATCTTCGAAACTTTTCCCTTGCTCCTGTTCGCTGGACTCAGCGTGTACGGTTTCCAACCTTGCGTTCGAGGCACGTGAAACCGGTCCAATTGCTCGGTCATTCTTCATATCAGTTTATTGACCAGAGTGGACGTACAGAGACGGGTGGGTTACGTTTCGCAAAAGGTTGCGCAATAGCGAATGCCGACCAAACCGCATTGTAACGCTTCCACGGATCAACCAACAACGCCACGAACCCTGATTACCCTCCCAAAACCCCGGCTTGTCCCAACTTCATCTCGTCGCATTCGACTGATGAGGTAAGAATATGCATTGTGGCAACCGCTTCACCACTATCCCCTGTACAGCGAACTGGACCCGATATTGTTTGACTGGCTTCCATGGATTCGAACACGTCGACGTCGTTCTCTGATAGATTCCCCCTGGCCACCCGAATGGTCTCTTTATCTCGATCGCAACGTTCGTCTGACTCGGAGACTTTCAGATCGTGAGCGTCAAAGTTTGCAGCAGAAAGTCAAAGTTTTTGTGGCAGAGAAGCACTGGGAAGGTTGCGAAGGTCTGAAAGTTCAGGATGAAATGAAATTGGTGGTTGCCGCCAACGCGTGCCTGATGTTACTGGGCGTCGGTGAATTTTACTTTGACAACGTGAGCACGATCCTTCTGTATCCACGCGCATTCCAACGCAGTCGGGGTTCTGGTTACTTGTCCGGTGGAGTGGAACATCGTTCTGGTGAAGCGTGGCAGGGCGGCCCCATCGTTCTTTCGTGGCAAGACGCGCTGCAGGGAGGACGAAACGAAAACGATGGAAAAAATGTCGTCATTCACGAATTCGCTCATGCGTTGGATGGACTCGACGGCGAAATGGGCGGCAATATCGCATTCGATTCTGCCGATGACGCCGACGCATGGCAACAGGTTGTGGACGAGGAGTTCGAACGACTGGTTGACGCGGCCCAGCAAGGTCGCCCAACACTGCTCGATTCCTATGGAGCGACAAACCAGGCCGAATTTTTCGCAGTCGCATCGGAGACATTTTTTGAAAGCCCCATAGAGCTCGAACGTGACCACGCGCGTCTGTTTTCGCTTTTGCAAAAATACTATCGCGTCGATCCAATCCCATGGCAAAGGTGATCAGCCTGTTTATCTCTCAGCCCCCAGAACCGCTTCCATCCAGTGTTCGTCGCTGAAACGATGCGAATGGCAAACAGGTTGACCGCGTGTTGTAATCGTGTTGCATTCTTGCAACGCAATGCAACTGCTATCGCGAACTCATGGGTATCGTTCCGAAAAACAGGATTTTTGAAGAATTCGATTTCCAACTTCTTGTCAGCGACGTACATTTCAATCTCGTCTGACAATCTGGATGTTGATTTCGTTTCTGCTTATGGGAAACCTGAAACGGAACGAGCCTGAACGCCGACCGATCGAAGTCCGCATGCACACGAAACGCATGGTTGAAAGGGCCATTGTTTGCCAGCCGGCTGGACCATCGGATCAAGCAACTCGCCGGAAACCGGGTGACTATCAGCTGGGATGGATCGCCGATCGACCGAGTCGTTGATGCTGTATGTCTGGCTACCTTCCCGAATCAGTCGTTGTTGTCGGAGTGACGTCATCATGTTGTCGAAAGTGTGGCGCTTGCTGAAGCATTGCAGGCCTGCAGGTCCGAAACTTCACGGCTTCACGGCCTTATAAACAATTCAAAACGTACGGGCATGCCGTGTGCATCGGCAATCCAGGTCGCCGAACTGGCGCAAAAGAAGTGAAGTTGTTGTTGGGTGCAAGTTGGCCCCAGAGATCTTTACGAATAAGAAAATTCACAATATTCACATCCTTCACAGATCCGATTGCGAGTACATCGATGAATTCATCAGCAAATCAGTTCCGCCAGTGCATTGTCGCCACGATGGTCGCCACACTGCTTTTTCTTGTCGACACGAATTCCGCAGTCGCGCAATTTGGAAACGGCGGTTTCGGACGAAGCCGTTTGGCATTCATGATGGAGTACGGTCTTCCCGGATTTGATGACGGGTTTGGCCCCAACGTCGGTGACAGGCCGTTCGACGGCGGTCCCTCATTCAGGTCAAGCAGCACGTACTCGAAACACCGACCCGGCCATACCACTCAGCAGTACGGGACGACCCGCTATTTCTCTACATACGGATCTGGCTATCACGGCTCGCGGTCCGGCTACAGTACGACATACACCTATCCGTACTATTCGACGCCGCCGGTGGTTCAACACAACTGGACGCCTGCAACAAACGGATACCACTTACAAACTTACCCACATGCTCGACCACACATGGTTACCGGCAACCAGCATGTCGCGTTGCCGGCGGAAACATCTTCAGCATCGCCTGAACTCGCGGCACCAATCGATTCCGCAATGCGAAGTGTCTTGCAATCACAATCGGAATCGGTGCATCCGAGATCCGAAACGGCCGGGCCAACACCTAAACTCGTTCCCGGGACAGTCCTGCCAGATGGGGCGACTGTGATTTCTGTAGGTGAATACGTGGAAACCCCAAATCCATGATTCGTCTGTGGTGAGGCTTGGCAGCTTTCGTTTCGCTTGCACTGGCGCTTTGAATCGAATCCAGTTCGACAATGTGTGGTGTCAACGAACAGGAAGCCGATTTTCCTCAGCAGGATCCAACAAACCGACCGGCCAGCAACTTCCAAAACGCCAAGCGGATGGGTGCTACTCGTTTCGAGTCGCTGGATCAAGCAAATCGAAGTGTTTGCTTTGCAGGAAGAACGTTCGTGGGTTGTCGAAGACAATTTTTCGAATCAATGACTCGGCGTGCCCCCGCCTTCTCATCTCAAGTATCAGATCGGGCACGGCAGTCGGCTTCGACGGTCCCCAATCACCTGCCGAATTCACGCACAGTCGACTGCACGCTTCATCGCCGACGCGTTCGATGATATCAACGGCTCGCGCGGGCGTGCACTTTGAAACCGGATACAAGGTGATCCCTGCCCAATAGCCAGCTTCCAAAACAGGTTCGACGGTGTGCTCTTCCACGTGGTCGACCAGGATTCGAGTCCGGTCCATCGAGGAGTGATCTGCTAACATATCCAGAATCATCCTTGTGCCTTGATATTTGTCTTCCAGGTGAGGCGTGTGGATCAACACTTGCTGATCGTGTTTCACAGCCAGTTCCATGTGCTCCTGAAAGATCGTGGCTTCATTGGGCGTGTTCTTGTTCAAGCCAATCTCACCGATCCCCAGCACGTTGGGGCAGTCGAGAAACTCAGGAATCATCTCCAGCACATCTCTGGAAAGCGAGACGTTCTCGGCTTCCTTGGCGTTGATACAAAGCCAAGTGAAATGCTGAATGCCGTAAGCGGCCGCACGTTTGGGTTCGACTTCGGTCAGTTGCCGAAAATAGTCGCGAAAGCCATCGACACTGCCTCGATCAAATCCGGCCCAAAACGCGGGCTCACTGATTGCCACGCACCCCATCTTCGCTAACGTTTCATAGTCGTCGGTCGTCCGCGAAACCATGTGAATGTGCGGGTCGATGTAATACATTTGGCAGTGGGTGAAAAGGAAAAATTGATAGAATGTAAGAAGCCAGCGTTTACAGGCGTGCGTCTGATTACGGGCGTGCGTTCAACTGGCCGAAAGACACGGATCACTCAACTCTTTCGCCACGCGGGATCGTATTCGCGAGAAAAAAGAAGCTGAACCTCAGCGGCCCGATCTTTGGAGCCAGAGCTGAGAATCGAAATGCCTCGCTCAAGTAATTGTCGGCGTCGATCCTCGGTCAACTCGCCAACAGCTCGGTCCTGCCGATCCAGAGCCGACGCAATGTCCAATATATTCGATCGAATCTGCAAATATTCTCGATCAAGGATTTCTTTTGCAGTCATGGGCATGGCAGCTTCACGCATTGACAAAGTTTCAAGAACCCGAGCCGACACGGCGTGTTGATTGAGTGGCGAACATAATGTCGATGCAAAACTCGAAAACCGAAACGTGAGTTGGGGACGAAAGATCTCTCGCTGACACAGCGGGTTGCGATTAAATCAACTCGCTGGACAAAGACGGTTTAACAACTTGATCGTGTCATCCATTACCCTGAATGCTCGACGCTCGTTTATGATAACTCGTTTCCACCATCTCGAATAGCTATCACCTTGCGGCCATGTCAGCCCCTTCCCGTTTTTATCCATCGCTCTGCTTGATTGGAATGTTGCTGGTCCTCGTCGGGACCTGGAACAACAGGGCCGCAGCTCATCAGTTTGAGGATGGTTACGTCGAACGGACGGTGGCAGTACGCGTTCGCGATCAAGTCGGTAAGATCGAGTACTCGATTGGCTTGAACGACGCGACCATGGAGCAGTTTCGCCATCGTTGGCCGGACGATCGAGAGCTGTACGAAAAATTTCAGCAAGATAGCTCAAACCGACAAAGCTCACACCAACCATCAACCGGGACGACCACCCCAGTTCCCCAGCAACCATCGCCAGAACTGGCAAGCGGCTTGCCGACAGACAAAGACTTGAACCTGCCTGAGGACGGCACTCTGGTGAACGAGATCAAGCTGATCGAGGCCTTTGCCAAGGTTGCGGCTCCGCATCTTCAGTCCGGAATTCGGGTGAGCGTTAATAGCTCCCCCATCATCTTGAAACTGGTTTCGGCCGCCCCGTCACCCCGACACCACGCTACTTTAGACATCATTTGGAAATTCGAACTAACCGACGCCCCGCTGATCGACCTGTCGGTACGCGACACGAACTTTCTGCGGCAACCCGGCGGAATCAAGTACTCGCTCAAGACCTCAGGCACCAGCATGACCCTGCGGTCAAACGTAGCGCCGATTCTGATTCGCTCAACCAGAATCGGGCTCGATGTGACAAGCGTGAAAAATCGATTACTGGCACCCGGAATCGAGGCTCGAATTCGCGTGCTTCAACCGGCAGATATGACTCCGTAAAATTCCTTATCGGACTCGCAGATCAATGCGAGAATACGACTTCGATCAGGTGTTACTAACCTTGCCCCACAACGGGATATCGTTACGATTGTGCTCTCGGTTGATGCACCGACCCACCGTGGAAGATTCACCCTGATTCAGGTGGGTGGTCATCCTTGTTTAGTCTGTCTTCTCAATTCTGGTTTGCTCCTTTCCCGTGTCACGTATTATCGCTATCGGAGACATTCACGGTTGCTGCACCGCCTTGCGGGCTTTGCTCCGTGAGATTCAGCCGACATTTGAAGACACTATTATCGGCTTGGGTGACTATGTCGACCGAGGACTTGAATCCGATGAGGTGATTGAAACGCTGGTCAATCTGGTAACGGATTGTCGATTCGTACCCTTGATTGGCAATCATGAAATCATGATGTTCAAGGCACTGCAGAACGGCAATGAGGATTTCGAGTTCTGGTTAACTCACGGCGGCAATTCAACGCTGGCCAGCTATGGTGGGCGAGTCCAGAACATCCCTCAACATCACTTGAGTTTCCTCAGCCATTGCGTGCGTTTTTACGAGACGGATCGTCATTTTTTCGTTCACGCGAACTACGATCCCGGCACTCCTTTGGCCGATCAGCCCGATGAACTGTTGTTCTGGCAGCACGTCACCGCTTTCCCCCCCGGACTGCATACCAATGGAAAAATTGCGATCGTCGGTCACACACCGCAACAAGATGGAGAAATCCTTGACTTTGGTCACCTGAAAGTAATTGACACTTTCTGCTACGGCGACCAATGGTTGACCGCATTGGATGTTACCACGGGTAAATTCTGGCAGGCTAACAACTCGGGGCAGGTCAAAGTCGGCCAGTTGGATGAGCAGGAAGAGTTCTATTAGCCCGGATATTTCCTAG
>CAYXWX010000075.1:0-5673 GCA_964468915.1 uncultured Pirellulaceae bacterium
CGAGAGCGGGAGGGAAGTTCTGTTACCGCAGTCTTCCCCTCCGCTCGAGCTGCCTTTTTTCTTTCACAACAACAACGCGTTTCGATCTCGCGGATGTATCGGCACAGTCGACTGGATCCCTGCCTGCACTTTTGAACTTCGCGCAGTGCCTTCCCAGTCAAAAGGTTGGGATGGATACCTGAAACGATGGGAAGAACAAGTTCGGTGTTGGTCACCTTTTGCTCCGTGAACGAACGCTACTTTTGTGTGGCAAACGGCGACACGGCTCTTCAAGTGATCTCAAGGTTCGTTGGTCCTGCCCAGGTTTCCGATCAACACAAACGCATCCCCCAGAACGCTGACCGCTCCGTCAAGATTGATGTCTCCTTGAGAGTAGCTGACAACGGTATTTCCTAAACTGCCAACCAAAGTGAAGGCGTCGCCCAAAACGTCAACCGTTCCATTCAGATCCAAGTCACCCAAGAATGTTCCCGATTGCCCATTCGAGGTTTGAACATGGGTCTCGACGTGAATTCTCAAATCCTCAGAAGTGATTTGACCATCTCCGTCAAAATCTGCCTGAGCGAGTTCGCCAGTTGCATCGGAACCAATCATTCCACGATAGAAGTCGATGTCATCGGCGTCCACATCGTTGTCACCGTCGAAATCGCCTGTCAGTTCGGGCAGCGAGGTCAGAGTCTGACTGAACATCCACTCATAAAATTCATCGGAACGGTAGGTTGGTCCCCACGAGTTGTGATTGTTCACATCGAAAGCGGTGAAGCGTGTCAGTCCGACTTCCGCGAGACTACCGCCCATCGATCCACTGGGAGCGTTCGCCATAAATGGTCGATCCGTTGAGAAGCCAGCGATTGTGTTGAATGCTTCGAGAGAAAAACCGAAATCAACAACAGGGTCGCCGATGTTGTGAGTAAACCAGATTGGGGTGTTGCGTAGTTCTTCCGCGGCATCAGAAGAAACATTTGCACCAGCGCTTGGGGCTCCGGCCGCAAAACGCAGCCCATTCGGGTTTTCGACGTTGAAGTACTCGAGGTAAGTCGTAGTTCCGAAACCACCCATGGAAATCCCCGTAACATAAAGTCGGTTTTCATCGATAGGGAAAAAATCGAGGAAAAATTCCAGCAGTCCTGGTGTCAGATCGAAAGGATTGTTGTCTGGCGACCATGATCCACTCTGGATTTGCGGGATCACCAGAATCGCTGGGTAGTCGCTGTAAACTTTTTCTATGAGCGGAGGAAAGCCGGTTTGCGGATGATTGTTATCCGTGCCGCGTTGCCCCGATCCATGCAGCGCCAGCACAAGCGGGTACTCTTGATTTGAATTAAAACCTTCTGGCAAATAGTAGCGGTATCGAATCGACGGAACACTGGGCCCTGCGCCCGCAGGAAAAGTGCCCTGCAATCCTGCTTGCCACGTTTGCCCGTGGGCCAAGGGGCTCGAGATGACTGCGAACAGACAGACAACACTCAAGAATCTGAGCCGTGTGGCAAAAGCAACCCATTCAGCAGCAAGGGTATGATTTATCATCGGTTTTTTCTCGCAACTCGAATGAAGTGTCTGTGGAACAACCGGGCAACCGCAGAGACAACTGAAAATAATATCCAGCGTATACGAAACCACTGACCATTTCGATCTGAAGCAACGTATCAGTTTCGGCCTGAATGAGTGTAGCAGCCCATGCTGGTTCTGGGTTGTCCATCCGACTGTTTTATCACTCGAGAAGTCCGTATCACGCAAAGCCTTGCACTTCCTCAAAGCCCGACGGATCGCTAAGTCGAGGCAACACAAGGGCTTATCGTTCGACGCAGATATTAACCGCCGATTGCGATCTCCAGCGTATTGATTAGATTCTTTTCAAGGGAACTCCACCCGCATCAACACTTGTTTAAAAACCACGGTTAAAATCGGAACTGCCATGGCTGATCCCCGAGTTGAAATCCGTTATTGCACCAAGTGCCGATGGATGCTGCGTGCGTCATGGCTGGCGCAGGAGTTACTTTCGACGTTCGAACATTCGGTCGGTGAAGTTGCTTTGATTCCCGGCGAATCAGGTCAATTCCAAGTCTTCGCAAATGGGACTGTCGTCTGGGACCGCAAAGTCGAAAATGGATTTCCACAAGCCAAAGAATTGAAGCAACGTGTTCGTGATAGAATCGACCCTGAACGTGACCTCGGCCACTCAGACAAGAAGTCTGCCGACTGAAAGAATGAACAGCGGGAAAAAGCCTGCCGGCAGTCGGTTCAAGATCGATCTTTTATTAAAACTCGGTACAGACCGGGGGAAAGGTAACGAATGGCTCGCGAGGGAATCGGAAGCAGCTCCAATCTGAAATTACCGACTACCACATCAACTGAAAAAGCACCTTTCCTCAGAAGTTTGATCATGGTTGCAATGGAAGCGACATCGATCTTTCGGTTTCGCCAAGCTGACCGAAACCCGTCGAAGCGAAACTCAATCTTCTTCTTTTGAAACCTTACTTCGACCGGTCGATCACTTGCGGTGCCAACCAATTGACCGGTCATGATCAGTTTGGGGCTGAACTGGTATCTGAGGTTCGAATTTTCAGCTGTCCGCCAATTACCCATTCGGCATGCTCAGCGTTGGGGCCCGTACCACTGGGAACCTTCAAATTGAAGTTGTCGAAATCGTAAGTGATCTCAGCGTTTCTACCCGTCAGACGGTCGTAGAGGCCAATGGCTAAGTCAGGCCAGTTCGTTGTGTGTTCGGGATTTACCATGACGTTCCTTTGCAAAAGTGTATTTGGAATGGTTGTTCATTAACTCAACGCTTTCCATAACCCGTAATGAATCTCCATCCAAAACAGCCATCGCCAGATTCTCTGAGCAGAACGATTCGTTTTTCACTTGACTACAACAGACGTCGCGAATCTCTGAACTCGAATCACAACTGGTTTGCGATAAGCCAAGCTGACCGCTGCTTTTAAAACGTCGAACCGCGACGACCGTTGTGCGGTATGCGCGCTTTGCGACGTTTCTTGAATAACTTTTGAGGAACCCGTTCGTTTTCCAAGTCGGAGTGCGATTTCAACACTCGACCTTCAACGTCCTGTTTGACCCCGCCGCGTCATAAAAGTAAGGGAGACGTCAGGGAGCTTTACAATTACTCTGGTCCGGGCTCATCCGCGGTTCGCTGCATGGCTTTTTCCAGCCTTCGCTTCACTCGCGGAGAATCTTCAACGTAGGCGGCGATCATCCCAAGCGACCCGTCTCGACAGTCCTCAAAAGTGACCGGCAGTGCAACCACACACAGCCGCCCCGTTTCATCTGTCCGAAACGGGTCAGGACGCTTTCTGGATTTCAGTCGTAGCAAGGCAGCTTCGATTCGATCAACACATGTGATCGCGGTGAACGGATCGTTGATGCCGGGCGAGAGTGCGCGTATCGCGATTTCAGTCAACTCGTTGAACGCGTATCGCACGTCCTGAGTCGGGGTACGCGTTACGCCAACGATGAACGCGTTCTGAATGTTTCTGTTTAACTGCTCGAGCTGTTCGTCGGATTCGCCGCCTGGCAACTCAAACACTTCCGCAAGCGTTGAACGCTCTGAAACAAAGTCACCCGGCTGCTGGACAATCTTTACGATAGCTTTTGACTCACGGGCAAGACGAACAATGGTTTCGTTCTCGATCGCTTGAAGGTAACCTTCTTTGCAACAACAAACGCTGAGATCCGGATCTCGAAAAACAACATGATCCGACGGTTGCTCGCTTGCCGTGTCCTGTTCACTTGAATTCGGCGATTTCGCGGGCTCCCCAAGACGGTCGGGGAACATACGTTCAATTGCGACATCCAGATCGGTCGCCGACGAGAGGATCACGTTGGGAGCCTGAATTGCGTTTGAGATATCATGGATGTAGTAGATCAGAGTCGCGAGGCAAACGATCGTAAGCATAATGCCGACAGCAACCGCAGTCGTGGGAACAAAGCGATAAGCTTCAGCTTCGCGAATCGATGCCAAAGTCAGGATACAAAACAGACTGGTTGAGACAAAGATTCCGAGCGTGAAATGGGTGCTGCGTCGATTTCGATAGGTGCGAATCAGACGCGAACCAAACTGAGATGATGCAAGCGTTAAAGCGACGACGGTGATTGAAAACACAACGCCCGTCGACGTCACCATAGCCCCGACGATGGATGACAGGATGGATCGGGCCGCGGGGGGATTCATCTGAATCCACGATTGATCGTTGTAAGCCGACTCTTTGAAAGACGCATCGAAAAAGATCAAGGCCGCGGCCATCAAGATCGCCACGAACATCATCACCGCAGGAACAAACCAAAAGCTGTTCCTGAAAAATTCCCAAATATTTAAAAGACGTGTTCGCATTCGGTAAGTAGGTCGGTATCGAAATGGTCATTGCAGAAACGCTGCAAACGAAGATTGGCAATTTTGGCAATTCTTGAGGTACATGACGGTCAACAATCAGAACTGTGCCGTATCAGAATTGTGCCGTATCAGCATTGAGGCAACTCCTGTGCCGTGGTCATTTTTGACAAGTCGATGCATTCATTGCTGAAAACTCCATGCCGGTGGCCCGTTGCCCACATTCATCTGATCGTGTCGAAACCAAGCTGGGGCGAAAGCGACCAGTGACAACTTTAACAACTCGCCGGAGTTGCCGGATTGATTTGTGTTCGGTTAAACGAAAACGGTAATCGGCTAGCTGCGATCCCAAGACCGGCTCAATCCAAGGCTTTGGAAGTTACCGGCTTTCGATACCGGCTCAAAAACTCAGACGTGTGAGGCTCCAGCTTCACGTAATCGAGGCCGGAATCCGCCTGGCACTCGCGTTGCTCTGTTCGGGAACGTTTCATTAAATTACGAGGTAGATATGCATACAAAAGATTCACCTGAAGCTCCAAACATCGAAGCTGCGGTCGGAGTTTTCGACAGCCCGGAATTGGCTGCGAAAGCAGCCGCAGCGATGAAGAATTCCGGCTTCGCAATTCAGCGAGTGTCAAAAAAACAATCGTCTGGCGAATCAGCAATCCCCGCGATTGTTTACGAAGACATTGACCATATCGATGATATCGACGTTTTAAGCGGCATGTGGAAAGGTTCGGCCATTGGCGTCGGTTCAGGCTTGCTGTTGTTCGCTGTCCCCGGCTTGAACGTTGCTGCTCCCATCGCAGGAGCGCTTGCCGGTGCGTTCATCGGAGGCGTGGCAGCAGTCGATGAAACCAATCGAGCAATCGAGCTTCCTGATCCGGTCGACTATCAACAACTGCTCGACGAAGGGAAGTCGATTTTGATCGTCCCGGGTGGCGAAGATAAACGGATGGAGTGTGCGAGCATCATGAAAGAACTCGGTGCGGCTCACACCTATCAACATCCACCCGTCCGACACGCGGTGCGACCGTCTGGCGCTTATCAAGATTAAAAAACCTGTCCCAGAGCTTTGTAATCCGACGCGTCAGCGTGCTGATTGAGTGCCAAACATCGTTTCGATGCAAAAAATCAAAGCCTGAAACGTCAGTGAGGGACGAACGATCCCTCGCTGAAGCGGTGGTGTGCGATGAAATCAACACGCAGTGATGCTTCGGGGCGTGACTACTTTTGCAGGATTGGGATAGATTTCAAATGACAGAATCGCTCGGACAGAATCGCTCGGACAGAAAATCAGTTCTCCAGCACCACTCGAAATCCGACGT
>CAYXWX010000075.1:5773-22841 GCA_964468915.1 uncultured Pirellulaceae bacterium
GACAGAATCGCTCGGACAGAAAATCAGTTCTCCAGCACCACTCGAAATCCGACGTTCTGACCCGTGTTGTTCTTTTTGTTGGCCCAGCGAACTGCTGAGCGTTGGAGGGCCATCCGTCAGTAAAAACACCCGCCTCGAATGACCGCGACATTGTAAGTGTCGTTCAACCGCAAACTGCTCAAGTCGGCGACGGTACACCATTCCCAGACGTTTCCATGAACATCATGCAGTCCCCATGGGTTTGCGCGAAAGCTTCCTACCGGAGCGAAACTTGCGAAGCCGTCGTCACCATCGCTGTACGCATAACCAAGCTCGTCCGCTTTGATTGTGTTCGAAACGCGAAAGTGACTGGCGTCAGGAATGTTCGCGACCTCGGTTAGTTTCCTGATGCTGTTTCCATTCCAAAAACGAGTTTTCGTTCCCGCTCTGGCTGCGTATTCCCATTCTGCGTCCGTCGGCAATCGATAGGTCTTGCCTTCCTTCCGCGATAACCATTGGCAGAACGCGACCGCATCATTGTACGTGACGACCGCAACCGGATGACGATCGTTGGCCGGTTGTCCTACGGGACTACGCCAGGTGGATGAATCGTCGAACTTCACCGAAGTCGCCGCTCCGCCCATTTCTCCTTTTTCCTTTTGCGTCCGATAGCCGGTCGCATTCACGAACGCCCGAAACTGACCGACAGTGACCTCGGTCGTGCCCATGAAGAAGCCTCGGTTGATCATCACTCGCCGCAACGGATGTTCGTTGTAGAACGTGTTCGGTTGTTCACGCAAGAAAGCCCGAGCGACCTGCTCGGCAGATTCGTAGCTTCCCATCAGAAAGTCACCCGCAGGAATACCGGTCAGCTTCATGCCCAGCGTGTTGTACTGAGCAACCCCCAGCTGAGCCTGTTTTTTCGCTGGTTCACGCTTTTTCACAACCGTCGGAGGTGGACGATACTTGACTGCGGGTGGCGAACGTTCTGGTTTCGGCTTCGGCTTGGCGACCACCATCGGTTTGACCAGCGCCAAGGCACGAGTCACTCGGGACACGGTCAGTTCGCCGTCGGCCACTTGCAAATAGATCTCCCGCCGTTCTCTCGATTCGCGATTGAGTTCAGTCGGATCTTTGCCGAGCAACGAAGCAGCTTCCCGATATTGCTCGACAGTTATTTGTTCATCGAGTGCAAACGTTCTCAGTTGTTGTTCTCGGTTGATTCGTTTTTCATAGTTGCCCACCAGCACGTCGGCGTTGACCGAAAACAGAAACCGGCCAACCATGTCGCTTTTGATCGTTGGAGTCTGTTTGCCGCGCAGTTTTCTGGCCGTCGCCGAGGTTCGCCCTTTGACGTGATCCCAGATTTCGTCAACCGTGATCACACCATCTTGATTGGCGTCGGCAGCCCCTGAAAGACCTTGTGACAAATGCCAAGAAAAAACCGACTGACCGTTACCAGGGTGGTCAGGTTTGGTAATGACCATTGACTGCTCGCTTCCATCCGAGGCAGCAATGATTACCCGACCTTTGCCAGAAAAATCGGTGTACAGCTCTTTCACATTGATCAGTGGCGCCTTACTTGACGAAGCGAGGTTCGCCGTCGACGCCGCATAACACGCATCAATAATCGTCACAACTCGCGATGCGATCAGCCGCTTGACCATGTCAGTGATCATCAATTGCGAAAGCCCCGTCGCAAACAATCGATCGATTTCCGTGTCGTAAGTCACCCAGAACGCACGCCCCTTGCTGTCAGTTGCGCCGTGCCCTGAAAAGTAGACGACGACCAGATCGTCCTTGTCGATTCGATTTGAAAGTTCATCAAGCTCTTCCATGATTCTGTCTTTGGTCGCATCGCTGCCTGTGAGGATAACCACGTTCTCCTTTTCAAACATTCCCTTGCCCGGATCGGTCAAGACGCTGTACAGGACTTCCGCGTCGGTATCGCACTGCGGCAGCGAAGGAATATCGTCTTTCCGGTCGGTGTTCCTGTTCGCCTCGAAGTCGCCCACGCCAATGATAATGGCATGACGATCAGGAACCTGATCGATATTACCGGGAAGCTTTTTCAAAGCCTGACGAACACCAATCGCTTTTCCCTGCTGAACGGCAAAGCAGCTGTTCGCAAGTCCGGCAATGCTCAGAATCAACGTGAGGGCTGGAGCCGTATAATTTTTTTGAGGATGAAACATGATTGCTTCCAAGTGGAATCAAAAACTAACGTGCTGAATTTAAGGTACTTACTTCGGATGGGTCGTCACGGTAAACCGAGCAGAAGCCCATGAATTCAAAGGTAAAAACGTATCGGGCGAATGCCGCGTCAAATCAAAACGGCTCTCAGCGACAGAACCATTCACAGGTACCCCACGAACTCCAATCGCCTTGGCATTGGAAGCCGCCGAGGTTCTCAAGTCCTTGGTGTTACCGAAACTGATCAGTGGCTCTCGTTGAAATTCAGATGCTTCAGCACCGGCCAATGGCAACGGTTGAGTCGTCGCGACCGCCTTGAGCAGCGTCTTGCCGTGTGGAGCTTGAGCATAAAACGAAAAGCCCATCGCAGCGGTCGGAAAAACGGACTTTCGATTCGCCTTGAGCGGCAGCCCCTGGGGATGCCATTGATTCGGAACCAACAATGTCACATCACCCGCCGAGTCAACAGACAAAACGGACACGTAGCAATCTGCGTTGGCTGTCAGTTCGATTTTCAGCTCTTCGCCATCCTGAAAATGCCGCTGGTTATCCACGGTTGTCAAATGGATCTGAAGTGCCCCGCTTTGGTGGTCCTGATCGATCAAATCAATTCCTGTCCGCGACCCGCGTTGGCTCCATGGGTTGTCAGTCTCGCTGGCAGCAGCAGCCCCGAAGAACGGAGCAGCCAATGGCGTGGATTCCAAGACCGTTCCGATTCCAGTCAGATTCACGATCTTGCGATAAGCCCCCAAAAACAGTTGACGCTTGATCCCCTCATCCTCAAGACGAGCAAGAATCACACGCGTTTCACTATCGGACTTGAGTTTTTGCTCCAGTTCGCTGTCCGTCATTCCAAGCTCGGCCGCCACCGATGGCAGGCTGAGATCCGCAATAAAACGGTTGAACAACGCGCGGACAGGTTCGTCCTTCGTTTCCCGAACGCCCGCGTTCTCCATTGCTCTCATGAATCGCTGGCGATCCTCCCGCATCAGATCGGCAATCACTTTGCCTTCGGGGTAAAGTTCCTGTATCTGCATCCGAGTATCTTCATCGAAGCGACGAAAGTTGGACGACGTGGTCTTCCGAATCCGATCGAGGCCCACCAGCTGCCTGCGACTTTCCGGTTTCATCCCTCGATCGTGACAACTGATGCACGAAACTCCATTGATAATCGCTCCACCGGTCATCGTGTCGTCATGAACGATGTTCGTCGGCCCGACATCGATTCGATTGCCCTTCGCATCGAACAATCCGTATGCCTGAAAACCATTGGGCAGATTGAAAATGACTTCACCACCATCATGATCAAACTCGAACTGCGAAAATCGATCGTTTCGCCATGTCCCTTTCGGTCCAAGTGGAAAATCAAAAAGGTTGGCCGATCCGGTATTCGTACCGAAGTCGTAGCTGATCCAGTATCCGCCAGAACTTGCCGAATGACGTTCGATCATTCGATTGTTGACCGACACGCCCGAGTCACCGAAGCCGGCTCGAACAGCCTTGCCGCGACGGATATTGTTCAGCCGAGCATTCCGATGCCCCAACAAACGTTTTTCAAGCTGTCCCAGGTGATCTGGAATGCCCAGCAGCACGTGATAGAGCGGTGGTTGAGTCGCTGCGAAGGTAAACCAATCAGCACGCAGGATTGGCAACTGTGATGAGGTCGCTTGATAGATCGCGGCCGCGTCGCCACCACGCAACTTGATCGCGTAGGGATAATGCTGAGTAATCATATCCCACTGAGATGCCGTCCACCCCATCTGTCGCAAGTCGATTCGATAGACCGTCTCGTGTTCATCAATTGGCTCGACCTGAACAACGTCCGGCTCCCACGACAGGCTGTTCAACATTTTTACGATGGCAGCACGATAGAGCTCCAACTGCTCCGAATCGACGCTGTCAAGATTGTGCAAATTGTCGATGGTCAGATACCGGCTGTTTCTCAAGTCGTGCCCGGTTCGCTGACTCAGATCAGCCGTAACCGCTGCGACAACTTGATCGCGTCGAATCAACGGGCGAACGGCTCGGCTGTTCTGTTTCAGATAATCCGCACTCGGGCCACCCCGAGCCACCCATTTTCGAAACGAAGCAAGCTCAGAGTCAGACAACGGTCCGTTCCCGTGGATATCTCGCATGCGAGACTTGGGCATCGTGTCAGGAACGATCTCCAGCAGATACGAATCTTCGGGTGATTCTTTATCGATGTAGATCTGATCTTCAATCAACTTTTCGAACTGCAACAAAAAGCCAACGTCGCCTGCGGCAGCGTCTTCCCCGAGTGCGTCGTGGCACATCGTACATCTGGATTCAAAAATCCTGGCAACTTCGGTGTCCAGATCGTCAGACATGCAAGTTTGGGTTTGCGACATGAAGAAGCCAGCCACCCAAAACAAGACAAGTCGAAAAACGAATCTGTTGAAAAAAACGCAATTCATAAAACCGATCAACTACTCAAACAATCAAGCGCCATACTCAGCGATTAGTTCTCCGAGATGACATGGGAAACGCGACGAATAGGCAGAGCTTCATCATGACACAGCGAATGTGGAATGAAAAGAAAAACGTTCAAAAAACGCGAAAAACCGATTAACGAGTGGCTAGAGTAAACCAATTCACTCGACCACCGGAACGTTAGCGGAACGCTTGCCCCAGTCTCGCAGATACAACAACCGGCACGAGCCGCAAAGACGACGCGATTTTCACGCAAGTCAGTTGTTCAACCTGCGCTTCGAAAATGCCATCGGGGTTTTAGAGTACTGAAAGTTTCACTCTTGACACCGCATCGCAAACACCATACTGTACTACACACATTAATACAGCAATGAGGTTGAATTTGCTTCACATCCAAATTACCACAGGCGGAAAAGAGCCGATCTATCGGCAGGTCGCCAATCAGCTACGCAGCGCAATCGCGACAGGCCGGCTGCCGGTTGGTGAGCCGCTACCAAGCGTTCGAGGATTAGCCACAGAACTGGTGGTCAACCCGAACACGATCGCTAAAGCCTACGCCGAACTGGTTCGCGATGGTCTGATCGAAGGTCGGCAGGGACGTGGCTATTTTGTTGCCAAACGTCGCGAAATCTACACGAAACGGGAACGCAAACGCCGCTTCGACGAGGCCATGCTGCCGTTCGTTGCCGAGGCTTTGACGCTTGGTTATGACGAACGAGCGATCCTGAACGAACTGAAGCAGCACTTCAAAACTATGTCCAGGGCATAAGGAGCAGACATGGAAACGGCCGCGATCAAGCTGGAACGACTGACTCGCTATTTTGGCAGAAACCCCGTTGTCAAAGACCTGGACATGAACGTGCATCGCGGGAAGGTCACAGCCCTGATGGGACTCAATGGTGCCGGCAAAACGACAACGATTCGAATTCTGATGGGTCTGCTGAGCCCAACTCGTGGAAAAGCGGTCACTCTGGGACACGACTCGACTTGCCTGACGCCCGCAATTCGATCTCGAATCGGTTACATGGTCGAAGGTCATTTTCTGTATCCGTCCATGCGGGTTCGAGACTGTCAGTCCTTCCAGCGAGCCAACCATTCAACTTGGAACGATCACCTGTTTGAGGAAATCGTCCGCCACTTTGCGATTGATCCCAAAGCTCGGGTATCCACCTTGTCCCGAGGCCAGCGGGCAGGTGTTTCGCTGGCTTTGGTTTTGGCTCCCGACCCCGAGTTACTGATTCTGGATGATCCGGCCCTTGGGCTGGACCCGGTCAGCCGACGAGCGTTAAACGAAACGCTGATCGAATTCGCGGGTGGAGGCGAACGAACGGTCTTGCTGAGCACTCACTTGCTGGATGATGTCGAACGAATCGCTGACCGAGTCGCGGTCATGGTTGGCGGTCGTTTGAAAGTTGATACGACATTAGAAGATTTTATCGAACGAGTCTCCGTCTTCTCTCTGGAGGCAAATTCGCAGCTAGACCGCTCTGCCATTGATGCGATCCCCGGATTGATCGAAGCCCGACAGTTGGGTAGCCACTGGCAACTGGCGATCGCCGACGCTGACCAGACGTCATTGTCAATGCTGGAGCGACTTTCCGACGGGCAACTGGAGAAAGTCGACACGACCCTTGGCGATGCGACTCTTTCTTATCTGACTCGCCAACGTGGTGACCGCTCATTTTTCTCCGAACCCATTGTTCAACAAACGGCAAGCGTTTCGAAAGGAGCCGACCAATGATCGCAGTTTTGAAAAAGGAACTCAGGGACGCGTTACCCTGGGCTCCACTGGGGATCGTGATTGCGGTTGTGATGGTTTGGATCACATTACCGAACAGCATCGGTTCGGGTGCTGACTTCACCCAATCGATCATTTCTCAATTTGGCCTGGCGGCCGCACTGATTGCCATTGGCTTTGGACTGCTTCAGTCGCTTCCGGACACCCGTAATGATGCACGAGGCTATTTGTTTCACCGACCGGTTCCAGCAAACCAGATTTTCCGGGCGAAAATTGCTGCCGGATTCATCGCTTATGTTCTAACGTTACTGCCCGCTGTTGTGATGTGCGTTGTCTATCTCGAATGGCGGGGGCTCGAACGACTGCCCACCACCGGGTGGCAAATGGTCCCCGCGTTGATTCACGCGACGGTCATTTTTTCGCTGCACCCAACGGCGATGTGGGTCGCCAACCGCGACGCACGCTGGACAGGAACTCGGCTGCTACCTGCGGTGGCGGTCGCGGCATCGATTTATTTCCTTTCGATGATGTTTGCCTTTGACGGGTCGGGATGGAATCCTCTTTCTGTCATGTTCGTTGCAACCGTAATTATTTTACCTCCGTGCATCGCGTTCATGGCGGCCCGCCATGCGATGACCCAAGACGCCTTGTTGCCTCGCAGATCAGCCTCTTCGGGCCCTTTCTCGAATACAGTCGGACTGACGCTTTCGGCAATCGTCTTGACCACAACCGTACTCAGTTTTGCCGGATCGTACCTGACGCCTGACCAAGATTACGTTGAAGATCGAGTGTCCATGAACCGGCAGGGCGAATTCCAGTTTTTCCGTAAGGTGCATGACAAAGACAGCTGGAGTCATATAACGCGATTTCAAAAAGGGCTCAGTCAGGATGATGAATTTCAAAAAACGACCGAGCCATGGCCGGAAGTTCACAGCACACGATTGCTGGGACTGCCTGCTTCACTTCCGCGTTTGCTGGATCCGTTTCCGAACCAACTCACCTGCAGGACCGACAAGCTGAATTTTGGCAATGCCCACCTGATTCAGCACAACGACCGGATATTAATTTACGGCAACCACCAACTGGTCACGACGGTTACGCCCGAAGGTAGCTTTGATGAACATGCCAAGGCGATTGGTCATTTTTCGGATCTTTCGTTTTCCCGTGGTATCAGCAGCGGACAAAGATTATGGGTTTCAAATGATACGAACCCAATCTTCGTCGATGGCTGCGACCTGTACCAATTCGATGGTAGCGAACTCAAAGCCTATCCGCTGCTAAACGACGATTCACAGAAGCACCAGAAGCGCATCGAGGCGATGGGGTTACTGTTTGCGGACGTTGAAACACCCGCCGCTTTGTGGACACTCAGCGATGACTTGTTGATCTGCCACGAAATTGAGCCGCTTGACGAACACGCTGCGATGCCCCAGGCGTTTGATGAGGAAATCGATCTTACCCAACAGATCAAGCTACCCCGAATAAAGATTGTCGATCAGAAAACCTTCCCAATTGATCCGCTTGGCGAGTCTGAGCAACTGCGAGTGTTGCGTACCGCTGAAGGTAACTACGCTTTCGTTCGTCATGACTACACGCAGAACCAATCTGGCTACGGCAATCTGGTCGACGGCGAGTTCGTAGAATCGGGACAGGTTAAGCACCCTGCCAACCCGAATGCCGGGTTGAGCGAACGGTACCTCGGCTGGTCGCTTCCGCCGGCGCTTGTTATCGGCATGAACCTTTGGGCTGCGTTTTACGACTACTCAGCGATACAGTTTGCGTTTCTGGTCTCGGCAATACTTCAGGCATTCATTGCAGCTGCCGGAGCGTACCTATTGACCCGGTGTCGTGGGTTATCGCTAACGCAAACGGTTTGCTGGAGCGTCGTGGGCGGGCTGCTCGGATGGGGAACGTGGCTGGCGATCATCGCCTGTTACCACCAGCCGGTTCTGGATAAATGTTATCATTGCGAGCTATCGGCCCGAGTGGATCGGGAAACCTGTGAACATTGCGGCGAAGCCTGGCAACCGCCCGAAAACGAAGGCGTCGAAATCTTCGAGAGCACTTCCGACAATATGGCTCAACCGACTCAGCCATCAATGATTTAGCCTTCGCTACGCGACGTCCATTCAGCCCTGATACTGCAAAAACGCGGCAGGCAACGAGTCGATCAGATCCGTTGCGATCATTGAAGTCTGGCCGACCGCTTCTGCCGCGATGTCGCCTGCCATGCCATGCAAATGAACGCCCAACCGGCTTGCTTCGAACGGATCAAGCCCCTGACCGACCAGCGAAGCAATCACTCCCGTCAGAACATCCCCGGAACCTGCGGTTGCCATACCCGGATTGCCAGTTCGGTTCAGAAATCGCTCGTTCCCGTCGGTGACCAGCGTTCGATGTCCTTTCAAAACAACCGTCACCTGAGCTTCATAAGCCATCTCGACGGCCATATCCGCCATCGTTTCACGGTCCGTCGTTTTGCATTCCTGTAATCGTTGAAACTCGCCCGGATGAGGCGTCAACACTCGCAAGCCTTTATGCTGCGTCAACGCCGCCTCGCTATCGGCCAACAGGTTTAATGCGTCCGCGTCCACAATCAATGGCTGAGGAAGTTCGCTGTAAAACGTCTCAACGATTTTCTGTTGAGAATCATATCGCCCGAGGCCTGGACCAATCGCAACCACGTCCGCCCATTCCGCTTCCTCCAGCAATTGATCAATCGAACCAGAATTAAAATGACCTTTCTTCGACTCAATTCCAACGGTCATCAGGCAAGGCGAAAATCCGGCAACCGAATCCTGAATGGAATCAGGGGTCGCGATTTTCAGAAGCCCCGATCCAGACCTCAATGCAGCGATCCCTGACATCGCGATCGCTCCCGACATCCCTCGCGAACCGCCGATCATCAGCACTCGGCCAAAATCGCCTTTGTGAGACTGTTCATCTCTTGTTGGCAGGTTGACGTTTGGACTCATCGGTCTGCTCCAAAATCAGCAAGTGAATTTCGTGAGTGACGTGACTCGAAGCTGCGACATCACACGGAATGTGATAAGGACTCACCAAGGTGCAATCTTCAGGATTTAGATGATTCGTCGGGCTTGGCGTTCTGCGATGCTTCATCGACGCTCGCCGCATTCGAGTTTTTCTCCTCAGCCGGAGGATTATATGCCTGCTCGGTAAAGTCCGACAAACTGATCTTACCGGCTCGGAACGCTTTGGCCAGCATTTGAAATTGATGTTTGTTGACCATAAAGGTCTCCCTTTGCCGCTAACCTGGTTAAATGGTTCGAATTCACTAACAGCCGGCAATCTCGAAGCCGGCAATCTCGGAGCCGGCAATCTCGGAGCCGGCAATCTCGGCTGTTGCTCTGGCGATGTTAAACCGGCGACAGTTCAACTACAATGCGTGCCCTCGATTGGCCAGACCGTCCAGTCGTGCAGAGACTGATAACTTTTTGACGAGATCAAACGAAATGAAGAAGAGCTGCGTTTTAGCGTATTCCGGTGGCCTGGATACCTCGGTAATTTTAGGCTGGCTGATGGATGAAGGGTATGAAGTTCACGCCGTTTACGTTGACCTTGGGCAACCCGGAGAGGACCGTCAGGAGGTTCTCGACAAAGCGAAGAATGCCGGAGCAGCCTCGGCGCGGATTGTTGACGTGCAGGAGGAACTCTGCCGTGACTACGCATTTCCGGTTCTTCAATGGCAGGCGAAATACGAAGGCCCTTACCTGCTGGGCACCTCAATCGCTCGCCCGCTGATCTCAAAAGTCATGCTGCAAGTCGCCAGGGAAGTCGGCGCGACGGCGTATGCTCATGGTGCAACGGGCAAAGGAAACGATCAATGCCGATTCCAGCTGGCTGCCGAAGCACTGGAAGCGAACGTCGAAATGATTGCTCCATGGCGAATCCCAAAATTCCGGGAAGCGTTCCCCGGACGCACCGAACTGATCAAGTATTGCGAAGATCGCAACATTCCGGTCAAGGCATCCAAGTCAAAGCCGTACAGCAGCGACGAAAACTGTCTGCACATCAGCTACGAAGCCGGCAAGTTGGAAGAACTGGACGTGAACGGCGTCGCGCTGGTCGACTTCGGCATGGGAGTTTCACCTCAGGAAGCACCAGACGAAGCTGAAACGGTCACGATCGATTTCGAATCCGGAGTCCCCGTCGCCGTCAACGGTGAAAAGCTCTCCGCGCTCGGGGTTGTTCAAACGCTGAACGAAATCGGAGGACGTAACGGCGTCGGTCGGATCGACATGATCGAAAACCGTTTCGTCGGCATGAAAAGTCGCGGCGTATACGAAGCTCCCGGCATGACCGTCCTGTATGACGCTCATCGTTATATCGAACAGCTGGCGATGGATCGGGATCTGATGCACTTGCGCGATCGCCTGGCGCCCGAAGTGGCCGAAATGGTCTACTACGGTTTCTGGTTCTGTCCAAAATTTGATTCGCTGCTGGCCTTCAACAAAGAAGCTCAGAAGAACGTGACGGGCAGCGTGACGCTGGAACTGTACAAGGGCAACATCATCGTTTCCAAGCGCTCCAGCCCCAACAGTTTGTACGACGAAGCGATTGCCACGATGGAAGGCGGCGGTTCGTACAACCAGGACGACGCCGAAGGCTTCTTGCGTATCCAAGGTTTACCGGGCAGAGTCCAGGCGAGGATCAGCCCGAGGGAGTATTAGAGTTTTCAGCGAGACACCTCTGAGCCGTGCTAGAGAATCCGGTTTTACAACGCGAACTGCTGGTCAACCTGCGAATGCCTCGCGCGTTCGTGCTGTTGTTGGTCTATCAGGTCGCGCTGGCGGCTGTGGTCTACTTCGCGTGGCCCAAAGACAATATTCGCCTCGATCTGACCAGTAGCTCCGGCTCAAGCAGTCAGCTGGTCGACTTGTTCTTTCTCGGTCAGTACATTCTTGCGTCGCTGATGGCCCCCAGCTTTGCGGCAGGAGCCATCTCGGGCGAGAAAGAGCGGATGACGTATGAGATGTTACTGGCGAGTCCGATCAAACCCGAATCGATCGTATTCGGCAAGCTGGTTGCCGCGTTGACTCATCTGGCGATCTTGATTTTCGCCTCGTTGCCCATCGTGATGTTGTGCCTGCCGCTGGGAGGCGTTTCGCTTTATGAAGTTCTGGCGGCGTACCTCGCTTTGATCGTGAGTGCCATTACCTTCGGCATGATCAGCGTCGCGTGCGGCAGTTTTTTTTCACGGACCAGTTCTTCGCTGGTGGTCTCCTATCTGATGATACTACCGCTGGCCTTGATGGGCGTGCTGTTCTGGGCGTTGCTGAGCAATTTCGGCGAAACGAGACTGAAGCTGGCAGTGACGGTCATTCCCGGCATCGCCGCAGCGATCACGATTCCACTGTTTTATGTCGTCAGTGCAAGGATGCTGTATCCGCCGGATGTTGGCAGCGAAGGAAAAGAAGTTGTCGACCTGGAAACCGAAGCATCCAATGCGGTTGGTCTGGTGATCCAGCGAGATCAATTTCCCGATCGCCTGTTTGCGCCTCCGCTTCGCGAAACGTTGATGCCCGACAATGCAAATCCCATCTACGATAAGGAAATGCGTAGCGAAATCTTCGGGCAGGGCACACTGATGCTGCGGCTGGCGATTCAGATCAGCATGATCCTTGCAATTTTCATGATGGCCGCGTTTCTGTTTGTATTGCCTGAGCAAGCCGGTTGGTACGTTTGCTACGTGATCCTTTTCAACATTCTGATCGGCCCGGTATTTTCGGCCGGCAGCGTCACCAGCGAGCGAGAACGCCAGACGCTGGACTTGCTGTTAACCACCACGATTGGCTGGTGGGAAATTCTGTGGGGCAAGTTACTGTCGGGGCTACGCGTTTCGAGCGTGCTGTCCGGCTTCCTGCTGTTCCCCTTGCTACTGGCGACGCTGCTGGTCCCCGAGATTCGATCCAGCATCCACGTCGTCGCGTGTTATCTGGTGATTTTCGCTCTCAGCTGTCTGACAACCGCAAGCCTCGCGTTGTTTTGCTCGACGTTGTTTCGCAAGACAACTGCCAGCTTGATCGCAACGTATTCGATCATCCTGTTGTTATACCTGCTTCCCCTTGCAGGAAAATATTTCGGCGAAACGTACTTCCCGGAATCGCACACCACGACGGTTGTAACGCAGCTGACTGTGGTCAGTCCGTTTTCTGCCGCCATTGAACTTCCCATTTCGTCGGATGATGGCTGGATGGGCAATGGATCCGTCGATCGTTTCCCCGATTTGCGTGATGACCAACAACGTGACCCTTTCCTTCATTTCGCCAGCTACGCAGGTTTTACAATTGCACTTGATGGGTTGTTGTTGGTTGCGATGATCTGGATGTTTAACTCGCGGTGGCGAGTCGCCTCGATGTCGGAGTAACATAGCGGGCGATCGTTAGAAATGCTGCGTTGGCACCTGTCGTCGCTCCCACGACTCTGTTCCCGACAACAACATGATTCCTGGATTCAAGCGGGTTGGAGAATAACGTGCTGAAACGCCAAACACTTTGGTCCGTTCTTATTTCTGCTTTGCTTGCAATCCCATCGCCCAACGTTGCTCAGGAAATGAACGGATTCAACAAAGATCCAGTTCCTGAGATCGAATCTTCCGACAACGCAACGCACAGCGTCTCGCGTTCGACATTGTCCGACAGATCGGCCAACAAGAATTCTTTTCCGATACCGCCGGCTCGCAGCCACTACATGGGTCGGCGGATCGCAAGGACAATGCACTACCAAGGTGCTGAGTGGTTGATTCGCGACGAACGAGAACGCGAGGAGCGATGTTCGTTGATGGTGGCGAATCTGGGCATCCGAAAAGGGATGACGATCTGCGACCTTGGATGTGGCAACGGTTTTCACACGCTCACCCTGGCAAAATTGGTTGGTCCGCAGGGGCAAGTTATTGGCGTCGATGTACAACCGGAAATGCTGGGGTTTTTGCGTGAGCGGATGGAAGAGCAGGGCATTGAGAATGTGATTCCTGTGCTCGGTTCCTACCACAACCCTCATCTGCCACCGAATTCAATCGACATGATCCTACTGGTCGACGTGTATCATGAGTTTTCTCATCCCGAACTGATGCTGGCTGCCATGCGTCGTTCGCTCAAACCAGATGGAGTGATCGTGCTTGCCGAATATCGCGAGGAAGATCCAAAAGTGCCTATCAAGCCGTTGCACAAGATGAGCAAGAAACAGGTCGATCGCGAATTGACCGCCAACGGTTTTAAACTCGTTCGCAGCTTCGACAAACTTCCCTGGCAGCACTTGTTGTTTTACGGAATAGATGATCCAACAGAAGAATGACCACCTGCGCGACTGCCTGAGACCCTCGCTGTGCCAGCTGCAAACGTGAAAACGGGCCTGTTTACTTGAACGGCCGAAGTTTCGGCTATGATGCACCGATACGGCTCGAGTAAGGTTTTCCATTCTGCAGCTTCACGACCTCTTTTCGCAAGGCACTCGCATGTTCAGCTACAAGAAATCGGAACACAGCGGGAATCGCTCCTCAAGACAACGGCTTTCTCCCCGAGGGATCAACGGTCAAGCCTATGATCAGCTGGAACCCAGGCTACCGCTGACTACGTTTGTCGTTGATACGATTCTCGATTCGCCCGACGGACTGGCAGACGGTCAGATCAGTTTGCGTGAAGCGGTGATGGCGGCAAATTCAAACGCTCCCTTTGGAGACGCGCCTGCCGGTGACGCCGTCGGCGATCGAATCCTGTTTTCCGAAGCACTACGGGGCTCCACTTTCACGCTTAGTCAGGGCGAGTTGTCGCTTACCGACGACGTGCTGATTCAGGCGGGCGGTCAAGCCATCACCATTGATGCAGCAGCTGCCAGCCGACACTTCAACGTCACGGCAGCGGAACGAGTCGGATTCGGAGGCCTGACCCTGATCAACGGCTCTGCGGACCAGGGTGGTTCGATCTCCAACACAGGCGGCGGAACTGTTTTAGTCTTCCGTACGACTCTCGAAAGCAACGAAGCCAATGGCGATGGTGGTGGTGCAATTTTTAATCAAGGCGGAAACGTTTTTATTTCCAACGACACCGTATTTTCGAACAATCGCGCAAGCGGTTCGTCAGGCAGCGGCGGCGCGATCCTGACGAAATCCGGCGTCGTTTCAATGGCAGGTGGAGCCATGTTCTCAAATTCAGCCATGCGATCAGGTGGCGCGATTGCTGTCGTGGACGGACAGTTTTATGCGTCAGGCCTGGCTGTTGGCGAAGAAGGCAAAGGTAATTCCGCTGGCGCGGGAGACTCAGGGCTATCTGGCGATGGTGGTGGACTACACGCCTCAGGCACGTCAACCATTGCCATTCGAGGCGGCAGTATCTCGTACAACGTCGCGGCTCAATCAGCAGGCGGCTTGTGGAACTCGACCGACTCGGAAGTGTTTCTTCGGGCAGGCACCGTTGTCTCCAACAACATTGCCAACGGAGCAAACGTGGGCGACGGCGGTGGAGGCATCTTCAACGACGGTGGAGACGTTTTCATACGGGATGCCACTTTATCAGACAACAGTGCATCTCAAAGCGATGGCGGAGGCGTTCTCAGCACGGGCGGTCGAGTGATCGCGATCGAATCAACCTTTGGTCGTAATCGGTCTGCGGGATCAGGCGGCGGAATTCATATCACAAACAGCTTCACAGCGTTTGACGGTTCGACAATCGAATCCAATCACGCTGGTGTCTCTCTGGTTGAAAATCAATCGGGACACGGCGGAGGATTGTACGTAACGGGGGACCTGGCAAGCGTCATTTTGAAAGACTCGGTTGTCGACAACAACATCGCTTCCGGCGACGGAGGTGGGATCTGGAATCAGGCAGGCAACAGCATGTTCCTGTCAGGCTCGACCCTGATTTCCAACAACATCTCTCAAACGAATGGAGGGGGAGTTTACACGAACCGTTACTTCCGATCGGTTGATACGGTATTCGAGGGCAACCGATCAGGAGGTAGTTTCATTTTTGACACCGGCGGGGGAGGTTTGTACATCGACGAATCCGGCACCGCCCGGTTGCTCAATGGAACCTTCCAGGGAAACATCTCTGATTCACGTGGTGGTGGAATCGCCAACTTCGGTTTTCTGAACGTCAGCGAAACCACCTTTGTCGATAACATAGCGAACTTGTTTAACAATGACATTCATGGTCGCGGCGTCAAGTCGTCGATTGAATCCGGCAACCTGTTTCTGCCTCCGACGGACACCGATGATGGTGTGTTCGCCGGCACCTTTGCTGACATCCCGGTCGCTGCTGATCGGACAGTCGATTTTTATTATGAAGCTTCCACCGGTTCGGTCTTTGTCGCCATCGGAGCAAACGTTCTGGTCATTGGACTCGAAGGTTTTGACTTCGACTACAGTCAATTGAATCGTGACACGCCACTGGGTGATCCCTCGCAACAAGATGATGAAGGCCTGGGCTTTCTCGACTTTACCGGACTACCCGTTGGAGTTCACGACATTGGACCCATCCTTCCCGCCGACACCACCATCGAAAACGCCAATCAGTTTTCCGCCCGCTTCGAACAACTTGTCGTTCGCTCAGGAGCGCCGGGTGAGCCGGAAAAGCGACCGTCGGTCTTTGTGTTACCCGTAAACCCGCCGGATCAACCAGTAGAACCGGAGCCTGACCCAGAGCCTTCTGACGGAGTGTTCTCCGGCTCGTTAACCGACATTCCGATCGCGGACGATGGGACGGTCGAGTTTTACTTCGAAGCCGAAACAGGGACGGTCGCGATGTCGGTGGGTGCTGATGTTCTGTCAGTTATCGTGGAGGGGCATGCTTTTTTCCTTGACCAGCTTGCATCCAACCATGCATTGGGTCAGCCCGACCAACTTAACGAACAAAGCCTGGGCTATCTCGATTTCGCGCGACTTCCCGCTGGAGTTTATAACTTGGGTCAGATTCTGCCGGCCGACAGTCGAGTCATGACGGGCGAACATTTCTCAATCCGTTTTGAGGAACTTGCTGCCCGCGTGGTGGCAGTCGGGGAAGTCCAGAAGCAGGCATCGTTCCAGGTTCTGCCCTCTTCGACCGTTTTCTCGGGCGGAGTCTTTGCAGGCGACCTTTCCGAGTTCCCTGCCGCAGACAACCGATCAGCTGATTTTTATTATGATGCTCAAACGGGATCAGTGCTCGTTTCAATCGGCCCGGAAGTTCTTGTTCTCGGCCTTGAAGGTTACCCGTTCGATTATGGCAAGCTGAATCGGTTTACGTTCCTGGGCGAGCCTCAACAGGAGGACGATGGCGGGCTTGGTTTTCTGAACTTTTCAGGACTACCGATTGGAGTTTACGACTTGGGTCCCATTCTGCCAGCGGACGAACTCATTGAAACATCTGCTCAGCTGACTGACCGGTTCGAGAATCTGGTCGCCCGCAGTGGTTCTCCTGGGGACCCGGAAAAACGGCCTGAGATCATGGTCATTTCAAAGGAAATCTGACACGCTTGCATTGACCAATTCGAGTGATGACCCGGTTCTTACGTGAAGCGGTCTTTCTGACTCAAGCGTTGTTCGTCTGGTTCCTATCAGACGGCCTGTCTACGGAAGTTGTTCAGACAATCGAAGATATTACTTCTGACGAAATAAGCACCCAAAAGAGCAGTTGCCTCTTGGGTGCTTTTCATCAGTAATGGGCGCTGAGGGACTCGAACCCCCGACCCTCTCGGTGTAAACGAGATGCTCTA
>CAYXWX010000076.1:0-22585 GCA_964468915.1 uncultured Pirellulaceae bacterium
TTCGCGGGGCTGACGCCCCACGCTACCAAAGCGGACTCCTCCGGAGTCGTTTGGAACACTGCGAACAACTTTAATTCTGCCGACGGAGACGCGTCGTGGTGATTCGTTCGCGGGGCTGACGCCCCACGCTACCAAAGCGGACTCCTCCGGAGTCGTTTGGAACACTGCGAACAACTTTAATTCTGC
This sequence comes from uncultured Pirellulaceae bacterium, assembly GCA_964468915.1. Lineage (GTDB taxonomy): Bacteria > Planctomycetota > Planctomycetia > Pirellulales > Pirellulaceae > Mariniblastus. Next base: position 187 of record CAYXWX010000076.1, read on the forward strand.
CGACGGAGACGCGTCGTGGTGATTCGTTCGCGGGGCTGACGCCCCACGCTACCAAAGCGGACTCCTCCGGAGTCGTTTGGAGTCGCTCTGTTCAATGAAGCGTGATCCTGCGACTTGATGAAGCCTGACTCAAAGAATCGGTCCGCCAAACAACGAGCGGTTCCTCTGATTTCTCGTTGACTCGGCTGCTTCAATAGACGCCAAGAATCCAACCTTCCAAATTTGCTTGCTCGCGCATCGCTTCGGTCAGCGGCGGATGGAAGAAGCGTTCGAGATGATCAGACTGATCCATCTCTTGCAACCAGCGACTGACAGCGTATGCGTCTTGCTGGTCAACCGTTCGCGTGTCTCGCGCATAGCGGTTGCGAAAAAGAGAAGGAAACACTTCGGCTATCACACTTTTGCCGTCAGGCACGACCCATCCATCAAACGGCCAGAAGTGAAGGTTGTCTTTGAAGCTGAAACGAAGGCGATTGATAAACGGAAGTCCAGCATGAGTCGATTTTGCGACCGAACCATTCACGTCAAATTGGAAAACGCTTTTGGCGGACGAGGTCCATTGTTCTGTCAGCCGGAAATCGTTGTTACTGCCCGTACGTTTTGAGCCTGAACTTGTTGAAGGTGAACGAAAGGATTCGACAGTCACGTCCGGTTGATCGGTCGGCCAGTGACGAGCAAAATCGCTCAAAAATTGTTCCCAGTTTTTCAGTCCGTAGCGATGGAAATAGTCTGCGGGGAACGAGATCCCATGATCCATCCCGACGATACAAGTTTGATTGCCAGAGATACTTCTCTGCAATACATCAGCAAGCCAGTTGTAAACTTCCTGACGGCACCAGTTCCTTCGCCGGTCACCGGTTGACGCAGGCGACAGGATTTTCTGTGGCAGGAGGGCATCTGTTGAGCAATAAACTTGAATCGACGCTGATCGCGTGGTTGGTTTCCCCGCTCCGCTGTAATCGATTCCAATATGCTGATCAAACTGGCAAGGCATTGTTTTTGCAATTGGCAAGAGAGTCGCGTTGATCGGCAGCCTGCCCTTTCGAGAACGATCCCGTCAGCAAAAATCGCTCGATCAGTTGTGCTGTTTCTGGGTACCACGTCAAAACCCCATGATGTCCTTCGACACGTGCGAAATCTGACTGCCCGTCCAGTTGGACACATTCAGGCCTGATCACCCGATCCTTGGACGCCTCGACGACGCCAAATTCAAGCCCATGCTCTTTTAGCGAATTTGGCAGTTGGTTGACGTAGCTTTCGGGTTTATCCGACAACTCGCTCAAACTCGGCGTCAGCCAACCCAGCCAGGGGGTCAGGCGCGTGGCCACATGCGAGCCTCGATTGGGAGACGCAAGCATCAAGACCCGCGACAACTTTGTCAGAGACTCGCCCGTTGGGTAGCCGGCCAACATCGCTCGGATGACGATTCCTCCCATGCTGTGTCCAACAAGATGAATCCGGCTGACAGAATCAGCTTGTTCCAGTTCATTCAGTTTCGTCGACAGTCGCGACGCGTGGGTCTGGATGTTGGTGTTCAAGCTCCAGTAACCCCAGTTCACCACATGAAACCCCAGTTTTCTCAGATGACGAGCAACCAACGTCATGTCCAGACGGCTCCCCGCCAGTCCGTGGACGAGGACGACGGTTTCTTGTTGAAGTGAGTCCATGATGCTTACTTGTCTGATCTTTGAACGGATTCTTTCGTTACCAGCTGCTGTCACTGGCCGGGGGAGCGCTGATCCCTTCAACCGCGGAGTCTGCATGCCCCAGAACAATGGCCAGCATCCACGCGACCAGGAAGCCTCTTGCTGTCCAGCAAACCGTCCGAATCCAGTTGGACACAACAAGCCTCGCGTGAATCGCTGCGTCAAATCCATCGGTTAGATTTTCGTGGCAAGGAACCTGTAAGAACGCGGTCGACGCCCACACGATTGCCAAAAGTCCCAACGCAACGTAGATCAGCCAGCCGGGAATCACCGCAGGACGGCTCCAAATCAGCAGAACGGCGGTGGAAATCTCGATCAGCATGGGAGGGCCGACCACCAGGGTCGTCAATGTCTGGTGGCTCAGTTGATAACTTTGATAATCTTCAGCACCGACTTTCGCGAACAGCGGATAGTGGACAATCTGCACCATCCAGATCAACCCGACCATGTACCACGTCGAAACAAGATTGGCGATCAACAACGCGTTGTGGGAAAGCATGGGAGGCAGCGATCGGATTAAGGCAAACTCGGCGAGGGGACGATTGCTGTTCAATCATCAATCACGTCAGTGAACCGAACGCAAACCGTCTTGTTCACAGGTTTGGCTGGACAAAACTCGTTGACCTGAGTCTTCCTCATGTCGGCGACCGGTTTTCTCCCCAACGTCGCTGCATGGGTGAGTGATTATTTTGCCCCCAACATGAGCGTTATGGAACGCTACTGCAACAACAGAAGCGGTTAAAATCGAACCTAATCGATCGCCAGTTTTTCCAGCAGTCGATACAAAGACCGCCGACTGATACCGAGTGCATTTGCGGTCTTTGTTTTGTTCCGATCACATTGTTGGTACGTTTCTTCCACGTGCAGCCGATTCATTGTTTCGAGGTCAGTCGAGCCGGCAGCGAGGTTGGCCGTTTGTGGGTTTGGCTTCGAACTTTGAATCGCGTTGGGCAAATTTTTCAGTTCGATTGAGTCATCCTCTGCAAGCACTTTAGCTCGATCGATCGCATTTTGAAGCTGACGCACGTTACCGGGCCAGCTGTAGGATACCAGCTTCTGCATAACTTCATCACCAATTGCCCAGTCATCACCAGCAAAGTGTCGAGCCAGCAGTTCGATGTCTCCGATTCGGTCTCTGAGTGGCGGAAGATGAATTCCCAGCACATTTATTCGATAGTACAGATCCTCTCGAAACGTTTTCTCTTCCACCTCCCGCTCCAGATCACGATTGGTTGCAGCGATCACTCGCACACTGACGTTACGCTCCTTCACAGAACCGACGCGACGCATCGACCCATCCTGCAGGACTCGCAGCAGCTTGACTTGCAGGCCCCCCGACATTTCACCAAATTCGTCGATGAACAGTGTTCCTCCATCAGCCAATTCAAACAGCCCTTGTTTGGCTGCAACGGCACCTGTGAAAGAACCTTTTTCGTGTCCAAACAGCTCACTTTCCAGCAACTGCTCAGCCAATGCTGCACAGTTGACCACGATCATGGGTTTGTCTGACAGCGGACTGGCTTTGTGAATTGCTCGAGCGACCAGCTCTTTCCCGGTGCCGCTTTCACCTTGAATCAACACCGGTTTATCGGAGTCGGCCGTCCGTTCAATCAAGCGAAAGACTTCGCAGATGGACTCCGATTCGCCCACCATTTCACTTGACGGCGACTGCCGTTGGATGACCGCTTTCAATTGGCGGTTTTCTTTCTCAAGCACACTTGTCTGACTCGCCCGAATGATCAACCGCTGCAGATCGTCCAGTCGTGCGGGTTTGGTCAGGAAATCAAACGCACCTTTCTTCATGCAGTCGACGGCATTCTGAATGGTCCCTCCGCCGGTCAGCATAATGACCTTCAAGGTCGAATCCTGCTCGATCAGCTTTTCAAGCACCGCGATCCCAGACATTCCGGGCATGTGGATGTCGAGCACCACGACGTCAAATTTTTGATTGGTCGACACATTCAGCGCCTCCTCACCATCCTCGGCCTGGTCGACACGAAACCCCAGGCGTCGAAAATAATTGAAGGCCTGATCTCGAAAATCTGCTTCGTCGTCGACAATCAGCAGATTGATTTTCTCGTGAGCGAAAGAGGTTTGATCGTCGGTTACAGTCATTCGGATCTTCTTGTCAGTTGGCGGGTCTACAGCGGATCGTTACAAACTGTAACAATAGCGAATAAGAAACCAAGCGAGAACGTTGCAACGGTGCGATTGATCCTGCAAATCGCTTGTGGGATTTCAGCTTCCGCGGGTGAGTCCTGATTGCGCGTCCGAAACCAAGCCGATGCCGGCTTAGCCATCGGTTTTCGGAAAGTCAAAAGTTTACCTTCCAGCCAGTTTATTGCAGCCACAAAACAGATTAATTATGTTTTCCAATCAGCCGAGTCAGCTGAAAACTAAATGCATCGCTTATTTTAATCGGTCGTAAATCGTCGATTCCATGAACTCTTCACTCAATCGAATTCGGACCGGCGCGATTTCCCTGACCACCATTTTCGTGGCTGCGGTCGTCGCGTATCGATTGGCGGGCGATTACTCGTGGCTGGAATCGGTTTGGCTGGTGGTGGTGACGATTTCAACGGTCGGATTCAGTGAGAGCAGCGAATCCAACGCCGTGGTGCAGATCATCACCATTTTGTTGATCCTGCTTGGTGTTTCAGCAGCAGCGTACACGTGTGGAGGCTTTATTCAGCTCGCGCTTGAGGGCGAAGTCGAACGCGTTCTGGGGAGGAAGAAAATGACGAGAGAACTTAAGAAAGTGCAGCACCATATCATCATCTGTGGCTTTGGCAGATTGGGATATGATCTTGCCAAACAACTTACACACCGCGATGTCATCTCCGTGGTGATTGATGAAGATCCCGAACGCATCGTCAAAGCGAACGAATCGGGCGCGTTGTCGGTGACCGGAGATGCAACGGATGAATCGGTGCTGGAAGAAGCGAATGTGACTCAGGCAAAAGCGATTGTCACGGCATTACCGACCGACGCCGAAAACGTGTTCATTGCCCTGACGGCCCGAAATCTGAATCCAGACATTCAAATCATCGCCAAGGCCGAAAGCGAAAGCAGCTGCCGAAAACTTCGACAGGCAGGTGCCAACAAGATCGTAATGCCTCATCGAGTGGGTGCTCAACAGATGGAGCGGATGATTTCCCGTCCAACGACTGCAGATCTTGTTGAATTGTTTGCCGAAGCGACTCACCTGGACATGGAGCTGGACGAATTTCGAATTGGGAAACAGAGCGGCCTGGTCGGGAAGACGCTGGCAGATTCGAAAATCAAGGATGATTTCAATCTTCTGGTCATTGGTATCAAACAGGGCTCTTCTGGCGAATTTCTGTTCAATCCCAAACCCGATCAGACAATCAGCGTCGAGGACACGATTCTCGTGATCGGTGACGTCGAAGACATCAACCAAATGAAAACGGTCCACGCCTGATAGTTGGCAAAGCGTAAGATCACTTGATAAAAAAATTTGATGAACTTCAGACAGAAGTTCAGTCATGCTCAATAATCTTTTGGCATGTTTCTTGCGATATGTGTCATCGAAGGCCGTTTGCCACCGGCACTCCCATTTCTATTGGGATCAAATATTTGTGGGGCACAACTGGCGCGACATGCAGCACCAAGACACGGAGAGAGTATGCAATCGTTATATGAGAGAATCGGCGGCGAAAGCACCATCGATAAACTGGTCGTGACTTTTTATCAGCACGTTCTGTCCGATCCAAAGTTACAGACATTTTTTGAGCGAACATCGATCGATAAACTATATCGAATGCAAAAGGCATTTTTCACCGTGGCATTGGGTGGCCCTGAGCCTGAGATGAAGATGTCGCTGTATGAATCGCACAAAGGTCGCGGGATCAATCGTGTTCATCTGACTCGATTCACCGAACACCTGGTCAGCACATTGGGCGAAATCGGGGTTCTTGAAGACGATGCAAAGGAAGTCTACCAGCGAATTGCGACCTACTCAGACGAAATCCTTGGTGATTCCACAGTTGATGGATAGCAGCCCCTGTTTGCAGATTCAGGGTATGCAGCGTCCGGAAAGTACTTTTTACACAGACGCAAGTGAGGCTTCAACGAGTTTTTTCAACTCAATCATTTCAACATGCGCGAGGTTCTGACCAATTTGGGAAACGAACCATAACACCGCGGCGATTCCAACCCACAAAAGAAGCAAACTGTAAGCCGACCCGGGTTGTCCCGAAAGTTGTTGGGCCACGCCGAACAGGACAGTGAAAAACATTAACACCGCCAGGCCAAGATAACTGAAAACGAACCCCGTCCAGATACTGGGGTGCGGACTGAACCTGCCAAAGACGCTGGTGCCGGTCTGAGCATGTCTCAATTCCAGGTGTAACCAAGGAGACCAGAAACTTCGCTGGTCCTCCCGGAAAGCAATAATCCCATGCAAGCCGGTAAACTGCCCATCGAGCCGCGACGATTCGGCGTTGACGCAACTTTTAATGTTTTGCATCACTTCTGAAGCGGACAACTCCGTAGATATGAACAGAGTTGGACGAAGGCGGACCGAACTCACTGGCGCCCCTTTCGCTGTTGGATTGCTGATCAGTGACGAAAATCACTTGCGAGCTTTTAAATCGCGATCCGATTCGTCGTGCAACATTCGCATCGCAGGTGTTTCCAGGTCGTCAAACTGCCCGGCATTCACCTCGCGAATAAATGCGACGACCGCCACCAAAGACAGGAACAACGCGACCGGAATTGCAACGTACAGCACGCTCATATCAGCTCCGTGAACTTATGCGGTTAACTTACGGCGGCTGCCCATTGCCACCTTGGTCCGAACAGTTCGGCCGGCTGCTTTTGAATTGCCAGCTCGATCCAGGCTGGGAATCACGAAGAACAGGCAGAACATGATGGAACTGGCAACACTACATGCAATGAGAATGGGTGTCATTTTTTTTACTCGTTTTCTTGTGTAATAGTTGGAAGGAGATCAGTCCATTGATTGACTGACCGTACAGGATTTCATTTGCAATCTGCATGCCAATTGGGCTTTGGCCGCGTTTCCTGCGGTTTGATCGGGCAATCGGGCGGAACTGCCCAACAGTGGGCGATTACGCACATGATCCCGGGAGGCCGCACACAATGACTATCACTTTCCGGCGGCGTTGGTGGAAAGTGCGAGAACCGTCAGGGAGCTGATCGGCATCAAAATGGCCGCGACCAGTGGATCAAGCCAGCCGACTGCGGCCAGCGTCACGCCGACAATGTTGAATCCGAGTGATGCTGCGAAGTTGGTTCTTATGGTTCGGGTCGTGGATTGGCTGGCTTGTAACAACTCACTGATGGAGCCAAGGCCACCCGACCCCAGATACACAGGTGCTGCCACAAGACTCGCTTCGGCACCACCCTCGACGGCGATCCCGACCGTGGCCGCCGCTAAAGCTGCACTGTCATTGACTCCGTCACCGACCATGACAGTGGGGCCATTGCCTTTTATTGAATCTCGAATGACGTCAAGTTTTTGCTCGGGCGTGACTCCTGCTTGAGCAAGATCAATCTTCAACTGCTTGGCAACCGATTGAACAACCAACGGATGATCGCCCGAAAGAATCCCGACTCGCCAGCCATCTTTCTTAAGCTGAGAAACAGATTCGGCCGCCTCAGGGCGAACTCGGTCTCCGACACTCGCCAGGGCGACAATCTGGCCATCCCAGCTGAACCAGCAAGGTGACTGGCCATTTGCCAGAATTTCTGATTCAAATTCATGCCATTGGTCGTCGATTCTAACGTCAGAATCCTCAATCGCCACGCGATTCCCAACGACCATTGCTCTGCCGTCGACCAAAGCAGCAATGCCTCCGTTGACCGATCGAATATTTTCGATCACCGGTTCTTTGATCTGATTGTCTGAGCCAGCTGCTTCTTGACTCGATGATGCGAAATCCACCAACGCACGCGCAACAGGGTGAGTGAACTTCGTTTCTACTGTTTTCACGGACGCAAGGCACGATCGATCACCGTACCAGCGGGTAATTGTCAACTTGCCTTCGGTCAGCGTTCCTGTTTTGTCCAACCATACAATTCCCGGCTTGCTGAGACTCTGCAAAACGTCGCCCGATTTGATCAGAATTTTCCGATTGGCAAGCCTGCCCAGAGCAACCGCGATCGCCAGAGGTGTGGCCATCGCTAACGCACACGGACACGCGACAATCAATAACGCAACGGCACGATCAACGGCTCGAGTGGCATCGATCAACAACCACGCGACGAATGTTGCCGCGGCAAGAATCAAGATAGCGACAACAAAATGACCGCCAATCCGATCGGCCCATTGAACAATCTTTGGCTTCTGCGAAGTCGCATTTTCAACGAGGTCCATGATACCACCGAGGCGAGTGTGACTTCCGATCGCAGAGACGGTAACTCGAACGGGTGAGCTGATATTCCTTGTCCCCGCAGACACCGTGTCGCCGGTCGTTTTTCTGACATGGCGTGATTCGCCGGTAAGGATCGACTCATCGACCCTGGAGTCACCGGTGAGAATTGTTCCGTCGACTGCAACGGGCTCTCCGGGAGGTACCTCGATCAAATCACCCACTGATAAATCGTCCACTGAAACGTCAACGATCGACGCTCCCTGAACTTTTCGCGCACGCTGAGGTGTCAATCGAAACAACATGTCCACGGCATCGGCTGCTCTGTTTTGCTGACGGAACTGAATCCATCGGCCGACCAGTAACAAGCAAATCAACACCGACAACGAATCGAAATAGATTTCACCAACACCTCGGACCGTATTGATCAAACCGGCGACCGAACCGACCGTCAATCCAACCGCGATGGGCAGATCCATGTGGGGCGTTTGTGCCCGGAGCGCATTGAAGGCTCCTCGCAAGAACACACGCCCCGGTCCCAGGAAAGACGCGAGGCCCACCAGACAACTTGCCGCGCGAAGGAATGACTCCATGCCGGCGGTCATGTGCGCGAACATACCCAGGTACAATGCCGCCGCAATGATCATGTTGTTCCCTGCCGCTGCTGCCGCGATACCGATCTGGACCAACTGTCGCCGATTTTCGCTTTCGCGCCTGGAAACTGTTTCTGCTTGCCGGATCGGGTGGGTCGAGTATCCAAGACGATTCAGAAACATGCCAATGGAAGACAAGGTTACCTGCTGCGGATTCCAAGTCAGTTCGACCGTCTGCCGCGCCCAATTGACTCGCGTGGAGATGACTCCCGGCAGGATGGCCGGCAGCTTCTCGATCAGCCAGACACAAGCCGTGCAGTGCATCCCATGAATTGAGAGTTTGATTTTGTTCTCCTGCGGTCCCTGAATGGAAAACTTCTGCAGAAAACCCGGTTCATCAAATTCTGCAAATGAATTGGCTGAAGCCTGGTCCCGCCCTTTTGTCGATAACGTACGCCGATCGCTGGCAGAATCGGCCATTTTATAAAATGAATCGAGACCACACTCATGAATCAGACTCCACGCGCCTTGACATCCACCGCAACAGAATTGCTCGTCGGACGCGGGGTCGATCAGGCCCGACGGAACGGGCAGGCCACAATGAGTACATGAAACAGTGGTGTGTTTAATGATCATGGACTGCCTGCAGACTCGTTCGTTTTCGGCTGACAGGTTGATTCACGCTGGCAGCAACATGGGAGGGTTTCATGATCAATGGTTTGGACTTGCCTGGTCAACGCGTCCGTGCCGGAAACGACGTTCGTTTCACCCGCGATCACGACCGGCGCCCGAAAGATGATCGTGAAGATTCCGATCAGCAAAACCATCGAAGCCATCAAGATTGGCAGCCGCTGCTGAAGCCTGCTGCCAACTTGGCTGACGCCCATCATCAACGCGGCCATGATTGGGACCGTTCCCGCCCAGAAAGCGACCATCACAATCATACCCAGGACCGGATGTCCGGTTCCCGCTGCCGTAATCGCAAATGTGTATAACCAGCCACAAGGCATCAAGCTGGTCAACGCGCCGATCGCAAATGCGCGGGGAAGCGGGCTCATCCCAGTCGCGCGACTGAAGCCCGACTGCAGCATTTTCTGCATGGGCGAAAACATCGAGGGAAGTTCGATTTTGACTCCACCGCATCGGGCCAGCGCGATCAGCCCAACGAGAATCATCAGGCCTCCGGCAAGGTACGTGGCCGACTGTTGCCAGCTCGAGAACGATGTGCCAAGGTTCAATGCCATTCCCAAAGTGCCGAACACGCATCCGACCACTGTGTAAGTCAACAGCCTTCCGAAGCTGTAGGCCATTGTTGGCACGATCGCAGCCTTCCTTCGCGTGGCATCTGAGCTGGCAAGTAACGCGAAGGGTCCACACATGCCCACGCAATGGAGGCTTCCCAATAAACTGGCAATGAACACGGTTCCAAGTAACACTTCCATGATCAGTGGGCTCCTTGCGGATCGATTTGCATCCGTTGCTCAATTAGAAAAACTTGTCCCATGACCGATGCGGTTCCACTTAATTGCCACATGCCGGCATGCATCACACGAAGCACACCCTGATATTGACCATGGTCTTTTTCGACCAGCTGAACAGACTGAACCTCCGACGCCCGCGCACAATGGAACGCTTGAAGGACAACGTTGGCATCTTCGATGGCGTTTCCCTGGCGATCCTGAAGGAAAACGGTGACTTGATGTTCACCCAAAACGTTTGCCGCATCTTCAAGTTCAATGTTTGCATTCCAACCGAGTCGGTCGCTTGCCTGCTGTAGCGATTTCAATTCATCCCATTTCAAAGCGTTTTCATCGTAGCTGGCCACAACCGCGTGTGATGAATCACCCGAAGTGATTGAAATGGCTGCCACCCAGACCATCGCCTGAACCAGAAAGAATGTCAGAATAAAGCTGGTCCAGACGAACTGGGCTTTGAGCTCTCTTTGTTGCAAAGTGGTTGTCGTCATTTTGCTCCCTCGCTTTTGGCGGGCTTAAAATCGTTAAGTCGAAATTTGAGAAAAACTGTTTGTCTGTCTGGTTGCGAATAGATGGTCCTGGACAACGGATTATTCAGTCGAACGGACCAAGTAGCGTGAATTGCAAGTTTCTTGCGGTGTCTGAATCATTCTGCAATCTGAACCTTAGCGTCGACCGGCCTCGATCGAATTCATTCCTCGGTGCGGTAACATCAAAATGAAACGTGCGGCTTTGTCCTGGCTTAAGTGCCAGTTCTGATTCACGAAACTCAATCGCCGCCCGCTCTGGCGACTGAATCACCGTCGTGAATGTCATCGGTGCGTCGGTTCGATTCGTCAGCTTCATTTTCAAGACATTGAGAACTCGATCATCGTCGGTCAGCATATGAGGATTGCCCGGTTCTCGAAGCAAGACCGCATCAAATGACTTGCTAGAAAACAGAACGGTTACGAAAAGCGTGGCGATTCCAAGCAATAAGAACGGGTAGACGGCCGTTCGAGCCCGAAGCCAACCAGTCCTGCGGCCTGAATCGTATGCCTGAGAGCTGTAGCGAATGAGATTCGGAGCTCGTCCAATTTTCTCCATCACCAGATTGCAGGCGTCGATGCATTGAGTGCAATTGATGCACTCCATTTGCAGTCCTTCTCGAATGTCAATTCCTGTCGGGCAAGTCGTGACGCAGTTTCCACAACTGATGCAATCGCCCACGACAGGCAGATTGATCGTCGCCCGCTGATTGCCTTTCTGAATTTTTCCTCTCGGTTCACCTCGTTTCGAGTCGTACGCTACGACCAGCGAGTTTTCGTCAAGCAGCACCGACTGAAAGCGTCCGTACGGACAGGCGATCGTACACATCTGCTCACGAAAGAAACAGAAATCAACCATCATCGCGAACGTGACAAAACCCATGACCACAAAGGGGACTGGGTGTTCAAATGGCGATCGCGTCACCCATTGGCTCAGGCGATCAACGCCAACGAAATATGCCAGGAACGTATTTGCCAGATAAAAACACAGCAGAAAATACACAACATACTTTCCAACGGTTCTCCACGCAGGAATATTCTTCTTGTGCCCGCCCCGACCAACGGTTCCGTCAAACAATCGCTCGACTGGCCGAAATAGAAACTCCATATAAACCGTTTGTGGACAGGCCCACCCGCACCAAACTCGACCGAACAGAGCCGTGAACAGGAAAATCGAGATTAACAAGCCAACGACAAAGATCGCTAATAGCACTGTGTCGGTCGGCAGAAAAGTGAAACCAAAAATCGTGAACCTTCGCGCCGTGATGTCCAGCAGCAAAAGTGGCTTACCAGCAAGTTTGATGAAAGGCACAGCCGTGAAGATCGCGATCAGGAACCACGCAAGGAACCTCCGATACTGCAAGAGCTTGTGCTTGCTGAGCTTTGGCTTGAGCCAACGTCGTGAACCGTCGGCCTCAAGGGTGCTGAGCACGTGTTCTTCGGGTTCAAGGAATGCGTCGGACATCGGTTGGTACTGTTTCTCTGGCGTTCTTGCTCAATGATTCCAAGGTTCGATGACGTTACCTTCGGGAGGTCTGCCGTCGACGGGACTGTCACGCATTGCGGCGATATAGGCCGCCGTCAAAACGATCTGATTCTGGTGACTCAGGCGATTCTTCCATGCAGGCATGGATCCATTGGCCGCTCCGTTTTCAATCACCCTTGCAATGTCCTCTACGTTGCGAACATTTTTCCAATGATCATCTGTCAGATTCGGGCCGACCTTGCCTTCACCACGACTGCCATGACAGCTGACGCAATTGGTCTTGTAGACGACTTCTCCCACCGCCAACCATTCAGGTTCGTCATTCATGAATCGGAGAATCGTTTCGCGATTGGCTTCTAATTCACCGATCTTCGCAAAACGAAGCTCGAACACGCTTGCCATGTGGGCGTTGTACTGGTCGTGAATCGTTCTACCTTCAGCACCGGCGTGGAAATAGAAGTAGTAAAATGGCGAAAACAGAATCGAAACCCAGAACAAGAATTTCCACCACCCCGGCAATGGATTGTCGTACTCACGTATTCCATCGTAGGTATGCCCAGTCAGGTTCGCTTCGTCCTGCGTTTCTAACGAGGAATCAATCTTTTGTGTGCTCATTGGGAAACCTCATTTGCGTTTGGATTCGTTTTCTGAACTTGACGCCGCACAGTTCTGACACCGTATACGGGTAATCCCTCGTCCAGAACAATCATCGCCTGCTTTCGTGTATCGTCGGTCCGCATCATCAGCGTTCGAATGACGACCGCGATGAAAACCATCGCGAAGATGACCAACGCGACTTCCGCAAACAGTCCGTAATCGAGGTATCCGGTCAGCTTCTTAATCATTGTCTTCCTCGCTGTTATTAACCTGTAAATCTTCGTTGAATGATTGCTTTACGACAGCCAGAGTCTCCTCGGGAGCGTCAGCACCGACCGATACTACCGGAGCTTCAGACGCATCCTCCGTGGCGTACAAGTCGATTCCGATTCGCTGCAAGTAAGCAATCAACGCGATCATGTGTGACTTTTCCACGACTTCGACCGACACGGCATTCCCTGAAATGTCCTGAAACTTGTCAGACTGGCGTTGCTCGATCATTTCTTTGACGATCTTCTTCGCCTGTGTTGTTGCAACCGAAGGTGAATCCTGAAGATCGAAATCGTATTCTGCTCCCAGCACTGCCGCTGCGGAAACGCGAGCCGGCAACGTTCGCAGGTTCAATTCGCGAGTCAGCAAGTGAGGATAAGCGGGCATCACACTGCCGGGCGTCATGTCTGACGGGTTGAGCATGTGTCGCAGGTGCCAATCGTGCGATTGTTTGCCTCCTTCTCGAGCCAAATCGGGGCCAATTCTTCGAGACCCCCATTGGAACGGCCGATCGTAAATGAATTCTCCCGGCTTGGAATATTCGCCATAACGTTCGGTTTCAGCGAACAGCGGTCGAATCTGCTGCGAGTGACAGTTGTAACAACCCTCGGAAACGTAAATGTCTCGACCGGCCAACTCCAGAGGCGTGTAAGGCTTGACCGTTTCGATCGTCGGAACGTTGGAACGAATCAGGAAGGTGGGGACCAGTTCGAACGCGGAGGCCACCAGCACCGCAACTGTTACCCAAACCGTGAACCGTACGGGCAGACGCTCCCAGACTCGGTGCCATTGAGCCTGCTCGAAGACATCGATCTTATGAGCAACATCCAGCACGGCCCCCTGCTTGATCCTTGATGCCGGAACAGGCGGATCGTTGTGATACTCCCTGGCCAATGGTGCTGCCTGAATGACAGGAACGTGATACTTATCAGGTCGAGAACGCCAGGTCATGAAGTAGTTGTAAGCCATCAGGATCATGCCCGAGACATACAGCAGACCGCCGCCGACCCTCGCCCACCACATAGGAATAATCGCATTAACCGTTTCGACAAAATCTGGATATGCGAGGTTGCCTTCCGGAGTGAACGCACGCCACATCAGTCCTTGAGTCAATCCCGCGACGTAGATCGGAATAATGTAGAGAAGAATCCCAAGTGTCCCCAACCAGAAATGCCAGGTCGCCAGTGAGTTACTCCATAATTTCGTCTGAAAGATTCTTGGCAGCAGCCAGTACAGCATGCCGAAGGTCATGAATCCGTTCCATCCAAGTGCTCCAGCATGAACGTGAGCGATAGTCCAATCGGTGTAATGTGACAGCGCGTTAACGCTTTTGATCGACAGCATTGGCCCCTCGAAGGTCGCCATGCCGTAGAATGTGATTCCAACCACGAAAAATTTCAGTACCGGATCGGTCGCGACTTTATGCCATGCTCCTCTCAAAGTTAGCAGGCCGTTGATCATTCCGCCCCAACTGGGCATCCACAACATCAGCGAGAAAATCATTCCCAGCGAAGACGCCCAGGAGGCAATGGATGTGTAATGCAAATGGTGAGGCCCGGCCCAGATGTAAATAAATACCAGTGACCAAAAATGAATGATACTCAACTTGTAGCTGAACACGGGGCGCTCAGCTGCCTTAGGAAGAAAGTAATACATCATCCCAAGAAACGGCGTTGTCAGGAAAAATGCGACGGCATTGTGGCCATACCACCATTGCATCATCGCGTCCTGAACGCCCGCGTAAATTGGCACGCTTTTAAATAACCCGGAAGGAACAACGAGATTGTTGAATACGTGCAGAATGGCCACGGTAATGATCGTTGCGATGTAAAACCACAATGCAACATACATGTGACGCTCGCGGCGATTGACCAACGTCATGATAAAATTGCCACCGAACAGCCCCAACCAGACTACGGCAATCGCAATGTCGATTGGCCATTCGAGTTCCGCGTATTCTTTGCTCTGCGTGATCCCAAAAGGTAACGTCAAGGCAGCCGAAACAATAATCAGTTGCCAGCCCCAGAAATGAAGACGACTGAGGCGATCACTCCACATTCTTGCCTTGCAAAGCCGTTGCGTTGAATAGTAAACGGCGGCAAAAATCGCGTTGCCACCAAATGCGAAAATGGCCGCGTTCGTGTGCAACGGCCGCAGACGCCCGAATGAAATGAATTCGACAACCGTCAACTGCGGAGCAACCAGCAGAATCGCAACAATCACACCCGCGATCGTTGCAACCAGTCCCCACACCAGCGTCGCCAACGCAAACATGCGGACGATATGATCGTCATAAGAGAAGCTGTCCAGCAGTGGACTGTTTGGACTGGTTGATGAAACGGGCTCATTGTCCTTCGCGTTCCGGTCTTCCATTTTTTACCAAGGCTTTCGATTGAATCCTGTTTTTGAATGAATCGCGTCCGTTAAACGGGAGTAGCCGACGGACAGACGGCGGCAACGCAAACAGAATGCCAATGAACCGCTGGTAAGCCCAGGCACGTAGAAAGACGCCTGCTATTTTTCAGTTTCATTCGAACAATAGCGTGCGAAGCTGGATCGACTTGATCTCAGCGGCACGCCGCGAAACATGCCTCGCGTGCCTTATCCGCACACTGCTAAGTCAAGGCGTGCGAAGCCGCACACTGAACCGTGCTTGTTATTGGCAGGAACGTTAATACGTTGATTCAAAAATCTGTCAAAACGGAAGAAACGACAGCCGACAAGAATCTGTTTCTTTGCATAGTGAGTTCGGCATCAGAATTGCAACTGCAGATATCCATACGCATTTGTTCCAAGCCCAATTCAAATTCAAGCAAAACCGAAATCAGGGAGTCGACGAAATGGACACTTTCAGAAAGATTCTTGTTCCTGTGGATCTGTCAGCGAACTGCCAGGACATTGTCCCAATGGCAACCGAGTTTGCCAAAGCGAGCAACGGCAGTTTGATCTTCTGCTATGTCACGGTCCCGCCTTTGCCTGATGCCGCTCTTTACGGTCAAGAGGACATCGATTCGCTCGTGCTGCGAGAACATGCTGAATTCAAACAGATCAGACCAACGGATCTGTCGGTTGAATACGATCATCTGTTCTTGCGAGGCAACCCTGGTCCCGAGATCCTGAAGGCGGCCGAGGAGAATGATTGCGATCTGGTTCTCCTGACAAGTCACGGTCGAACCGGAATTGTTCGCTGGTTGATGGGTAGCGTTGCGGAATACATCTCACGCAATGCCAAGTGCGCTGTTTTGATGTTTCGCGGTCCACGTGAATCAATTTCCAACTCGGTTCGGCTGCCCGGAATCTCGTTCCCACCAAACTATAGTAAAACGCCCTTTGTCACTTCTGCCATGCAGCACACCCAACCCATTCATGATTATCAATTGATGGATGATGTGATCGCAGAACTGAAATCTGCCGGATGCTCGGCTGCGCCGGTCGTTGACGGGGAAGGCAACTGCATCGGAATTCTGACAGAAACGGACGTTCAAGAGTATCGCAACCTGAAGAGGCGGTTGGCCGAGCGAGACGAGTCCGTTCTTGATCAAGTTTATGAAACCGATGAATTCGGTATGCGTCGAGCCAGCAGTGATGAATTTCACCATGTCAAGAGACACATGAAGTCGCCCGTTGTGTGCGTTCCTGCCGATGCGACCTGCAATCAGGCGTCGGAAACTTTCGACCGATATTCTCAAATTCACCATCTTGTGGTCTTGGGACCTGACCAAAAACCTCAAGGCATCGTCGAGCCGAACCAATTGAGAGAATTGTTGGACTGGAACATGGACTGCCAGATCTACCTTCACCATTAAACACAAACCATGCCGGTTATCTCCCGCGCCGTTGTCTCTGGATCGGATTGGCCGACAGTGACGCAGGCGGCACCTGATCTGTTAACAATCATTCCATTAGAATACGCGTCGTATTCCACAAGTTTGAGCAAAGATCAAAATGAGATTTGCGATCCTGAATTAATCCAGTATTCAATGGTTTGAACGTGAGCGATATCGATAATCCTCTTATCAAGGAGAAACTCGAAGCAATCCTTGACTCGGCCGTTGACGCGATCATCACGATTGACGAACGCGGAATCATTGAATCCGCCAATCCCGCAACGGAAAAGTTGTTTGGATATTCGAGGTCACAACTTACCGGTAAGAATGTGAAGATCTTGATGCCGACCGCGTATGCACAAGAACACGATCAGTACCTGCAGAACTATCTTACGTCGGGAAAACGAAAAATTATCGGCATCGGCCGCGAGGTCACGGGCAAGCGTCGTGACGGTTCGGAGTTTCCAGTTCATCTTGCCGTCAGCGAGCTGCATATTGGCAAAAAGAAGATGTTCACCGGCGTCGTCCGTGATATATCCGATGTCAAACGCGTTGAAGCGAAACTGGTCCAGAACGAACGGCTGGCGGCGATCGGGCAAATGGTCGCCGGATTGGCTCACGAAAGCCGAAACGCTTTCCAACGTTCTCACGCATGTCTTGCCAACCTCGCACTGGACGTGACTGACATGCCAGAAAGTCTGGAACTTGTTCACAAAACACAGACCGCCCTCGAAGATCTAAATGCGTTGCTGGAAGAGGTCAGGGATTACTCAGCAAGGATCATTCTTGAGAGATCATCCCACGGCGTGGTACAACTGATTCGAGACACGTGGCAAGATGTTTCGATTGCGGCTCCTACTGCATCGATGATTGATTTCCAAATCAACCACACCAGTCAGTTTCCATCTTCGCTTATGATCGATTACCGTCGCATGCGGCAAGTGTTCTGGAACTTGCTTGAGAACGCCCGCGTCGCATGTGCGAAGGAATCGACTTCAGGCAAAATCGTGGTACGCCTTTCGCTGGATTCTGATGCAAAGGAACAAGAACCGATTGGTGTTATTGAGGTCACGGACTCAGGGCCCGGAATCGCGCAGGAGTATCTGCCAAATGTGTTTGAACCCTTCTTTACCACCAAAACAAAAGGGACCGGGCTTGGCCTGGCCATCAGCCGTCGCATTATCGAGGCTCACGGCGGAAGCATGTCTGTAACAAATGCGACCTCGGGTGGTGCGAGTTTCAAGCTCTCGCTTCCAATCAAAAATTGAACGCCGTGTAGAGTTAAACCCGCAACATCGCAAACTGACGCGTCACAGGATTTTGCACGCGTCATCATAACCCGCTGCGTGAGTCGGTCTCGGTCCCTCACTCACGTTTCGGGTTTTGAGTTTTCCATCGAAATTATGTTCGGCACTGAATCAACACGCCGTGACGCACCGGTTGTGCTTGTGCGGCATCGGAACAGTCACCAGGGGTTCAAATGTTGTTCGTGCTGTTCTTCTTATGGTTTGCGTACGAAACCAAGGCAACGAGGGTGACCGGTATTGCAATCACCCAGACCAGATAACTCCACTGCGGAAAAGTTTCAGCAAGACTAGCTCGAAAAAACAAGATTGCCGTGAAGGCAGCGAAGCAGACGAGGAACACCACTCCCTCGCGGCGAGAAATCACACTGCCCGAGATAAACACAGGCAAACACGCGACGCACGCGATCACCATCACGGGGATGTCAAATTCCAGTGATTCCTGCGGAACGTTGATTCCAGTAGAAACGCATGCCGTTACACCGCCGACAAGCAACAGGTTGGCAATATTGCTGCCGACAACATTACCGATCGCCATTTCTGGATAACCCTTCGTTGCGGCTATCAGCGAAGTCGCTATTTCCGGTGCTGAACTGCCTATCGCGACAACCGTCAGGCCGATGACCAGATCGCTGACTCCGATCGTCTTGGCCAGCCCCGTCGCACCGGTCACAAGCCAGCCAGATCCAATCCAGAGCATTGCGATACCGGCAATGATAAAAATAGAACTTTTAGCGATGCTCTGATTCTGTTCGTAATCGTCGCTGACCGTTTCGGTTGGTTCACCCGAGTCGTCCACTTCCGCTTTCGAGCGAAACTGCCAGACGCAAAACGCCATTGCACCGGACAACAGAATCAGACCATCAATCCGACTCAATTCTCCATCCACAGCCAGCAACATGAATCCGATTGCCACACCAATCATCACAGGAATCTCTCGCCGCAGAATGCTTTGTTGGACTGAAACAGGGATGATGATCGACGTGATTCCGAGAATCAGCCAGACGTTCGCCACATTGCTGCCGACAATATTGCCCAGCGCGATCTCGGGACTATCGGTCAACGCAGCGCCGAGACAGATGGCCATCTCGGGAGCACTGGTGCCCATGGAAACAATCGTCAGCCCGATTAGAAGGCGACTCATTCCCAAAGCCTCAGCCACTTTCACTGCCCCTCGAAGTAACAGTTCACCTCCAAAGAGAAGCGTTGCGAGACCAACAGTAGCAAGAACAAGGTTCATTAAAGGAGCTCGTCAAATAAGAACGGCGAATCCGTCGAAGCAGCAGCGGGAGTGTACCTGAACGCCACGCCGTTATCGACCGGATTCAAGGCAAGTAACGTAACTTGATAATCGCATTCCTAATGGGGAACTGCTGCACGCCGGAGCCGATCCATGATTGCCCTGCCCAAATCGATCTCAGGCACGGGTTCCGCAATAATCAAATCAAGGCCCAATTCATCCAAGCGCCTCATCGCAGCAAAAAGGTTCGCTGCCGCTTCGCGAAGGCAACCAGAGGCAGACAGCACCTCGATGGCGGCCAAGTCACAGGCCGTTGCGGATGGTTCCTTGAAGCTGAGCAATCCAACGCTCGATTGCCCCCGTGCTAATTCTGCCACACTCTTTTTTTCAGCCAGAACAATTGGAGTCATGGGCGAATAATGACTTGACAGCTGACCGGGAGAGGTCGGTCTGGCTTCTTCGTGAAGGTGGCAAGCCAATGCTCCGGTAACTTTTTCAATCTCTTCGAGCGGCACACCGCCCGGCCTCAACAGCACCGGACGATCATCCGTCGATTCGGTAAACGATAATACCGTTGACTCGACACCCACCGAACAAGGCCCCGCATCAAGAACCATCGGACAACGCTCGCCGAACTGATCAACCACATGTTTTGCCGTCGTCGGGCTGACTCGACCAAACCGATTCGCACTTGGCGCTGCGATTGGAACCTTCGCCGCCGCGATCAGATTGCGGGCAACTTCATGATCTGGGCATCGGACGGCGACACTCGGCAATCCGGCAGACACGATGTCGGGCACAGATGCCAGTTTCTTCAACACCAACGACAGCGGTCCCGGCCAGAACTTGCGAATCAAATCGGCTGCCAACTCAGGAAGCGATTCGACCAGCAACTCAAGTTGTTTCGGATCGGCAACGTGAACGATTAAAGGATCCAGACGCGGTCGACCCTTGAGTTCAAAAATCTTTGTGACCGCAATCTCGTCCAGTGCATTGGCGCCCAAGCCGTAGACGGTTTCTGTCGGAAACGCGACAAGTTCGCCGTTTCGAATGGATTCGGCTGCGGTGGTGATCTCAATGTCCGTAGGCATCTGGCTGCAGGTGATACGTGGCTGAATTTTGTGGGAACCGGGAAGTCAAGTAGAACAAGTGAATCCGCTTTGAACAATCGTTGCTAATCCCACTTGATCGATTGACCTGTTGGTTTCGTGAATTCGTCAGCAAGGATCAGTCGTATAGGTTCGCAATCGAAAACTTCTTATCATACGGTCGATTTACAGGACGACAGTTCTTCAGGGCGGAGTTTCGACCGGATGGGATACGATTTCAAGAATTTAAAGGGGGATTTGAGCGGCGGGCTTGTCGCGGGGATTATCGCTCTTCCTTTGGCATTGGCGTTCGGTGTGCAGTCTGGACTGGGAGCGGCCGCAGGTCTTTATGGTGCGATCGCAGTAGGAATATTTGCTGCCATGTTCGGCGGCACCGCGACTCAAGCTTCTGGCCCAACTGGCCCGATGACCGTTGTTTCAGCGTCGATTGTACTGTTTGCCATCGAAGCAACCGGCAGTATCGAGGAGGGGCTTGGCATCGTGTTGATGAGCTTCCTCGCCGGCGGGCTGTTTCAAATCGCACTTGGGTTGCTTGGAATCGGAAAATACATCCGCTACTTCCCTTACCCGGTGGTATCCGGATTCATGAGTGGCGTCGGACTGATCATTGTGTTTCTTCAGCTTTGGCCGCTGCTGGGAAGTTCGTCCCCCAAGTCGACGATCGAGGTATTCACCAAGATCGCTACGCCGCTGGCGGCAATCAATTGGGCGGCGGTCGCCTTGGGAATTCTTACGTTGGTGGTGAACTACACGTTTCCATTGATCACAAAAAAAGTGCCCTCGGTGCTGGTTGCGTTGTTGGTTGGAACCGGTGTTTCCCTGCTGCTTGGACTGAATGTTCCTGTTATTGGCGATATCCCAACGGGGTTTCCGCCGCTTCAAATCGGATCGCTTCTTCAAGTTGCTCCCGAACACTACATGTTTATCGTTCAATCGGGAGTCACCTTGGCGCTTCTTGGGTCGATCGATTCACTTCTGACCTCGGTGATCGCCGACAACATCACGAAGGATCAACACAACAGTCGCCTGGAACTGATCGGGCAGGGCATCGGAAACGTTGTCGCTGCATTGTTCGGCGGAATTCCCGGCGCCGGTGCAACCAAGGGAACCGTGGTGGCGATCAAATCTGGAGCGAAAACTCGTCTTTCAGGGATCACTCATGGTGTCTTCCAACTGGTTGCGTTGCTGGGTTTGGGAACGTTAGTTTCCTACATTCCACTAAGCGTTCTGGCTGGACTGCTGATTTCCGTAGGAGTCGCCATCATCGACTACAAGGGCATCAAGCATCTTCTGGACGTACCCCGAGCCGATGCGATTGTCATGTTGGTCGTTTTGGTGTGGACGGTTTTCGGAAACCTGATTCACGCGGTCGCCGCGGGCGTCGTTCTGGCGAGCATTCTGTTTATGAAACAAGCCAGCGATCTCGCGGAGACAGAGACAACTGTTACGACGCTGGACCCTGAACCGGTCTGGGACGACGAAGCCGACATGTCGGAAAAAGAAGCCAGCAACGTGTTTATCAAGCACTTGTACGGGCCGCTGTTTTTCGGTTTCAGCTCCGGATTTCGTGCGCTTACGGAGTCATTGCCTGCGGACATTCAAACGTTGGTCGTTCGTATGGAACGGGTGCCGTATATCGACCAATCTGGTTTGTATACGCTTGAAGATACCATCCTGCGACTTTCCAAAGAAGGGAAACGCGTGCTTCTAACTGGCTTGCAGACTCAGCCAGCAGATATGCTCGACCGAATTGGCCTCGTTCCTAACCTTGTGCCGGAAGAGCACACTTTCGAAACGTTTGACGAATGCCAAGCGTGGTTGAAAAACGAACTTGAGCCGACCTAGTATTCGATCGCAGCTCAGTTTTCGGGTTGGGTGCCATGGCCACGCGTCAGCATGGCCATGAATT
>CAYXWX010000077.1:0-22144 GCA_964468915.1 uncultured Pirellulaceae bacterium
AAGCTTACTCGTCTGAGTCGCCGCCGCTTTCTTCTTCGCCGGCTCCGACGCCGACGGTTTCTTCTGGTTCCGGCGGAGGCTCGGGTGGAGCCACGTAGTCGCTTTCGAATTTCAGACTCTTGATCTTGCCCGCGTCATTGCGAACTCCGTCAACGACAATCTTGTTTTTGCCTTCGAAATGACCCTGCAAGAGTTCTTCCGACAAAGGATCTTCGACAAAATTCTCTAACGCACGACGAAGGGGGCGAGCACCGTAATCGAGGTTGGTTCCCTTCTTGATCAGGAAATCCTTGGCGTCGTTGGTCAGCGTCAGTTCGAATCCACGTTCGGACAGTCGTTCCTTGATCTTGGCCAATTCGAAGTCGATGACCAACTTCAAATCGGCTTTTTCCAGGTGTCGGAAGATGACCGGCTCTTCAGACAGACGGTTCAGGAACTCTGGTCGGAACGCCTTTTCAATTTCTCCAAAAACGCGCTCTTTCATGTTTTCGAAAGACTGATCGTCTCCGGCACCCGGCAGACCGAACGATTGCTCGTTCTTGATCTGATGAGCACCCACGTTGGTGGTCATGATCAGGATCACGTTTCGGAAGTCGATGTTGCGACCGAAGCTGTCGGTCAAACGACCTTCTTCCATCACCTGCAACAACATGTTGAAGATATCAGGATGAGCCTTTTCGATTTCGTCAAGCAAAACCACACTGTAGGGCCGACGACGAATTTTTTCGGTCAGCTGACCACCTTCTTCGTAGCCCACGTATCCCGGAGGGGCACCGATCAAACGCGAAAGGTTGTGCTTTTCCATGTACTCGGACATGTCGATTGATACCAACGCTTCTTCGTCGCCGAACATGAATTCGGCCAGACCTTTGGCCAACAACGTTTTACCGACACCGGTTGGACCGGCAAACATGAAGCAACCAATCGGACGCTTGGGGTCTTTCAGGCCACTGCGGCTTCGGCGAACCGCTTTGGAGATCGCTTTGACGGCGGCATCCTGGCTGACGACTTTCTTGTGCAATTCGTCTTCCATTTTCAGCAGACGCATGCTGTCTTCGGTCGACAGACGTGTCAATGGAACGCCCGTCATCTTGGAAATCACCTCAGCGATGATTTCCTCGTCAACAACGCCGTCTGTTTCCTGAGACTTCTCGCGCCATTCCTTTTTGATCTGGTCCTTCTTCTTGCGAAGCTTGTCGGCCTGATCACGAAGGCTGGCTGCTTTTTCGAAGTCCTGATTGGCAACGGCGTCTTCTTTTTCCTTGTTCAGACGCTCGATGTCTTCATCGATTTCCTTCAGATCTGGCGGACGAGTCATCGTGCGAAGTCGGACGCGAGCACCCGCTTCGTCAATGACGTCGATCGCTTTGTCCGGCAGGCAGCGTCCCGTGATGTAGCGGCTGGAAAGATCAACTGCGGCCGCAATCGCGTCGTCGGTGATCTGGACGCGATGATGTTCTTCGTATCGCTTGCGAAGACCTTTCAGGATTTCGACGGTTTCGTCGTTCGAGGTCGGATCAACCTGAATTTCCTGGAAGCGACGGGCCAACGCGCTGTCTTTTTCGATGTACTTGCGGTACTCGTCGAGCGTGGTAGCGCCGATGCATTGGATTTCGCCTCGAGCCAACGCCGGCTTGAGCACATTCGCCGCGTCGATCGCACCTTCGGCACCACCGGCTCCAACGAGCGTGTGTAGTTCGTCGATGAACAGGATTGTGTTTTTGGCGCGACGAACTTCGTTCATGACCGCTTTGATACGTTCCTCGAACTGGCCACGGTATTTGGTGCCGGCAACCATCATTGCCAGATCCAGAACAACGATGCGTTTTTCAGACAGGATCTCGGGAACTTCGCCGGACACGACCAGCTGAGCAAATCCTTCGACGATCGCTGTTTTTCCGACACCCGCCTCGCCCAACAGAACCGGATTGTTCTTGGTGCGGCGGCACAGCACCTGAATGGCTCGTTCGATTTCCTGGGAACGCCCAATGACAGGATCCAGTTCACCGTTCTTGGCCAGTTCGGTCAGGTCGCGACCAAAGCTGTCCAGAGCGGGAGTCTTTGACTTGCTGCCTTTGCCGGATGTGGATTCGCCACCGCCGCCTGCTCCAGCTGCCTCTCGGCCACCACGTTCTCCACCTTCGCCGCCTTCGAGTCCGTTGCCCAGCAGGTTCAGCACTTCTTCGCGAACGTCTTCCAGCTTCATGCCCAAGTTCATCAACACTTGAGCAGCAACGCCTTCCTGTTCACGCAGCAAACCAAGCAGGATGTGCTCGGTGCCGACAAAGTTGTGATTCAGGTTGCGAGCCTCTTCCATCGAGTACTCGATCACTTTCTTGGCACGCGGCGTTTGTGGCAGCTTGCCCATGGTGATCATTTCCGGCCCGTTCTGGACCAGTTTTTCGACCTCCAATCGGATTTTACGAAGGTCGACATCCAGATTCTTCAGCACATTGGCTGCGACGCCGGTTCCTTCCTTGACCAGTCCCAACAACATGTGTTCGGTACCGATGTATTCGTGGTTGAAACGTTGGGCTTCCTGGTTGGCCAGTTGCATGACCTTCCGGGCGCGATCGGTAAAGCGTTCGTACATTTGAGTTCTCTCTGATTGAGCAGCGTTGGTTGCCCGAGTGGCAGGTTAATTTGACAAGTGAGCTTCACCCGAAAATGAAACATCAC
The DNA here is from genome assembly GCA_964468915.1 of uncultured Pirellulaceae bacterium. Lineage (GTDB taxonomy): Bacteria > Planctomycetota > Planctomycetia > Pirellulales > Pirellulaceae > Mariniblastus. The sequence continues at coordinate 2,680 of CAYXWX010000077.1, forward strand.
CTGTCGCCCGTCACATCGATATGAACATATCCGTCGTTATTGTCTGGAAGTAATTCAGTTTCGTTTTCAGCGGACGAGGACTGAGCCGTCTCGTGTTCGAGGATCAGCTGAATCAACTTTCGCTCGCGAAGAATCTCAAAGTCCCACGCATGAGACTCGTCAAATTTTCGCATCGTATCTAATTGGTCACTCGCGTCATCGAGCCGTCGAACGTGCCGAAGCAACGTTGCCAGCAGCAGACGCGATTCAATATCTCTGGGCGATCGACTCAGCCGCTGCCGCAAAAGCGATTCAGCCGCTTGCCAATCACCACCTAAGTATTCGCGTTGAGCTTGAATAAACAAGGTGTCGCTTGTTTCGTCAGCCGACACATTGGCGGTTCCCGCTACTGACATCACGTCAGGCAGAGTACTAACCGAAACATAGACGGCGACCGTCCACAAAATCAGGACCGTTGGCCAAGCTACGATCGGAAACATCTCACCCAGACTGTGAGGCCAGATAAAACTGGAAATCAAAGCCAGATTCAGGACGATCGCGAACCCTACCGCAAGCAACAACGAGGAAAAATGTCCTCGGTGCCACAGACCGGGCAAACCCGGCCAGCCGCAAAGTATTCGTGATCCCCAATCCATGAGCGAACCTCCAAGGTTCCAGCGACGTGCCGCAGCAGTAGACCGAAATTATCACCCTGCCAAAACATGCAGATTCAACGCAAGATAATATTCGTTGCACATAGCGTTCCGTCGACTGAAAACGTTCCTGTTTCCTGTTGTGCGAATGGCGTCGGTGCCTGAATCGGGCGAATTTTCCATTTCTCCCGGCAGAAAGTCGCTGCACCTGCGTTCTTCGAGGAATCGAGTATCCGAACCCCTTGCTTTTACGTCAATCTCAATCGAACCTGCAAGAACAGTCGGCGGACGCCTTAATCGTTCCAATAGGATCAGCCCTTACCGGGTGAAGCGTTTCACGCTGAGCGGCGTCAATGTTGACTTTGGGCAACGTGCTGGTCTGCTTTTTCGTTCGTTCTCGCATTTGATTGGCAAAAACAGCCCGCATTGTCATGCCAGACTGTCAGCAATATCGAACCGGAAAAGATCTTGATGAGCGAAAAAAAAACTGAAAATTCTGTTTTTCGAATCCTGGACGCTGCTATCAATCGAGCGTCTGAGGGACTTCGTGTGGTTGAAGATTTTTTGCGGATGGACCTCGCCGACGGTCACCTGGCAAAATCTTTGAAGCAGTTGCGCCATGATCTGACCGAGTCGACAAAAGTAATTGATTCTCAGAAGCGAATGGCTGCGCGGGACAGTGTGGGGGATGTCGGGCGGAAAATTGAGACCGAAGCCGAGTATCAGCGTCAGACACTCGCCAGCGGACCGGTCGCTCAGGCGGTCGTGCAACCGAACCTTGCAAGGGCTCAACAAGCCTTGCGAACGATCGAGGAGTTTTCGAAAACGCTCGATTCAGGTGTCGCGAAACAGATTGAACAGATTCGCTATCGGGTTTACACCGCCGAAAAGGCCATTCTGACGACCATTGTGAGTCTCAAGCACCTTGGGGATGCGAGGCTGTACGTTTTGATCGACGCGTGCGGTGGTTCGGACGACGAAACTGATCGATATTCAAAGCTGCGGCAGACGGTGAAAACGCTGGTGGATTCGAACGTCGATGTGATTCAACTTCGCGACAAAACACTGACCGATCGCGAACTTGTCAATGCAGGTCGAGCGATCGTTGATGAGACTCGGCTGTCCGATACCAAGTTCATCATGAACGATCGAGTTGATCTGGCGATGGCTTCCAATGCGGACGGTGTTCATCTTGGCCAGGACGAATTGGACATCGCCGACGCTCGACGGATCATGGGGGCCGCTCGTTTAATCGGAATTTCGACTCATTCAATCGAGCAAGCGAGAGACGCCGTGCTGGCTGGAGCCAACTACATTGGCGTCGGGCCGGTGTTTCCATCGAGCACCAAATCGTTTGACTCGCATGTGGGACTGGACCTGGTGTCCGCAGTTGCCAAAGAGATCCAGCTGCCCGCGTTCGCAATCGGAGGAATCAACCTGAAAAATGTTGGTAGCGTTTGCGATGCGGGTCAGAACCGAGTCGCAGTGCAAAACGCAATATTGGGAGCCACCGATCCCGGACAAGCCGCTGCAGATTTTTTGAAACAACTGCGCCGCAATTGAGTGTTTGAAATTGTGGCAGGCTGCGTATTGCGGTGACGGAGAAGAGGGTTGGGACGGCGAGGCTCCGTCCGAGCCACTCGCCAGCACAAGCGTAATCACGGTTCGCGGATCAGTCGGCGCTACTTCTGTTCGTTCAAGTTCCAATCGTAGCTTTGGTATGCCACCCGGAAGTTACCACCAGCGACCACTTGCTTCGCTGATTCGGGAAAGTACTTCACCAGACTCTGAACCTGCTGTTGTGGCGTTGAAGCGAAATCCGTCCCGTACCAATCCATGATTTTGCTCAAGCGTAACGTATTCTCGCTTACTTCCAAATTCTGCGAACGTGAGAAAAAATCTCTCGTGTTGGTCACCAGTTGTTCTTCGACCGAATCAGCGACGTAGGCTCGATTGAGTAAGCGGGGACATCCGATCGAAGCACAAACGATGGCGAAATGAATTCGCGGCTCGTCCATTTTTCGCAGAACTTTATGTTCTATGTCTTCCAGCGAAAACTTCTGGTCGCCCACGTGTAGCAGCAGATTCTTCCAGATGTTGTAGCCCCAGATTTTTGCCGTATGGTTGCGAATGCTGGAGGTCGGGTAGACACGCAGGATTCCTTCGATCGTGACTGCGTTGTAGGCGTTCATCCAATACGCCAGTCTGGCCTCGCGTGATGCGGGTTCTGCTGCAGAGGCCTGACTCAGGTGAGCCAGATAGTCTTTCAGGATCTTCTGATCAGACGCATTGTCTTGCCACGCTTGGTAGGCCACCATGCCGTCCTCGTTGACGTACTTTTGCAACAGCAGGTCGTAGCTCGAATGGTCGATCGAATCGATCGAAAATTGTTTTGAGGCTGGCCACGATCGCCCGGCCGTTTCTTCTGCGGTAGAGGATTGAGCGGCAATCAGAATTACAGCCAGTGCAAAACTCGAAATTGCGAATCGGAATGCGTGCCTGCGCGGAATTCTGCTCATGTCGATATCCTGTCCCAGGAAAAGGACGTTGTGGTTGAGTGTTAAATCGCATGGTTGTGCGAATCGGATTTCGTTTTCCTTCAATCAGTTGACGCGGTAATCTGACAGGACCTTACAAATAAAAAAAGAACAATTCATGATTGAAGTTGAATACAAATATGCAGTGGAATCAGTCGACTCGTTGCAAACCATGCTGGAGCAATTAAACGCTCAGTTCGTCGAAACGGTTCGTCAGGAGGACATTTACTTCAACCATCGTCACGATAATTTCAAGCAGAAAGATATCGCGTTTCGTGTTCGTCAAAGCAGTCGCAGTTCCGGTTCTATAACGTGGCTGACGTACAAAGGGCCGAATCAGGACGACGTCGGTAAAATCCGTGAGGAACACGAGGTCCGACTGAGTGAAAATGAAACGGCCGAAACTCTGCAAAAAATTCTTGCAGGAGTCGGCTTTCAGGCTGTATCGCCGGTAAGGAAGACGCGTGATCGATATCGTTTGACGGTCGAAGGCACGGCCGTTGAATTCTGCCTGGATCAAGTTGAAGGACTCGGTGCGTTCGCAGAGATCGAAGTCGTTGTTGAGCAGCAGGTTCAGGTCGCCTCGGCCAAAAAAGTTATCCAGTTGCTGGCCAATCAGTTTGGTTTGACTCAGGCGATCAGAACCAGCTACCTGGACCTTCTTCTTGACGAGGAATAGGTTTTTGGGGAGGAACCTGCGTCATTTGGTCCGGTCGAACGCCGATCGTATCTCAACTACGATGCGACAATGAATCGCTCGCACGCATCCACCGCCAGCGCTGGAAAACGCTCAGTTATCCACGATCCCCCGCATCACACTGAAAATTTCGGTTTGCTTGCCTCGTACATGATCGCGATGCGAACGGGTTGGATTTTTAAAACGGAAAGCATCATCATGCCCGCGGTGCTGGACGTGATTGGTGGTGCCGGTTGGCTGCGGGGATGCTTGCCGATGTTGAACCGCTTCGGCCAGAGCGTGCCGCCGATGCTGGTCTCCAGCTTCACGCGAAGCACTCCACTGAAAAAACGCACCCTGACTGCGATGACACTGTTGATGAGTTTGTGTTTTCTGGCTCTGTCAGGCGTGTGGGCGTGGACTGATGGTCGGTCGAGCGGATGGTTGCCGTTTGTGTTCCTCGCGATCTACGCAATCTTTTTTGCTGCGACCGGGATCAACATGCTGCTTCTGAATACCTTGAAAGGCAAGCTCATTCGAGTCCGCCGCCGAGGTCTGCTGGATCTGGTGTCCAACCTGATCGGAGCCGCTGTCGCGATCACTTGTGCGTGGTTCTTGTTGACTCGATGGTTGGAATCTTCGTCGGGAGTTGATGACCAACCTGTGGCTCCCAACTTCACGATGATCTTTTTGTTCACGGCCGCAATGTTTGCGATCGCGGCGGTCATTGGAACTCGCTTTTTCGAAGTGGCAGACGAAATCGAGTCAGACGGACACTCGAGCCGGCAGATTTTTCAAGCCGCCGTCGCAATTTTTCTGCACGACCGTAACTTCAGACGCCTTGCGATTGTTGGCATGATGTTTGGAATGAGTCTGACCTTGTTTCCTCATTACCAATCGATGGGCCGATCAAGGTTGTCGTTGGCTTTGACCGCACTGATACCCTGGGTGATCGCTCAGAATCTGGGCACCGCTTTGTTCAGTGTGCCCTCGGGCTGGGCAGCCGACCGTTTTGGCAATCGACGAGTTCTGAATCTTCTGATGCTGGCGCTTTGCGTGGCGCCGATGCTTTCCTTGTTTCTTTCCCGATCCCAAACGGTGCACAGTTATTGGTTCAACGTGGTGTTTGTGCTGCTGGGTTTGACGCCGGTCGCGATTCGGACGCTGAATAATTACACGTTGGAAATTTCCGCCCCGGAAGATCGGCCGCGATACTTGAGCACACTGGGCCTTTGTATCGCAGCGCCACCGGTGTTGATGTCGGCGCTGATGGGGCAGTTGGTGGATGCCATCAGTTTCGAATTCGTTTTCTTTATCGGTACGGCTTGTTTGTTTGCCGGTTGGATACTGACGTTCAGATTGATCGAGCCGCGACATCATCAAAACGTTCCGTCGTGAACGTTTTTTCACGGTGACGTATTCATTCGCACAAAGTCAACCGTCACCGGACGATGGTCCGATCCAAGACAAGGTCCGACGTGATGATGGATGACTTGCAAGTCGTCGCTTAATAACACGTGGTCAAGCTTCAGCGCGAACACCCACGTATTTCTCAGGGGGCCGTACGCTCGAGCCCTGCGATACCAGGTTGGCCTGAGTCCACTTCCGTAGCCAGCCGGTGTCAGGCCTGTTCCGGACAGCAGATCCGTGAAATGAGGCGACCACGGCACGCAGTTGAAATCGCCCAGCAGAATTCTTTCGCCGCTGGGGCCCAGCATGTCTTCAAGTTCATCCAATTGCTGGTTTCTCATGCGAGCCGTCTCTTGTGTTAATGGCACATAGGGATGCGTCGCGAAGATCTGCATCGGTTTCTGATTGAGGGTGACGTTCAGTTCCAGCGTTGGCAGGCGATGCCGAGTCGAATGATGGACGTGGACCGAATCAAAGGGGATCCGTGAATACGCCGCAACGCTGCTGGTGCCCCGGTCATTAATGATGTGGCGATGTGGGTAGCTCGACCAGATCGGTTTCAGCCCTTTTGTCCATTCCTGATCGGCCTCCAGTGCGATGAAGATGTCCGGGGTGTGCTCGTGGATATAGGCGACCACTTTATCGTGATGCCGGTTCCCTTGCAGGACGTTCAGCAGCATGACCCGAGTCACATTTGCGTCCGCGCTGGCGATCGCGTTCGCTGTTGGGACCGGCGCTTTTGGGACCAGATAAGGCATGAGTGGCAACAGGTTGACGATGGTGCAAACCAGCAACCACCAGGCAACCGTCCCTCGTTTGCAAACCCAATAAAAAACGGTTGTCGGAATCAGAAACATTGCCAATTGAACTCGGAATTGACAACACAAATCAGCAGCCCATGAAATCGAGGCGGTGAAAGCAAACAACGCGATCGCTCCTGCTGCGATAGCAACGAAATCACACAACGTCATCGCAATCCTGCCGCCCCATCGACCGCAGCGAGCCAGAACGCCGGTCGTTGGAAAGGCTTCGGGTTCAGGTGGTGATTCATTCATTTAATGCTGTCATCTTGAATCGAATCGGCAATTCGGGGTGTTATCGCCTGATCGCTCTTGTCATAGCGGCTCGATTTTTGTCGACTGCTGACTCAGAAGCGATTCATATTGTAACTCGGCTGAGAAAGTAAATGATGGACAGAGGCACAAACGGATTCACGGGGCTTGTGGCGATTGTTTGCGCGGCCTTTCTTCTGTCCCCGTCCGATTCGTGGGCTCAGGATTTGAGTGGAATCAAATGTGTTGTCAACGGCGACAGGAACGCATCCCCTGATGCTTTCGCAGATTATCGAAACTCAAAAGTGTTTCTCTGTTGTGAGCAATGCACAACCCAGTTTGAATCGAAGATCTCTGAATTTTCAACCAGAGCAAATCATCAATTGGTTCTGACGGGGCAATTCAAACAAACGAAGTGCCCGATTTCAGGCGGCGAAATTGACTCGCACGTCACCGCCAATGTTGGAGGGACCAGGGTTTCGTTCTGCTGCAGTTCGTGTCTGAAGAAAGTCGATGATACACCGGCGATGAAAGACCGTGCCGAGATGGTTTTTGGCGACAAAGCTTTCGAGAAAACGTTCGCCCCTGTCGAAGCTGCGGCTGACACCAACTTGAAGCCTGCGGTCGATCTCGCCGTTGCCACATGCCCATTACAGTCCAGCCAAAAGGTGTCAAGCAATCATTCGGTAGACTATCTGCAAGGCAAGGTATTCTTTTGTTGCCAGAAGTGCGCGGACGCGTTTCGTAAATCGCCGGACGATTATGCGATTGGGGCAAACCGTCAGCTTGTAGAAACCGGCCAGTATGTACAAACGGAATGTCCATTGATTGGTGGTTTCCTCAACACAGAACACGCATCTGTCGTTGCGGGCATCCCGATCAAGCTGTGCTGCGAGAAATGCGAGGCCGCGATCGCAGGAGCAAAGTCGGAAGATCACAAGACTGAAATGATCTTCGAACCCAAACGCTTCGCGCGAGCGTTCAAGCCGGCTTCGAAACAACCAACGACGCAAACAACGGACGAGCAACCAGTGAGGTAGTTGCTCGCTGAGCAGCGGGGTCGTTCAGCCGTACGTTCCCATTCGACGTAACCTGACTCGTCAAGGCAGCGCTGCGTTGCGTAAAAATGACCATTCAATTTCTCTCGCCAGGCTGATCATCCTTGCCAGTCCGCATCTTTCTATCCGTTGGCGAACCAAGTGGTGACCTGCATGGTTCAAACCTTGTGCGTCGTCTGAAGCAACACGATGACTCGATTGAGTGCGTTGGCTTTGGCGGGCCCAAAATGGCGGCCGCGGGCTGTGACATCCACTACGACCTGACTCAAATGGCAGTCATGTTCTTCTGGGAAGTGGTCAAGAAGCTCAGGTTTTTCTTTCGTCTGGTTGATCAAGCCGAAGAATACTTCCAACAGAATAAAGTGGATGCGGTCGTGCTGATCGATTATCCGGGCTTCAATTGGCACATCGCCAAACGTGCTGAAAAGCACGGGATTCCGGTTTACTACTACGGAGCTCCTCAGATGTGGGCGTGGGCTCCGTGGCGAGTCAGAAAGATTCGCAAGTTCGTTGACCACGTTCTTTGTAAATTGCCGTTTGAGGTTGACTGGTTTGCTCAGCGAAACTGCGATGCGACTTTCGTTGGTCATCCATACTTTGATCAATTGGCGACTCAAACTTACGACGAATCGTTTTTGCGAGAACTGGAACAAGATTCTCGGCCGTTGATCACCTTGCTACCGGGGTCTCGCAATCAGGAAGTGGATCGACATCTGCCGATTCTGCTTGATGCTGCCGAGACAATCCTTGCGGAAGTGCCCGAATGTCGCATTGAAGTCGCATGTTTCAACGAAAAGCACTCGAAATTGGCCAACCAAATGCTCAAGCAGCGAGCGTCGGCAATCAACGCTCACGTGAACCGGACGCCAGAATTAATGCGTTCCAGCACGCTCTGTCTTGCGTGCAGTGGATCGGTTTCGCTGGAACTGCTGCACTATCGCAAGCCGACGATCATCGTTTACCAGATTGCTCGTTGGATGATGCTGGCTCAAGCCGTTCTGCTGAGAACTCGATTCATCACCCTGGTGAACTTGATCGCTGCAAAAGATATTCGAAAACGAACGTGGGCAGTCTACAACCCGGACGCAGTGTTTGACGGCACTGAAGAACCGGCAGTGATGCCCGAATACGTAACGGTGGGCAACCCGGCTCCTGCAGTGGCGCGAAAGGCAATCACGTGGTTGAAGGAACCACAGCTTCTGGCTCAAAACGCAAAGCAGTTGGATGGTCTGGCGAGGGAATACGCGAAGCCGGGTGCGACGGACCGAGCAGCCGAGTGGCTTTTGGAGCGGCTGTCGCTAAAATCGCCGAGTGAAATATCAAACGATCAATCAGCATCATGACGTTTGAGCGCGTGGAATCGCGATCATCTGACTTTGGAACCAAGCCATGCTACTCAGCGAACCCGGTCACACGCCTTACGACCTGAGCTTTAACCTGTTCGGGATTCCGGTTCGAGTTCATCCCGGCTTCTTTGTGATCGGTTTGCTGTTCGGCGCGAATTGGATCCGCGATCCCGATCTGAACGCGGGAGTCCGTGTGCTGCTGGGAATCGGCGTGATCTTTATTTCGATTCTGGTGCATGAACTGGGACACGTACTCGCGTATCGGTACTTTGGTCAGCCCGGCCGCATCGTGCTGCATTGGATGGGAGGCCTCGCAATTGCCGATTCGGGAAATATGGCCTGGGCTCGACAACGAGCCGGCCGCTTTACCAGCAATCAACAGATCATCATTTCACTTGCGGGACCGTTTGCGGGGATGCTGTTGATCTTGCCTTTGCTGGCCGTTGTTTATGCAGCCGGGGGAACGGTGGTTTGGAATTCGATCTTTGGCGTTATCCCGCTTCCGGTTCCCAACCTTGCTGGCACTGCGTTGGGCAGCGTGCCGGGCGCGTGGAGCCTGATTTGGGCAGGAGTTTTGATCAATCTTTTCTGGAACCTGATCAATCTGGTTCCGATCTATCCGCTGGATGGTGGTCAGGTTTCGCGTGAGTTGTTTGTCAGATTTGATCCGTGGAACGGTTTGCAGAACAGCTTGTTGCTTTCGGTTGCGGCTGGAATCGGAATGGCGATCTGGGGATTTTCAAACGGAGACCAGTTCATCGCGTTCTTTTTCGCATACATGGCATGGCAGAGTTTTCAAAGTCTGCAGCATACGGGCGGAAACAGACGGCCTTGGTAAGTTTTCGCACGATTCTGCTCGCACGTTCAGCTTTTGTTTTGTATCGAATCAGGTGCGCGTGTTACATCAACGAAGCGATTGACCTTTCAGTTTCTGATGAACAACGATGTTAAGATTGTTAATTTTGATTCTTCAAGGCGCCCGTTTTTTGTCTTGTTGAATGCCGCGAAGGGACTTTACACGCTTCGTTTTAAAAAAAATACGAAATTTTTTTTGACTCGTTCAGCTGCATCTGTCACGGTTTCAAAGCAAGTCAACTGTTGTTGTTGATTGATCTGGTTTTGTGTTGCAATGAATCAAAAATGTTCATCACATGAACTGATTTTTGTTGCACAGAAGTTCTCAAAAGCGTGGGTGACCTTTTCGATGCGCAAAGTTTGTTCATTTTGAGACGTTGTCTGTCTCTCTGAGTCATGGTTGACCAAAAGTACACTCAAAGAAGAGTTTAACTCAATAAATGCTTGTTTTTTATGGACTTAAGGAAACACGTTCGAATCGTCAACATTCCTTTGCAAACACGCTCATGATGAAAAATGGACGTTTGTGAGTTCAAATTGACTCGTCTTTGTTTGCTTCCACGACCAAAACGCCTGGCTGAAAGTTCATCCACTTGTTTTAACGTGTTGATGCAGTTGAGTAATATGCAAAAGGAATGTTGAACACGCTGTTGATAAGTTGCGTTGACTTGTGCTGACGGGTTGAAAACTGAAAACTGGCTCATGTTCGATAACCAAAATTCCGAAAAGTGCAAAAACAATATTGAAAAGTTTAATTTGTTTCCTAAAACTATCGAAAAGTAACTGCAACTGAAATCATCAACACACCTGTGGATGGTTACAGAGCGTCGATCATCGATGATCGACAGGCAGTCGTATCATTCGAACCATCACGTGTTATGGTTTTTTTTCGAATGGTGAGTTTGCTCAGGGCTGACGAACTCGTGTTCCCAGTGAGTAGTGAATTCGCCACGGTCTATTAACGGAGGACGTCCTGTGGCCAAAAAGAAAAAAGTCGCAAAGAAGAAAAAAGCTACTAAAAAGAAGGCAACCAAGAAAAAGGTAGCCAAGAAGAAGGTAGCCAAGAAGAAAAAAGCGACTAAGAAGAAGAAGGCAACCAAAAAGAAAAAGGCAACCAAAAAGAAGAAGGTAGCCAAGAAAAAGAAGAAAGCGACCAAGAAAAAGAAGAAGGTCGTGAAGAAGAAAAAGAAAGCTGCAAAGCGTAAGAAGTAGTCCGGTTCCCAGAGCCGAAGCTACTGAATGAAACAACGAGAAAGGGCCTTTGACATCTGTCAAAGGCCCTACTTTTATGCGCGGGCGGTCGTATTTCGTCAGGTGCTGTTCTTAGCCCAACACAGGAAGCTGAGGCTGCACGGGGTTGGCAGCGGCGTTATCTGCCAGTTGTTGGCAAAGAGTCTTCGCAATCGATTCCAGATAGGGGGCGACATTTTCGTCGTCGAAGTTTGCGGCCATCTGGCCCGCATCACCTCGCTCTCGCAGCTGAATGTTGATTGGGATTTCTCCAAGGAACGGGATTTTGTCTTGTCCCGCATATTTCTTTGCACCACCTTTGCCAAAGATGTCGTATTCCTTGCCATTGTCCGGGCAGACAAAGCTGCTCATGTTTTCAATCAAGCCCAGCACCGGGATCTTCACTTTTCGAAACATCCCGACTGCCTTGATCGCATCGATCAGGGCAACTTCCTGGGGCGTGCAAACAATCACGGCGCCAGTCAGCGGCAGCATCTGCGACAGGCTGAGTGCGATGTCTCCGGTACCAGGAGGCATATCGATGATCAGGTAATCCAAATCTCCCCACGCGACATCGCGAAGGAAGGTTGTGATCGTTGAATGCAGCATCGGCCCGCGCCAGATGACGGCTTCCCCGGGAGGCACCAGAAACCCGATGCTCATCAATGGGATTCCATCGAAGTCCAGCGGAACGATCTTGTTACCTTCCTTGGCTACCTGGCCTCGTACACCTGTCAGCTGGGGCACGCTGGGGCCGTAAACATCGGCGTCAAGAATCCCCACTTTGCAGCCCGCTCGTTTGAGTGCGATTGCCATTGAGACCGCTGCGGTGCTCTTGCCAACACCGCCCTTCCCTGCCGCGACGGCGATCACGGATTTCGCTGTGATGCCAACCTGCCCGATCGCTTGAGCCGGTCGATCATGATCTGTGATGGTCACGTTGATCGATTCGGTATCGGGGAACGCTTTTTCCAGAACCTCTTTCACGTTCGAATGAAATGAGTCACGAATCGGTGCGGCGAAACGGGTCAGTCCGATCTCGACGCTGATCGAGTTACCGTCAGCTGCGATCGCATGAATCTGATTCTTTAGCGGACGACCTGTTTCAGGGTCTGCGATACTAGTCAGCGTCTGCTGAACTTTGGATTTAATTTCGTTGGAGTCAGTCATTGCGTTCCCGGGCGACGCCCGGTGATTTCAGAATGGTTTGCCGATTCGCTATGCCGATCATTGGATGGAACGGAGAATCGAGTTGTTTTGAACTGTCTATCAGCGTAGCGACCGATTCGCTTCCATGGGAGGCGTTGCCGAAATGCAACCTCAATCGGCGGTTGATGCGGCGGATTTTCGCATTGGTATCGCTCGATCTGTCGAAAAAGCCTGGGTGCGGCCAGCGGGCTGTTGCAGATCCATTGGTAACCCGCCATCGCCAGAACGCCCAATTCGTTCGTGCCGGTTTGGGCCCGATGAACTCGAGCAAAGTCTGTGACCGCAAACAACGCACAAAGCGATCTCAGGTTCGGATGTTCCAGCGGAAACCGGCAGGCGGCTTCCAGGTTAACTTCACCCACCTCGATGATGGCCACACTTCCGGGCCACTGCCGGCACTCGGTTGCCAGATCGTTCCAGTCGAGCGCCGCGATCCGCTGCGTCTGATCCGAGTGATGTCGGATGGCAGATGCCCAGCGGTCGGTCCGAGTGAGACTGATAATTTTTTGCAGGTTCTGATCAGGAGACAGAAGTCGAACGCTCATTCCAGTTCCTCGAATTCGGAAGAATCGATCATCTGGTCATCTGGCGCGGAAGGAGGTTTGGCCCCGCCCGTTGCCTTGTCGACGCTCGATGCTGATAGTCCAAAGTGGTCTATGCGACGAATCAGACGTGATCGGGAGATGCCAAGTAGTTGTGCGGCTTTGGTCTTGTTTCCCTTTGCCTGAATCACGGCCCGTTGAATCAATTCCAATTCCAGCTGTTCCAGCCAAACGTTGAGTTCAATCTTCGTTTCTTCCGGATCGCCGATTCGAAACGCTCGGACAGCATGTCGAAATGAATCCGGTAAGTCATCCGTCAAAATGGTTGTACCAGCGGCATTGTCACAGGCCGCCATGACCACTTGTTCCAGTTGTTCCACGTTTCCCGGCCAGTGAAACTCGTTCAAAAGTTGGATGGAAGAGTCATCGAAACCCGACAGTTGTCTCGGACGCGTTCGATTTGCCTGTTCCACAAAAGCTTGTGCCATCAGAGGAACGTCTTCACTGCGATGCGACAGTGGCACCAGAGGGACTTCGATGGTGGTAAGCAGATGAGCAATGCCGGCGGGGAACTTGTCTTCGCGAGCAAGTTGCAGCAATGAAATTTCGGACGTCGAGATAACACGGCACGCGGATCCACTTTGTTGCAGGAACTGTTCGACTCGTATCAACGAAGTGTGGGTCAATTTGTCGATGTCCAGTAACAGCAGAATGGGTGTCACTTGTTCAGACGACGGGACCGGGATCGCTTTTGCGTGATTTTTTTGATGAGCGATCTGGTTGGCGACCTGATCAAGTGATTCCTGAGTCAATTCATCGTCTGCCAGAACGCAATGTAGCACGGTGACGGGAAAACGATCGTTGGCACAGGATGACGTTGCGATCGTTCGAGCGAGATGTTCGCGTCCGCTGCCAGGAGGGCCGGTGATCAGAGTCTCTGCATCCAGCCCGATAATCGCGTCCGTCTGTCGGCGCAGGCGTTCGGCGAACGGACTGATGCCAATCAGGTTCCCCATCGAGTAATTGGATTGATGGTGTTCGCGAATGGTGGCCAGAGCGTTATGAAGAGCCTGCGATTGAACACGTTCACTGGAGCCAGGCACGCATCCGGAAGCATCATCAGCGACGTTGCTTGCTTGCGAACCCGCGAAAACCAGCACGCCCAGCAGCTCACCTTGTTCCGTCAAGCGGTGGAAAGTAGCGGGTCGTGCATCCATGCCTTCAGGCGATGAAAGAAAAATGCTTGCTGACAAAGTCTGGCAGCTCGGTTGAGATCCGTTTGGCTCGGTTGAAAACAGTTCCGGCGGTGGGCATAAACCTTTTACCGAATCGTCTCTCGGTTCGACGGTCTCTTCCGACGTGAAGAAGCAACGCAGATCTTCGGCCTGCTCCGGTTCGAGTCCGATCCAGGCGAGGCAAGCCGGATTCATGTAGACGATTTTTCGATCCGCGCTCACCAGATAAATCGGATCTTCACTGCGGTCGAAATGAGTTCCAAGCGATCGGCTGAATTTGCGAGACTTTTTCATGTTGCCGGACATTCTAACTACTGACCGATGAGATGTGACCGCCGCAGATTCGGGCGGATTGCGGTTCCCGTCGAATGTCGAGCAATGGTATAGTCTGGTTTTGGTAATCGACGCAAACTTTATCGGTCAGCCGGTGTTGACGGTTGGTTTTTGATGGCTCGCGAAACAATTCTTTCCAACAAACCCGAAGCGAAGGATGACGATCCGACGTTGCGACCGTCGCGAATGAGCGAAATGGTTGGCCAGCAGGATGTGATCGAACGTCTGCAGATTGCGATCGATGCAGCTCGGCAACGAGACGAAGTGTTGGGTCATATTCTGTTTGACGGACCACCTGGCCTGGGCAAAACGACGTTTGCGACTTGCATCCCGGCGGAACTGGGCGTGCATGTGGATTTTCTTTCCGGCCCCAGTCTGAAGGCGCCGAAGGATCTGGTGCCCAGCCTGACGAACCTGCGATCAAAGCAGGTTTTGTTCATCGACGAAATTCATCGAATCCCAAAAGCGGTTGAAGAATATCTTTACACGGCGATGGAGGATTTTCGCATCGACATGATCCTTGGCGAAGGGATCAACGCGAGGACTCACAATTTCAAACTGCGGCCGTTCACGCTGATCGGCGCAACCACCCGAGCGGGTATGCTGACGGGGCCGCTGCGTGATCGATTTCAGATTCGCGAGCGATTGGATTTTTACTCGCTGGAAGAACTGGCTGAGATCGTAACGCGAAACGCTGCCAGACTTGCAATCGAAATAGAACAGGATGCCGCGATCGAGGTTGCAGCACGAAGCCGCAGCACGCCTCGCGTGGCCAACAACCGACTCCGTTGGGTTCGTGATTTTGCTCAAAGCCGCGCGGCCGGAAAGATCACGCTCGACGTCGCGCGAGACGCATTGTCGATGGCCGAAATTGACGGGCTGGGACTCGATCGTCAGGACAGAAAATACCTGGACACACTGATCCGAGTTTGCATGGGTGGGCCGACGGGCATCGAGACGCTGGCGGCGACCATGAATTCTGTGACCGATACGCTGGCCGATGAAGTTGAACCGTTTTTGCTTCGCAGTGAACTGATCCTTCGGACTCCGCGTGGCCGCGTTGCGACCCCCAAAGCGTTTGCTCATCTGGATCTTGATCCACCGCGAACAAACGAAGGCGCGAATTTGTTCGATTAAGCTGACACGGCATTGACGTCCCTGCCTCTTTGCCCACGTTGACACTCGAAAAAGTGGCCCATAAATTAGCGCACGGTAAGCATTCCCCTCGCAAGGGCTTTTTTCTTTCTTTCGAGATATTCCGTTGAGTAAAACCGCGTTCCTATTTCCGGGCCAGGGAGCCCAGGCGATCGGCATGGGCAAGTCGTTCTATGACGAGTTGCCGATTGCCGTGCAGATGTTTGAGCAGGCCTCAGATATTCTCGGTTACGACCTGGCGGACGTCTGCTTTAACGGTCCGGCCGACCGTCTGAACATGACCGAAGTCAGCCAACCCGCGTTGTACGTCACCAGTATGGTCGCGTTGGAGAAGTTGAAGGCCGAATCACCCGAGATTGTTGAGAACTGCGCAGGGGCCGCCGGCTTGAGTCTTGGGGAGTACACCGCGATTGCGTTTGCGGGCGGAATGAGTTTCGAAGACGGGCTCAAACTGGTTCAGCTGCGAGGGCAGGCGATGCAGGCCGCCGCTGATGAAACAGCGGGCTCGATGGTCAGCGTGCTGGGGCTCGATCGAGATGTAGTGCAATCCGTTTGTGATGACGCACGAGTTGACGGCGAAGTTCTGCAGATTGCGAACTTGCTCTGCAAAGGTAACATCGTCGTTTCTGGCGGTGTGAAATCGTGCGAGGCGGTGGAAGCGATCGCAACCGAGGCCGGTGCGATGAAGTGCATCGCGTTGTCGGTTGCTGGAGCGTTTCATACCAGCATGATGGAGTCGGCGGTTGAGAAATTGACGAAAGCACTTGCCGATACCGAAATATCTGAGACGAAAATTCCCGTCTACTCGAACGTGGACGCGGCCGTTCATCAACAACCCGATGAGTTTCGATCACTTCTGGTCCAGCAGGTTTGTTCGCCCGTTCTGTGGCAGGACTCCATGGAAAAAATGTTGGCCGACGGTTACGAAGAATTTTACGAAGTCGGCAGTGGTCGCGTTTTACGTGGATTGATGAAGCGGATCAATCGTAAAGTGCCCTGCCATGGCGTGGGTGAATGATTCAGCCAAAATTTGCGGTTGATCAAATGAAAAAATTGCTGGGTTGGTACCGATTGCCACAAACCCGTTACTGCGTGCTTTAAACTGAACACTGTTCACTTGAAACTGAAAAAATCATGAGTCTTGAATCATTGAAAGTTGACCTGTCGGGTCAGAATGCCATCGTTACAGGTGCCTCTCAAGGGTTGGGCCGGTCCATGGCGATCGCGTTAGGTGCGGCAGGAGCCCGTGTTGCGTGTGTGGCTCGGAATGAGCAAAAACTGACCGAGACCGTTAAAGCAATCACGGATGCCGGCGGTTCCGCCGAGGTCATGGCAGCCGATGTCAGTGTGAAAGAAAATATTGAGCAGATTGTCGAAACGGTTGCCGAGGAATGGGGGCAACTGGACATTCTGGTCAACAACGCGGGGATCACTCGAGACACTCTGATGCCGGTGATGACGGACGAGCAATGGGACGACGTGATTGCGGTCAACTTGCGCGGCACGTTCCTGTTCACCCGAGCTGCGGCTCAGAAGATGATGCGTAAGCGTTACGGGCGAATCATCAATATCTCCAGCGTGTCTGGCCTGATTGGAAACGCCGGCCAGACCAATTACTCGGCCTCAAAAGCAGGCGTGATTGGAATGACACGCAGCCTGGCGAAGGAGCTTGGTAAGCGAAAAGTCACCGTTAATGCCGTTGCTCCCGGCTTTATCGAGTCTGAAATGACCCAGAAACTGGGTGACACGCTGCTGGGTGAAGTGAAAAAACGGATTCCTGCCAACCGGATCGGTACACCTGACGATGTATCAGCGTGCGTGCTGTTCCTTGCCAGTCCTGCGGCCAGTTATGTAACTGGGCAGGTTTTGACGGTTGATGGCGGGATGACCGCTTGATTAACGGCGTAGAAAGGACCTCAGAGTCGCAAGAAAACAGGGTTTTACGACAATTTTGGCTTGACCCATTTTGTCCTTATCCTCTATTCTCATGCACTTGAGTTAAGGGCTTGCCCGCTTTGTCGCAAGCAAAGTGATGTCCTGTGTCCGTTCGAAAGAGCGACACGAAGCACCCCAAAGTAATAGTTCTCCGCAAGGTAATTTTCAGAGAAGGAGGCCGATTTATGTCGTCGGTCGAAGAACGCGTTGTCAACATCGTAGCCGAACAGCTTGGCGTTGATAAAGATAAAATCAAACCAGAGTCGAACTTCGTAAACGATCTGGGCGCTGACTCGCTGGATACAGTTGAGTTGGTCATGGAATTGGAAGAGGAGTTTGATATTAACATCGCGGATGATGCGGCTGAAAAGATTCAGACCGTTGGCGAAGCGATCAATCATATTAACAACAACGCCTCCGCGGCCTCCTGATTGATTTGATCCTGCCTGAGTGATTCTGCTCCTGTTGTTTGCTGGCGACTCGGTTTTCGAAACGTTTGTTGGAAGCTGCTTGTTCGCTGCGATTTTCAGGTAACATGATCACGATGGTCACAGGAGTCGATCTGATTTTTCAATCCGCACAGGAGCGTCGCTGGCCTTCCTGATGCGGAATTTGTTTTTTACATGGAAGTCGTCGATCTTCGAATCGATAACAACCGACCGCAAATCAGAATATTTTCCGTGGTCAGGAACCCAGTCAGTCAATTTTCAATCTGATCGTTTGAGTGTTGCTCAACTTGATCGTTTGAGTGTTGCGGATCATGTTGCTGACGGCAGCGCCGATTTGATGATGGCGCAGAACACCACCATTTTCCACACATCCACTTCTTCGTATTACAGGCAAACGTATGACACGGCGTGTAGTCGTCACCGGTTGGGGTATTGCGACGTCGCTCAGCTGCGACGTGGATGATTGTTGGAATCGTGTGCTGGCCGGCGAAAGTGGCATTCACGAGATTAAACTGTTCGATACTTCGGACATGAAAATCAAAATTGGTGGTGACATCTACGACTGGGATGTGACGGATTTGCTGGGCGGCAAAGAAGCGAAGAAGGTCGATCGCTACACCCAGTTGGCACTTTACTGTGCTGACAAAGCGATGAACTTCAGTGGCATCGATCTGGACCAATACCCCGATAAATCGCGGTTTGGCGTTGTGATGGGCTCTGGAATCGGAGGCATGACGACGATCTCCGAACAGATGGAACGTCTGATTCACAAAGGGCCTGGTCGAGTTTCCCCGCTGACGATCCCCAAGTTGATGCTCAATGCGGGGGGTGGAAACATCGCCATCCGCTACGGTTTTCGAGGTCCCAACTACAGCGTCGCGACGGCTTGTGCCAGCGCGGGCAACGCTTTGGGGAACTCGCTGGATCTGATTCGCAGCAACATTTGCGATTTTGTTGTGTCGGGTGGAACCGAATCAGGAATGACGCGGATGGGGCTGAGTGCTTTTCAAAACATGAAAGCGCTATCCGGCAGAAACGATGAACCGACCAAAGCAAGTCGACCATTTGACTCGGGGCGTGATGGCTTTGTGTTCGCCGAAGGTGCCGGTTTGCTGCTGTTTGAGGAACTCGAACACGCCAAAGCACGCGGTGCGAATATTCTGGCCGAAGTTGTCGGCTTTGGAACGACTTGCGATGCGGGCCACATCACGTCGCCAGATGAGCAAGGAACCGGGGCGGCGGCGGCAATGCAGGTCGCGATCGAACACGCCGGCTTGAAACCAGAGCAGATCGATTACATTAACGCTCACGGCACCAGCACGCCACTCGGTGACAAGGCGGAGACCAAAGCGATCAAAACCGTTTTTGGTGACGCCGCGAAAAACGTCAGTATCAGCAGCACCAAAAGTCAGCTTGGCCATTCGCTGGGAGCCAGTGGCGGCATCGAGCTGATTCTTTCGATCAAGGCGATTCTGGATTCAAAAGTCCCGCCGACGATTAACCTGACCGATCCTGATCCTGACTGCGATCTGGACTACACGCCGAATGTTCCTCGCGATCGTGAGATCAATTACGCGATGAGCAACAGTTTCGGCTTTGGAGGTCATAACGCCTCGATCATCGTCGGCAAGTACAACGACTGAGCGCTGGCCGGCGTTTGAGTTCGTGAAGATCAAGTCGAAAATCTTCGCTTGTTTCAAGCATTCTTGGCAACGGCTTCATTCTTGACGGGGTGGACATAACGCTCGACTTGGAACACGCAATGCCAACGCATTTGGTGAACAACCAAAACTGATATCGTTGAAATGGAC
>CAYXWX010000078.1:0-21770 GCA_964468915.1 uncultured Pirellulaceae bacterium
CTTTTTGACAAGTGAGACCATCTCAAGTTTCAACAACAAACTGGACATCCCCTATGACGATCGAATCCAATGTAGGAGTAGTTATGGTGGATGAGGAGTATCACGAAATAATTTGCTTCAACTGTAGTAGATTCACTCATTCTCAATGCCCGTTTTTCTGAGACCGGGTGCCACCGGCGACAGGAAAACGGGTAGTAAACCTGCCACCGATTAGCGTGCGGGGATCAATCCGCGCCCGATTGGAGCCGATCTTTCAAGACGATCGGCGTTTTAGTTGTGATCAAAGATTCGATTCCGAGTCCTAACCAACTTCTGCCATGATTTTAGCAGCTTTTTCGATGTCTCGTTCGGCGTAGATCTGTGTTACGTCCGCGTTGCTATGACCAAGCACAGCTTGTGTGGCTTCCAGTCCGTACAGTTGCCGGATCTCGGTCGCTCGAGAGTGCCGCAGCCGGTTTGGAGCCCAGCGGTGCTTCTTCTTCCACGCTTTTAAGGCGTCGCCCGTCGTGCCTTTTGGCGTTGGGAATGCACGGTCACAAGCGTAGTTGATCCGTTGGGCGAATTCCGAACGGTTGTATGGCTTGCCAGTCCGTTTGACGAAACAATGCTTCGTTTCAGGACGCAGCAAGTAGGGCAGTAAGATCTTTTGGGCTTGCGGGCCGATCAGAATTACTCGTTGGCGTCCCTTATGTTCCATCTTGTGAGACTCCGGAACGTATCGCCAAACATCCTTGGTTCGGTCGATCTCTTTCGGCCGCATTGATCGGATTTCACCGGGACGGCAGCCAAGCAGCCATTGCAGCCGGATCATATCACCGACTCTCTTGGGGGCGTGGACGATGGTTGCCTCGACGGTCGCTTCATCCACTGGCGGGATCGGCGCGGTTTCCTTGGCTTTCGACTTCCCTTGCTTCAGGCCGGCGACCGTTTGTAGAGCTTGGTACGTCGTGACCGGTAGCAATTCCTTTGATACTCCCCAGCGGAACATGCGTTTGATGCGCCCGATGTTCTGATTGATGTACCGTCGGCTGTGCCCGGCCGCGATCATCTGTTCGCGGACGGCTTCGAGCGCCAGCGGGCCAAAGTCACGAGCAAAGGTTTTGGCGTAGTGCTTTCTCAGGAACCGCATCGCGGCCCGGACTCCTGCTTGTTCCCCGGTCGGCTTGCCCCGTTTGACGTAGTAGGTTTTGCAGAACCGCAAGTAATCTGCACACAGCTCGAGTATGGATACCGGCCGTTCAATGGAAACTGTTGGCATTCGGCGACCGTTGGCGAGCCATTCGCCGATCAATCGGTCGTACTCCAGTTTACTGGCTTTGGTTCCGTGCGGCCCGAGGTAGTGATCGGTACCGGACAGCGTGACGATGGCTCGGCCGGTCGCCTTGTGTTTTCGGTACTTGGGCAGGGCTTTTGATAGTCGTGGCATGATTGATATCCCGTTTAGGACCCAAAACGGTAATTACCGTTTTGCGCTGGTGATAAACGGGTCGCACTGCCGAACGTCGGCAGGTAATCAAATCAATGTCTCGACCGTACTTTTAGCATGAAAAAACCGACGTGAAATGAATCATGTCGGTTCTAGTGGGGATGACAGGAATTGAACCTGCACGTCCGTAAGGACACTAGATCCTAAATCTAGCGCGTCTGCCAGTTCCGCCACATCCCCGTGCCAAAGTCTGACAGCAATATCGTAGTCTACGTCCGTCTGAGAGAAAACCCGAAAACAGATTCGTGGCTCAGAGAGGCTTGGTATCGACCCGAAAGTAACGCGTGTTGCGATGAAAGCAACGCGTGTCGCGATCCGTGTTATGTAATGCCAGGTGACAGCTGGAATTCTACCTTTGACGGCGGATGAAACGACAAAAAAACGAACTGCCCAATCTGGACAGCTCGCTATGTGACACATCTTTCGTTTGAAAGACTCGAAATCAGTTTGGCATCACTTGCTTGCCAGTGAATCGCGAATTTCTGTCAGTAGCTTGATTTCATCCGATGGTTCGGCGGCAGCTTCTTCTTCGGCTTTTTTCATCATGCTGGCGGCAACCTTGAGTGCCAGGAAAATGACGAATGCGAGAATCAGAAAGTCGATCGTGTTCTGGACGAAATTACCCCACATCAAGTACGTCGCTTCGCCTTCGGCATTGGTGCCCAGTTCCGTTTTCAGGGCCGCCATATCAGGGACCTTGAAGATCGAAGCGATCAGCGGCATGACAATGTTATCCAGAAATGACTTGACGATCGCAGCGACGGCTCCACCCATCACGATGCCGACGGCCATGTCGATTAAATTGCCTTTCAAGGCAAACTCTTTGAAGTCTTGAACAAAACCCAAGGTAGGCTCCTTTCGTATTGGATATCAAATGAAGAGACTTGCCGCAAAGCTCAGAACGAATCAGGTCGAAACCGCGTTAAACCGAAATTACGTTAAACCGAGATCACGTTGGACCGAGATCATGGTAAAGCGAATTACGGCACCTTTGCGACAAATACTGAGGCCGCGTATTTTGGCGACAATCGCGGCGATTCACCCATAGCAATACGAGCCAAATCCCTGCAATATTTCCGTAAACTATCGGTTGGCGCATTAGTTTGCGGGCTTTGCGTTGAATGGGTTGATTTAGTCGCAGCGCTTTTCAGCGTTCGGTTCGGTGCGGCGGGGCGTCAAGCGTGCTGACGAGCGACTTCGATCAACGTTCTGACCATGTAGCCGCTGGCTCCTGCGTCAATCCATGGCTTGGGTTTGTCGCCAAAACTGGGGCCAGCGATATCAAGGTGAACCCACGGCGTATCCTGAACGAATTCCTCCAGCAGTTTCCCGGCTGTCATCGCGCCGCCCCAGCGACCTTCCCCGGTGTTCCTGATATCTGCGATATTGCTTTTGATCTGCTCGGCAAATTCCTGGTCCATTGGCAGTTGCCACGTTTTTTCGCCTACCGTTTTTGAGGCGCCTGCAACCTTGTCTGCCCAGTCCTGATTGTTGGTCATCAGTCCAACGATGTTCGGTCCGAGTGCCACCATGCAGGCGCCGGTCAAGGTTGCCAGATCGATCAGTTTGCTGACCCCTTGTTCGACGGCGACATCAATCGTGTCGGCCAGGACCAGTCGTCCTTCGGCGTCGGTGTTCTGGATTTCGATTGTTTTACCGCTTCGAGCCGTTACAACGTCGCCCAATCGGTAGCACGTACCGCTGATCATGTTTTCAACCAGCCCCGCAAAGCCAATGACATTGACGGGTAGTTTCAATTTCGCAATCGCTTGCATGGCTCCTGTCACCGTTGCCGCGCCGGCCATGTCGCATTTCATATCGATCATGCCGGCAGTTGGTTTGAGTGATAGTCCGCCCGAGTCAAACGTGACTCCTTTACCAACCAGACCCAAAGGAGCTTGATCCGAAGGGCCACCGCTGTATCGCATCATGACCAACCGCGGTTTCATGGCGGAACCTTGAGCAACCGCCAGCAGTGCGCCGCAGCGCTCTTTTTTCAAACGTTCTTCGTCCCAGACTTCAACCTCGAAGCCGGATTCCTTGCCGATCGTGACACATTGTTCGGCAAACGATTCGGGAAAAATATCGGACGCCGGCAAGTTGACCAACTGCCGCGTCAGGTTGATGCTATCGCCAATGATTTGAGCACGATCGATTAACGGCAAGTCGTCAGTCGCCCACACAATCGTCTGAATCGGATTCGTCTTTTTCTCGTGTCGATAAACATCCTGGCCGACGCAACCGACCATCGAGCCCGCGATTGCATCCTCCATGTGTTCGACATCCAGATAGAAAGCGACTTTTCCACGCGGCAGATCCGATAGTTTTCTAGACGCCGCCCCCCCGGCCTGGTACGCGGTCGCAGCGGTGTACTCATCAGGCTTTCCCAATCCAACGATCACAGCGACGTCTGCTTTGACTCCGGCGGGAGCCAGCATCACGGTGGCAGAATTGCTGCTGGCGGAAACAAGTTTCGATTCAATCAGGTTCTCCAGCGTTCCATTGGTCGCTCGATTCAATTCCGCGGCGACTCCCGAAAGCGGCTGATCTTCCCAGATACCGACGACGATCGCGTCTGCGGAGATTTCTGTGATGGACTGATTGGTAGGTTCAATTTTCATGGCGGCGGTATTGGGTTGAGTTGTTGGATGGCTCAGTCGTGAACTCAATCTAACGGTCGAGCGACGGCCTGCAAGATGGACCAGATTTTCGACACAACGAAACTCAATTTCACTTATTGATCATGATCTCGCGTGGAACTTGTTGTTGTCTATAATGGCCGATCTCGCGGACAACGCGTTCGCATCGTCCATTGAATCCAAGCTTGATCGGAAACCACGTGAGTGACCCTGAATTGCAGCAGCGTCTGAAAGACATCATGGAGCACCCCAGCTACCGGCTGGCGTATCTGGACCAGGATTTTGTGCGGCGAGAGGAGTTGCGTCCGCGCCGCTTGGAAATGGAGTTGCTTAAACCCGAGATGATGCTCGAGGACGCGGGCATCAAGTCCACGATCGTCGCCTTCGGAGGCACTCAGGTCGCGCCGAGGGAAGAGGGTGAGCGAATGATGGCCGAAGCGAAAGCCGCAATCGAAAAAGATCCTGACAGCCATGAAGCAAAGCGGATGCTGATCCGCGCCGAGCGGGTTCTGTACAAATCTCGCTACTATGAGGAGTGTCGCGAGTTCGCTCGGTTGGTGACGGACTACAACAAGCAGTTTCGTGACGGCGAATTCATCATCAAAACAGGCGGTGGCCCGGGCATCATGGAAGCCGCCAACCGGGGTGCTTACGAAGCCGGTGGCAAATCACTGGCGTTGAACATCACGTTGCCATTCGAGCAGACGCCCAATAGTTACATCACACCGGGTTTGTGTTTTCAGTTCAACTACTTTGCGATTCGCAAGATGCACTTTTTGTTGCGAGCCAAAGCGTTGGTCTGTTTCCCGGGCGGTTTTGGAACGCTGGATGAACTCTTCACCACGTTGACGCTTCGTCAAACCGGAAGAATGCAGGAAATTCCGATTATTCTCTACAGCCGCGAGTACTGGGAGAATATTTTGAACTTCCAGTATCTTGCTGACGAAGGCGTGATCAATGACTCGCACCTTGAACTGTTTCAGTACACCGAAACGCCCGAGGAAACGTGGCAGGTCATCAAGGACTTTCACGGCGTGAAGGAATAACGTCGGCTTCTCCCAGGGTGATGTAAACGCGAGTCAGTGACAGAAGCCCCGCACACAATGGAAGGGTTGAGGCGACGACGATGCAAGTCATGAACTGTTGGCTGTGGCTGCGGTGTGCAGATTGCAGTGCCTGAAGATTTCTTCCAAGAACCGTGCCTTCGTCGATCTGGCCGCCAGCCGTCTGGATCAAGTCACGGTTCAACTGACGCATGTGGCTGAAATGGAGAAACAGTGTGCTGAGCAGCATGAACAGGAGCAGAATTGCAGTCAGCCCGGTGATGCCGTCGATGCCAGGAAGAAGGTGACGCCGCCGGAACAGTTTTGTGAACGCATTGATCAGCTGCCCAATCGCAAGGCAAATCAAACAGGCAGCAACGCCCCAGATGACCCATCCCAGCAGCACGAATGATCTTTCCAACCCTACGTTGATTGTCAGGTCGCCGAAGGTCGCTCGATTGATATCGTTGAGCGTCTGGCTGATGACACGAAAAGGTTGAAGTTCAAGTACAGAATACCTGGACGATAAAACGAACAGGCTGAACCACGCTGCCATGCAACCTGAGCCGACGGCAGCCAGAAAGCCGACTGACATTCCTGTGCCCCGGTAGCTGGAGGCCTGCGCTGGGCGATCGTGCTCGCGACCTGTTGATGGGGCAGGGCGGGTGTCAGAATTTTGGCGTGCCGGTTGGAAGTTCCCTGAGCCGCCGTCAGATTGAGACGATAATGGAGCAGTGCTTCCTTGACCAGAAAGAATTTGCTCGAGGTCGCTGTAGCTGTTCTCAAATACAGAAGCGGAAGACAAGTCCACTGAATCAGAGGTTGCCGCGTTGTCAGAGGTTACCGCGTTGCTTACCTCAGAGGTTCTTGGCTCAGATTGATCACTGGTCAATGAGTCACGCTTGAGCGTGGAATTTTCCAGGCGAAAGGTGTGCCCACAGGTACACAGGGCTTTCCTGCCGATCAGTTCCTGGCGAACGTTTCGATAAACTTTCTGGCATGAAGGGCAGGTTGCATCCAAGTTTTGCTCCGTTTTAATCGCGTTGTTTCATTGAGTGACAAGCTGATGAAAGCGAACGTGGTGGATCAATTAACGAGAACACCACGACTCAACCATCGTTTTGGCGATTGTTGATTCATTCGGCTTGGGGGAAACGCGCATTGCTGGGTCAGCGCAGTTCGCCGGACTCAGCTTGTGTCGTGGCGGCGAAACGATCACAATTATAGCCATCCACGTAACGAAGTCATCCTCGAGTTAAAAGCTTATCCCAGAACAACGCAACCCGCTGCGTCAGCAAGAGACCAACAAAGGGAAACTCCCTCGCTGACCGGTGTGTTGGTTTAATCACAACCCGCTGCGTCAGGGAGTGAGCCTTCGTCCCTCACTCACGTTTCGGGTTTTGATTTTTCCATCGACATTATGTTCGGCACTGAATCAACAAGCCCTGACACGTCCGGTTGTGATCTCTGATAACGTTTTTGGACAGGCTCTAATCTTCGGGTGCCCCGCCAACGTTCACGCGAACCAGTTTCTGAAACAACCACTCACTTGAAACCCAGCCAGGCAGTTCCATGCTTCATTCCGGCCCACTCACCATGATCAAGGAAATCAAGCACTGGAAAACGGATATTCCTTCCGGTCTGGTTGTGTTTCTGGTTGCGATTCCGCTTTGCCTTGGAATTGCATTGGCATCTGGCTCCTCAGCAATGTCGGGCATTATCGCGGGCATCGTCGGCGGATTGATCGTCACTTTGTTCAGTAATTCTTCGCTGGGTGTCAGTGGACCTGCGGCCGGATTGGTAGCGATTGTCGCGCCGGCCATTGTTCAGCTGGGTTTTGGTAACTTTCTGTTGGCTGTCGTGCTGGCCGGCGTGATTCAGTTTCTGCTGGGACTCTTTAAAGCGGGAACGATCGGATATTATTTCCCGTCTTCGGTCATCAAGGGAATGCTCGCGGGAATCGGCCTGATTATTATCCTGAAGCAGATTCCGCATGCGTTCGGCTACGACAAAGACTTTGAAGGCGATTTGGCTTTCCGTCAGGCTGACGGCTACAACACGTTCTCAGAGATCGGGCACGCATTGGGGCTGATCACGCCATCTGCGTTGACCATTACCGTGGTTTGCCTGGCAATCCTGATCGTGTGGGAACTGCCGTTCATGAAAGCGAAGAGCTTCACGAAAATTATCCAAGGTCCGTTGGTGGCCGTGATCGCTGGGATTCTGTTGAATCTGGGCTTTAGTTCAATCGAGGCCACGCAGCTTGCCAAAGAGCACCTTGTGCAGCTGCCAGATACGATTGAGTTCACCTATCCTCATTTCAAGCCTTCGGAAATCACTTCGACCGAGATGAGCTTGGGCCACGGTTCTCACGGTGAAGATCACGGCGATGAGGAGTCTTCGGCAAATCCACTGGTTGGCGCGAATGAAAAACTGAAATCGCTAGAGGAGACTGTCAATGGGATTTCGGATCCGACGGTTGCGAAAAGCATGGCTCCCGCGATTGCCGCGCTTCGTGAATCACTGAGTCCCGCAGATTTGAAAGCAGATTCGGAAGAAGAATCAGAAGGTGGTGTTTCTGCGTTCCGAGCGGCGATGTTGATTCTTGTAACGGCATTCACGCTGGCGATTGTTGCCAGTTTGGAATCCCTGCTGTGTGCTGAGGCGACGGACAAACTTGATCCACAGCGGCGGCAGACCGACCTGAACCAGGAACTTCGTGCTCAGGGCATCGGAAACTTTGTATCGGGAATGGTCGGGGGTTTGCCGGTGACTCAGGTGATCGTCCGTAGTTCGACGAACATCCAGTCGGGGGCTCAATCGCGATTGGCCGCGTTTGTGCATGGAATTTTTCTGATCGTTTGCGTGATCGCGATTCCTCAAGTCTTGAATTTGATCCCACTGGCCAGTCTCGCGGCGATTCTGTTCGTCGTCGGCTACAAGCTGGCTCATCCCGCCAAGTTTACAGCGATGTATGACCAGGGATGGACTCAGTTTCTTCCTTTTATCATCACCATCGTGGCGATCTTGAGAACTGATCTGTTAATTGGGATCGGGATTGGTCTGATCGCGTCGTTGTTCTTTATCTTGCACGGCAGCTACTTCAAATCGCTATGGGTAAACACCAGCGAGGAAGGTGGCCGAAAGATCCATCGGCTGACACTTGCCGAACGAGTGTTCTTTATCAACAAGGGAAATATCCAGACAGCTTTGCAGGCCGTTGATCCTGGAGAAAAAGTCATTATCGACGCGTCTAATACCACGCACATGGATCAGGATGTGCGGGACATTATTGATGATTTCAAAACGCACGCCGGTTACGACAACATCGAAATTGAATGGATTGGAACGCCGGGTGATGAATCCAATAACGATCCGGCACGTGTGCAGCAACTGGTCGGCGGAGTCTGACGGTTTCGTTTTCTGTTTTATTTGGCTCTGCTGACCAACGCGACGACTCAGGATTCGTCCGTGCTGTCAATCAAGCGCATTGCTAACTGACTGGCTGCTTCAGCGCAGTCAATATCTCCGTTCAGCTGAGCATCGCGAACGCTGTCCAGCACTCGTTTAAAGTTCGGGCCAGGTCTGATTCCTTTTGCGATCAGAGCCTGTCCATCCAGCAGCGGCAGCGGGTTGAGTCGTTCGGGGGTCCAGCCGAGTCGCTCGCGACAGAATTCAACGCCGTCGCTTTTCCCTGCGACTGCAGCGGCAACCGCGACTGCCTGTGAGGCCGATTCATGAATCAACAGGCGCTGAATTTCTGGCCAAGGATGGGACTTGGCCGAGTGCAGCGTTTTCCAATGCGTTGCCAACCAGGCAATTGTTTTACGTTGGTCGTTGTTCAGTTTCCACGATGCCTGTAGAACGCTGGAAGCCCTCTTTGCACGGTTCTCGTCTTCACCGTTGCCAAGCCCGGGTTCCAGCATCGTTACGACGGTTGATTCGAAGTTTGCTTCGCTCAGTCGTGTCAGTTGATCAATGCCACAAGACGCTACATGCTCAGTCTCAATCCGCAAAGAATCTGGCAGGATAGGTTGCAGCAGTCTGGCTTCGATTAACAGTTTTACGGCATGCACGCGATTTTGTTGCCTCAGCATCCGTTGTAGCTCAGCCCCGATTCTCTCTCCGCTGACCACGCTGATCTGGCGAGCTTGTTGCTGGATCGCTGCCATCGTTTTCGGTTCGATAGTGAATCCGAACGTTGCTGCAAAACGAACTGCCCGAAGCATTCGCAATTTATCTTCTTCGATCCGCTGATCGGGATCACCAATCGCGCGGATGACACCTGCCTCCAGGTCCGCTTTTCCATCAACGTAGTCGATGACGGTGTCGGTTAAGGGATCGAAAAACATTCCGTTGATTGTGTAGTCCCGCCTCAACGCATCCTCGCGCGCGTCCGTGTACTCGACCGAGTCCGGCCGCCGTCCGTCACTGTAGCCACCGTCTCGACGGAAGGTGGCAACTTCAACCGGTTCCAGCCCGCGCGTTTGACGGTTGTCTGACGCCGCAGACGGCAGAACCGAAATCACACCGAACGAAGCACCGATCGCAAGTGTCCGCTTGTGACCAAACAAATTGCGAACTTGTTCGGGTGTCGCATTGGTGGCCACGTCGTAGTCCTTCGGTGTTCGATTCAGCAACGAATCCCTGACGCAACCGCCCGCCCACAGCGCGACAAAACCGGCCTCGTGCAATTGCTTGAGGATGTCGATTGAAAATTGGCGAGCGTTCATCTGTGCGATTGCCGATCCGAAGTCAGTCGAGGTGGCGGGTCAACGGAGCTGTATCATACGATATAATCTGGACGCATTTGATCGATTCTCAGCCCGTTATAGTTTTCTTGAACGAGTCCAACCTCCATGTCCGACACTCCATCCTCTGACACACCCGTCGAGATCAATGTTCAGTCCGTCAAGTCGCTGCTGGACAGTGGCGACGAATTTCTGTTGATTGACTGCCGTGAAGTGGCAGAGAACCAGCATTGCCGTATCGAAGGTAGCCAGCTGATTCCGATGAACGAAACGCCTGACCGCCTGAGCGAGATCGAAGCTCATGCCGACAAGCCAGTTGTCGTTCACTGTCACCATGGTGGACGTAGCCTGCAGGTCGTCAATTGGTTGCGAGCCAACGGCGTCGAACACGCTCAGAATATGACGGGTGGGATCGAGGCGTGGAGCAACGAAATCGACCCATCGGTTCCCAGATATTGACTGCTCTGCTCGAGCCCGGAAGCGATTCGTTTTTGATGTGAAGTTTCGTGCCAAACGACTTGTGCAAGCGAACCGAAATTTCTATAACGTGTCCTCAAGATTTGCCAACTTGGGCACACTAAGCGGATGTGGCGGAATTGGCAGACGCGCTAGATTCAGGTTCTAGTGGGGGCAACCCCGTGGAGGTTCAAGTCCTCTCATCCGCACTCGATTTAGCAAGGGTTTTCGTCGTTCGGGCGGAAACCCTTGTTTCGTTTTAGCACCGTGATTTCATGAGCCATTGCATGGTCTGGTAGCAATGGTGCACCAGCCACTGTTTTCTTTAGTAGATAATAGTAATCGTGTCCCCTGCGGTTGCTCAGTTCCGCTGCAGTTGATAGCCAGACAAGCTGGCGAAAGAACTGGACATAACACCTCCTGCTTTACGAAAGAATCCAATGCCACGCACAGCAATCCTGTTGACCATGACCGTGGGTCTGAGCTTATGCCAATTTGCTGCCGGGCAGGTCGCCAGCCCTTATTCCACGGGCATCAACTTCGCTGTTCCGCCATCGACGACTCCCTCGTTTGACAAGCCTGGGCTTCAACGCTCACCAAACGGTACTCTCATCCAGGTTGAAATCCCGATGTACAGGCCGCCAGTCACGATCCTGCCGGTCCCGACTCCGACTCCTTTCCCAGTGCCGGACCCGCAACCTGTTGTTGAGCCAGTCCCGACTCCTCTGCCTTACCCGACGCCAGTCCCGAAACCACAGCCCACGCAAGACTTTATTCCTGAATCACAAAGTCTTTATCCAGTTGATGTGCTTCCCGGAAAGGCCATCACGTATTGAGTTTGAAATCCAGCGTCCATCGATCATGCCCAAGATGTTCGTCGTCAGAAACGGAGGGTTGAGACCCACCGGCACACACCAAAGGCGCGACAATCGATAAACCGAACGGAAGATTTGGCGTGAACTGGCGAAGTCAGCCTGACACAAATCGAATCTTCAAGCGTCAGTTCTCGATTACAACTTTTCCCATTGCCTGCTTGCTCTCAAGGCGAGCGTGAGCTTCACCGGCCTGGACCAGCGAGAAGCTGGTTTCATCCAGCACGGGCTTCAAGCCACCTGCGTCCACGATCTCGGTAAGCTTTGTCAGAATCTCGCCATGAGCTTCTCGTTTGAAATTGTGAAGCATTGGAATCAGCATGAACACGACGTGAATCGACAGCCCTTTGAAGTGAGCCGTGGTCAGATCGAGCTCGCACATCGAAACCGTCGTAACGACGTGGCCGTTGAGCGCCGCAGCTTCAAATGAGTTGAGCATGTTCGCTCCGCCCACCGAGTCGTAGACGATATCAAAGCCGGTTCCGTCGGTGTGCGTGTCGACGTAGGCTTCGACGGATTCCGTTTTATAGTTGATGCCCGTCCCGCCCAAACTTTCGATCAAAGCCAGCTGTTTTTCGCCACCGCCGGTGGAGTACACCTCGGCTCCCATGTGTTTGGCCAGCTGCACAGCAACGTGACCGACGCCGCCAGATCCTCCGTGGACGAGGATTTTCTGGCCGGCTTTGGCACCCGCGCGAATCAAACCTTCGTAGGCCGTGATCGCAACCAAAGGCAGGGCGGCCGCTTCCTTCATTGACAATGACTCAGGTTTGAGTGCGACGAGGTTTGCGTCGGCAACGATGTCGTCGGCAAGTGTTCCAGGCAAGTCAGCCAGCCCTCCGGCACAACCGTAGACCTCATCGCCAGCGGAGTAGCCGGTGACACCTTCACCGACGGCTTCTACGGTACCGGCAAAGTCCATCCCAAGAATCGCCGGAGTCTCGGGCGACAGAGGCAGGTCTTTGCCCATATTGCGAATCATGGTGTCGACTGTGTTGACGCTGGACGCGGCAATCTTCACCAGCACATGGCCGGGTTTGACCTCGGGTGTATCGACTTCGGCGGCTTCAAAAACGCTATCTGGGCCGTATGAATTCAAAACCATCGCCTTCATGCTTTACTCCTTTGTAAATCGTTTGTTTCTTGTACCGAATTCCACGCCTTTATCAGTTTTGCCAAACACGTGTTGGTATACTTCTTCGCCAGAAAGTGGCTTGAGATGTTCATCCACCGAACGATCCCGTTCCGGCAACTCGACTATCTGATATTGCTGTTCGCAAGTCCGATGTTGAGTGTGGACCATCCAACGCTTTCGGGTTCGCATTGATGTGAAACCTGATCACAATAATATGACGATCAGCAAGACACGCAAGAAAGCACAAATCGGGCAGGTAGTTACAAAATGGTAGTCAAGGGAAAAACGCGACATAACATGTACGACAGCATTGCTTGTCCTGTCGAAGCGACGCTCGAATTGATCGGTGGCAAATGGAAAGGCATCATTCTCTACCACCTGCTGGACGGAAAGCATCGTTTCAGTGAATTGAAGCGTTTGATTCCTTGCGTGACGCAGCGGATGTTGACCAAACAGCTTCGTGAGTTGGAGGCGGATGGGCTGGTGGTTCGAACCGTGCATGCTGAGGTTCCGCCTCGAGTTGAATACGAGATGACTCCGAAAGGAAAGACGCTCAAGTCAATTCTTAATTCGCTGAAGAAATGGGGAATGAATCATGCTGTGAAGTTGCTTGATGAGCGAAGTGCTGCGGCTGAGTAAAGCTTGAACATGATCGCAGGTTGAAGTCCCATATTACGTAATGCTCGCTGACATTTATACTTGCAAATTTGCCAAACGCTCATTGGATCAGAAGGAAGCGATTGCCATGCTCTGGAACCCAATTTCCGTCACACGATCGCTGATACGACCGATTGAAGAGGGGATGTCCAGAACGTTTGAGACAATCGCGAGGTCGAATGTGCGGCGAGGCTCGAACTGTAAGCAAGTGAATCGTGAACAAGTGAACCGGGAACGTGGAGGGAATTTACTCGCTGGTGACGCTTGCCGATTTCGTTGTCAGCACCAATTGATGCATCGTGATGTGACCGCTTGCTTGATGGTGGCGTTCGCTACTTTTCTATCCGGTTGTGAATCACGGGAAACAAATCGCACTGACTCAACTGCGAAGAACTCGAAAGAGAACGTTGAAGTATCGACCGGTGAGCGCTCGTCTTCAGCAAAGCCGGAGATTCGGCAGCCATTGAATCAGCAACGAAAGTTTCCGGACTCGTTGGTCATCGGTCTGGACGCAGACATGTCGTCGGCTGCGGCTCAGTCGGGCCTCGCAATTCAACGTGGCATCATGCTGGCAATTGATCAGATCAATCAGTCGGGCGGATTACTGGAGCAACCCGTTGAGCTTGTGGTTCGAGATCATCGAGGGAATCCGGATCGAGGCGTCGACAACATTGCCGAGTTTGCTGCGATGCCGGATGTGTTGGCAGTTGTGGGCGGGCTTCATACTCCGGTAGCCTTGCGTGAACTTAAGACGATTCATGACCATAAAATGATCTACCTGGGCCCCTGGGCCGCCGGGACTCCGATCGTGGATAACGGTTACACTCCCAACTACGTGTTTCGGGTTTCAGTGCGAGACGAGTACGCGGGTGGTTTCCTGGTAGACCGAGCACTTGAGCGAGGGCTCGATAAAATTGGTGTGTTGTTGGAGAGAACGGGCTGGGGTCGTTCGAATCAATTGGCAATGCAAAACGCATTGCAGGCACGTGGAAGCAAGCCGGTTCGTGTTGAGTGGTTCAACATAGGCGAGAAAAATCTGTCGGAACAGCTTCAGCGGTTGCTCGATTCCGGATCCGAATGTGTGTTGCTGGTTTGCAATCCACTCGAAGGCAAAGTTGCCATCGATGCGATGGCTGCCAGGGAGGCTGCCGATCGGATACCCATCATTTCTCATTGGGGAATTACGGGGACTAATTTTTTCAAGATGACAGAAGAGAATCTTAAATTGATTGATCTCAGCTTTCTGCAAACGCGGTCGTTTCTGCAGCCAAAAAATGTTGAAGGTATCAACCGGCTGTACGAAGCATACACCGCGCGATTCGGCGATTGCCAATCATGGGGCGATGTCCGTTCGGCTGTCGGAACCGTGCATGCGTACGAGGTCACCATGATGCTGGCAGCAGCCGTCAAGGCGGCAAATTCTGATAACCGGGTGGAGATTCGCGATGCTCTTGAATCACTTGAGAAACACGACGGCGCCATGCGCGAATACGATCGTCCGTTTGAACAAGGGAATCACGATGCGTTGACGGAGGATGATCTGATTTTGGCCAGATTTGGTGAACATGGAATCATCGAGGCATTTTTGCCGGTCTCCGATGGATCCACTGCTGACGAGGTTGCTGATGACTAGTTCCTCCAGTTCGAGGTCACTGGAATCGA
Source organism: uncultured Pirellulaceae bacterium (assembly GCA_964468915.1). Classification (GTDB taxonomy): domain Bacteria; phylum Planctomycetota; class Planctomycetia; order Pirellulales; family Pirellulaceae; genus Mariniblastus. Next base: position 14,702 of record CAYXWX010000078.1, read on the forward strand.
CTGTTTTTTATCAGATCGTGCCGCTGGCCAGTCTGATCTTGCTGGCCATTGTGGGCATCAGCAGTTATCGGGTTCTTTATACGCTTCGAGACGAAGTTCAGGAACGCGTGGACACGTCGGCACAACATGCCGCTCAACAGATCGAGATCAATCTCCATGCGGTCGTCAGTGCTTGTAAGGCCATCGCTGGCAACGATCTGGTGGTCAACGGGATTGTCGACATCGACCATCGAAATTCGACTTTGAAGTCATTCTTTGCATCGCTGCGTCTCCCTGGGCCGCAGAAACAAGAGGTCACAATGGCCGATTACAAGGGCCGGGTAATCGTGTCGACGGACCGAAACGCGGAAGGCTACACGGACGCTCCTTGGTACGCGACAGTCATGGAAGGGCGACACGTTGTGGACGTTGATGACAGGTCACTGATCGTTGCCGTCCCGGTTTTGTACGGTGATCGGGCTGAAGCGGTGATTGTGGCAGGTTTCGATCTGGTTGAGTTTGTTGCCGATCGATTTTCAGCTTCTGAACATGAGGCTGTTGTTTTCTTTTCCAGTGACGAAGTGCTTTATTCAACCGAATCGTCATTGGTGGCGTCGTTGCAGGAACTTCAGGAACAGGATGGCCATCTGATCGGAACCGCCACGGTAAACAATTTGCCGAACCATCAAGTCAGTTATCTGGAAACCGAACGTACCGCGCTTGCCGCGGCTCGGGAGATGGCGTGGTCTCAGTTGGTTTTGTTTGGCGTGCTGCTGACCGGGCTTGTCGCTGCGATTCGACTGGCTGCTCGTTTGGCCGGCGAGCCGTTGACGGAAATGCTCGGTCAGGTTGGAAAAATTGAAAAGACTGGAGATCTTGGTTTGCGAGTCGGCCAGCAAGGACCTCGGGAAATTCAGACGCTGGCCAAGGGTTTCAACAGCATGATCGGAAACCTCGAACAGACGACTGTTTCACAGGAACAATATCGTGCCAGCGAAGAGCGTCTGTCATTTGCGATTCAGGGCACGAACGACGGTCTCTGGGATTGGAACATGGTCACCAACGAGGTGTGGTATTCGCCTCGATACAAAGCAATGCTGGGATTCAGCGACGAAGAGCTTCCTGATCAGCTGAGCAGCTTTGAGGATCATTTGCATCCGGACGACGCGGAGAGCACCTGGGACGCGGTCGATCAACATTTGAAGGAATCGGCTGAGTACGATGTGGAGCATCGACTGAAGACAAAATCTGGCGAATGGAAATGGGTTCGCGCACGGGGTGCGGTCACGAGGGATACCGACGGAAAACCGGTACGTATGTCAGGATCGATGCAGGATATTTCCGAGATCAAACGCTTTCAAACCGAGCTGCAGAATACCAAGTTCGAACTTGAAAAAGTTCTTGATTCGTTGCCGATCGCGCTGATTTACGCATCGCCCGATCGCAAAATCATGCGAGTCAATCGAGTATTCACCGAAGTCTTTGGCTATACCGAGGACGAGGCAATCGGGCAATCGACCAAAATGCTCTATGCTGATCCGGAGGAGTTTCGCCGGCAGGGACAGAAGCGGTTCAATCTTGAAGCCAAAGTCAGCGTGACTCCTTATGAGATCCAATACAAGCGTCGTGACGCATCACGTTTCACCGGCGAATCGGTTGGTACCGTGGTTTTCGACGCGGAAGACAAACCCATCGGAATGCTTGGATTGATCACCGATGTCAGTCAACGGAAGGCGGCCGAACGCGATCTCAGGATCAATAAATTTGCGGTCGACAATGCCAGCGATGCCGTTTTCTGGATCGAGTCTGACGGATCGTTTTCAAATGTCAATCAACAAGCTGCGAATTACCTTGGCTACTCGAAAGATGAACTCTGCCGGCTTGGTGTCAGTGATATTAACCCAGCGTTCCCATCGGAAAGTTGGGGTAAACACTGGGCAGAGGTCCGGCAGCGGCGAGTGCTTCGATTCCAGTCCACTCATCAGCGAAAAAATGGCAGCACCTATGATTGTGCCATCGCCAGACATTTTCTGTCTTTCGAAGGAAAAGAAATCATTTTTGCCACCGTGCGGGATATCACTTTCGAGAAGGAAGCGGAAGCAGCGTTGGTGGCTTCCAAACGGCGCGTCGAGGAAAGCGAAAAGCGATTTCGGGCCATGGCAGATTCGGCTGCGCCGCTGTGTTGGATTACGGAACTTGACACAACATGTTCGTGGCTCAACAAACGATGGGTTGAGTATTCAGGAAAATCACTGGAAGAGCAAACGGGATTTGGCTGGGTGGAAACGGTTCATCCGGATGATCGAGAGCTGGCTGAGGCAATCTATCTTGATGCGTTCGAGAGGCGGGACGCTTTCGAATTGCTCTATCGCCTGAGACGTCATGATGGTGTCTATCGCTGGCACACCGTTAATGCGACTCCGCGTTTAGATGAGAATGGAAAGTTTGTCGGCTTCGTCGGAATGAGTTTCGATACTCATGAAGCGAAAGAAAGTCGTGAGGCTCTTGAGGAATCCGAGCTGGCGTTGAAAGACGTGGGCGATTCCCTGCGAGCGACGTTGGATTTGCTGGGTACGTCCGATGGAGTCTGGGATTGGAAAATCGATACTCAGGAATCGTTGTATACACAGGGTTTTCGGAAAATCCTCGGATTCGAAGGCGACGATCTCGACGCGTTTCCAGATCTGCTTGATTCATTCGATTCACGTATCCATCCGGATGACAGAGCCGAGCTGTGGAAAGAAATCGATCGCAGCTTTGCCGATCGGGTGCCGTTCGCCCATGAATTTCGAATTCGTTGTAAGAACGAGAACTACATCTGGGTTCGCAGCCGAGGTTGTGCCAGCTTTGATCAAGATGGAGAACCGGTCCACCTGGTGGGTTCGATTTACGATATCTCGGCGCAGAAAGATGTTGAATTGGAACGCGATCGTTTCCTTGCGACTGCCGCCGAATTGTATGCTGCGGTGGATCTGGACTCATTGCGTTGGGTGAAACTGAATGCCGCGTGGTCCAGCACGCTTGGGTACGACCCCGAAAAATTGCTGGAGTTGCCCGTTCCTGCAGTCCATCCAGTGGGGGAACACGATTCGATCCGGCAACAGGTCAATCGATTAAAAAATGGCGAGCCTGCCCGACGATGGGTTACTCAAACATTGCATCAGGATGGGTCGATTCGATATATCGAATGGAACATCGATCCACCGACTGAAGGTGAGTCGGTTGTCTATGGTGCTGGACGGGATGTTACTGAGGTCCGTGAGTATGTCCAGCAGGTCGAAGAAACGACTCGCCAGCTGGAAACACTGAACACTCAGTATGAACAAAGTAATAACGACCTCGCTCAGTTTGCCTACGTGGCGTCGCACGATCTGCAGGAACCGCTTCGTGCCGTGGCAGGATTTTTGCAGTTGCTTCAGAAGCATTACACCGACCAATTGGATGAAACTGCAACCGGGTATATCGAAAAATCCGTGGCTGGAGCGGCTCGCATGAGCGCATTGATCAACGACCTGCTGTACTACTCGCGAGTTGCAAACGCTGATTCTAACTTTAACAACATTCGTTTGAACGATTGCGTTGATGAAGCGATTGAGAAGCTTGGTGATGCAATTGCCAGTTCGAAAGCGAAGGTGCAAGTAGAGAAACTTCCTGAAATTCGAGGCATCAGATTGTTGTTGGTTCAACTTTTTCAAAACTTGATTGGGAACGCGATCAAATACAGAGGTGAACAAAATCCAGTCGTTGAAATCTGGGCCGAATCAACTGGTGAGGAAATTTACGTTCACATCCAAGACAATGGAATCGGTATTCCAGATGCGTACCGCGAGCAGGTATTCGATTTGTTCAAACGACTGCACCATCGCGCCGATTATGCTGGAACAGGGATCGGATTAGCGATTTGCCAGAGAGTTGTCGAAAGACATGGAGGAAAGATATCGGTGAAATCCGCCGATGGACAAACCGGAGCTTGGTTCTCCATTTGCTTGCCTTGCAAGACTGCTACGTCCCACTGAGTACTTTCGGATCAGACTCGCTGGTTGCTGGCGGAGCGTGCGAGCTATCCAGCAGAGGAAGTCTTGCGTCGAAAGAATCTCCTGAAAACTGTACGCCAGAGATCGATATGGTGTGTGTTGGAAAAAAGAAATAGTCTCGGGAAACAGTTCCGACGAATTTCTCATCTGATAACGTCAACGTCAGTTTGTCGACAATGTCATTACCGTTGTTGATGGTGGCCTGCACGCGATCATTCAGGGGCCACGTATCAAGCACAGTGGACGAATCACTCGACTGAAATGAAATCACAATCTTGTCTCCGGTAAGTTCAGCTCGCCCCCAGTACCGGGTCATTCCAGCCGCCTGGTGCGAATGCCCAATCTCGGTCAGGCCAACCAATTTTTCGGATTGTAAATTCTCGTCGTGTCGATGATCGTGGTGGTGAGGATGCGAGTGGGTTTGCTTGATGAAGCTCAAAACGTGTTCGTGACCGTGGGACGAATTACCGTCGTGCGTGTGCAGATGCACGTGGGGAGGCACCGAATCGTGCTTGTGCCGCTGCTGGTAGGATGGCTCGCTGCTGATCAGCCACCAGCCCGGCAACGCAAACGAACACACGATTGCCAACAGGATGACCAATCGAGTCACAGATTTAACTGGCAAGAAACCGCCCCGCACGCATCACCCACATCAACTAAAAATCGAAGTCAACGACCTCGCCGCCATCGATTGACGCAAGGGCTCGATACACCTGAATTTCGATCGTATCCGGAATCGTGTGGACAGAACCATCAAGAAATGCGAACTGACCGAACCCCGCATGAGGTGCCGAGACGCCGCGATCTGCTCCTGTACCATCACCTCTGGCCTGATTCGGACCGTATTCGGCATCGAACAGAACCATGTGACCATGGTCATCATCTGGCGCTTCGATGTCTCGAATCGCAGCGAACCAGACGTTTTCGAAGTTGGGATGAGGTTCAACGCCGATCGGGTTTCCATCGAAATCAAGAATAGGCCCGTTGGTGCGTTCGCCGATCGCCATGGTTGAGGACGTGCCGTCAATAATATCGGCAAACCGCGTCTTGCTGTTTCTGAAAAACGGACCTTGGCTTTGATCGGGCGTCGCGTCAAGATTCACATCGTCCGCGGTGTTGCCTGGCGTGTCCTCGACACCGAATGCCGGTCCCCAGTTCGCACAATAGCTGGCAGCTGCATACTGCTCCACGGGAGAAGCCGTCTCATCACGAACGACAAATGTACCGATCGACCAATTGTCGGTTGGGCACAGAAACACGGGCAGTTCGGTCTCTCTCGCTTCAAGATTGACCACATCAAAACCGGGACGCTTGAAGTTGATCTGATCGAAAAGGTTGTTCTGTTCAAGTTGCGGAAGAACATAGGCTCCCCATGCCTGCCCAAGATGATTCGCGATTGGGTCTTCGCCCGTTGCAGGGTTCCCGCTTCGCGCGTTGTAGTCAGCGCCAGAGATATACGCGTATCCGGGAGGGAATTGCTGAAAACTGCTTTCGTAATTGTGCAACGCCAAAGCAAGTTGTCGCAGATTGTTTTTGCATGCCGTGCGACGTGCAGCTTCGCGAACCTGTTGAACCGCCGGCAGTAGCATACCGATCAGAATTCCGATGATCGCAATCACAACCAGTAGTTCAACCAGTGTGAATGCGTTTCTTTTTTTGGGACGATACGAAGTTATTGCTTTCACCAGGTTCAACTCTATGAAGCAGGAATGAGATAAGGTACGTCAAGTGTAACATTGTATTCAACGTGCGCTCGTTAAAATCAACCCATATACGGTCAACAACTGACGAATCTCTTCGCTCGTTCTGTAGATATAAACTGTCACAAAAAGGAAACTTTCGAACTTTGAGTGTCCGCGACTGTCTGGCGAACTCTGAACATTGGGGCGCTGGCATCGCCCTACCAAGTGACCGATTCGCTGATTTTGCGGACTTATTGGTGAATGATTGCGATGGCATTGGCGGGCTGGGGATCGTTTTGCCGCGGATCAAGCATTCGATTGTCTGACAAAATACCACAGAACATTTTCAAAATTAGTGAGTTTAATTCCCCGCTAATAATGCCTGTCGGCCAAACTAAAGCATGATCCACTTGATAGACAGTTTGCGATTCTTCTTACTGCTGATCACGATCGTTCTGACCGGCTCGCGTCATTATGTCGTCGCGGAGGACATTTCTTTCAATCGAGACATTCGGCCGATTCTCTCGGACCGGTGTTATTACTGTCACGGGTTCGACGAAAATCATCGCGAAGCCAATTTGCGGTTGGACATTCGCGAGGAGGCACAATGGGTCTGGGACACCGAGTCACCCGACGACAGTGAATTGATCCTGAGGATCACCAGCGATGATCCCGACGAGGTGATGCCGCCACCGTACGCTCACAAACAAGCCATCACCAACGAAGAAGTTGATCTGATTCGGCGGTGGATCGAGCAAGGTGCTCAGTACGAACCGCATTGGGCGTTTGTCAAACCCGAGCGTCCCGACACAAAAGCCGAGCACGCTTCTGCAGCGATTGACGATTTCGTTTCTCGGCGTCATCAAGAACATGATTTGAGATTTGCAGCTCCCGCAATGCCAACGAAGTGGCTGCGTCGCGCGTCGTTGGATCTGACGGGAGTTCCGCCAACGTTTTCAGAACTGAAGGCATTTGAGCGAGCCGTTGAACAACAGGGAGAAACGGCATACCAGAAAGCTGTTGATCGCATGCTCGCATCCGCGAAATTCGGCGAACGCATGGCGCTCGATTGGCTGGATGTCGCTCGTTTTGCCGACACCAACGGTTTTCAGACCGACGCGTATCGCATGAACTGGCCGTGGCGCGACTGGGTGATTCAGGCTTTCAATGACAACATGCCATTTGATCAGTTCACGATCGAACAGCTTGCCGGCGATTTGCTGGAAGATCCAACCGAAGACCAGTTAGTTGCAACCGCCTTCAACCGTAATCACATGATTCAGGCCGAAGGTGGATCGATCCCGGAAGAGAACCGTGCGAAGAATGGTTTTGATCGAGTCGAAACAACCGGCACAACGTGGATGGGTCTGACGG
>CAYXWX010000079.1:0-21678 GCA_964468915.1 uncultured Pirellulaceae bacterium
CGGCCCCGTCCGGGGCGAGCGCATCGGCTCCGGAGGAGTCTTCGTCAGTAGCTCGGGGCGTGAGCGCCGAGTTTAGATAAACCTCGTCCGGCCGCCCCGGATGGGGCCGTCGTCTCGGATCTTCAAAGCCACATAATTTCCGGAAGAAGCTCCTCGACCAGCAGGCTTGTTGCTATTCTCAGCAGTTCCTTCAGCGCATAAAAAAACACCCTCGGCACTTTGGGTTCCAGGGGGGCTGGGAACACCTCAGTAGTCCGAGAGCGATTGGACGATCTCGACCTTGCTTCCGTGCGAGGTCGATCTCTTGATTTGAATACAGCACGTCAAAAATTTGCAACATCCGTGTTGCGAGTTAGCAACGAGATCTGTTCAGTTGAGTCACCAGGCGACGACTCAATCGAACAAAACACTGACGTTCAAACCATCTTGTTTTATTCACCCGAAACGAAAGTTATCAGCTCTTTCCGAATCAGGTTTGGCAAGGTTAGGAAATGCAAAACAAACGGTCAAGAGACATTTGTACGGGGCGAAATATTTTTTCAAAATGTTAAACTGATCAAAAGTCGATTCGTTTTTCAATCGTAAAAAACCGTGTTAAAAGTGAGTTTGTTGAAACGGCAGGCGTGTCCGCGTAAACGGCAATCCGCGGTCGTGGGTTGCTATCAGACGGACTCGTTGAATTTTTAAATTGCTGTTTTTTTTATCTCCGTTTTCCATTACCCGCGCTGCAACAAACATTATGAATTCTTCCTTCGAGTTGCGAATGGAAATCGTGAAAACAGATCAGCAACGAAACGTATTTTTTGCTTTGCCGGAGCAACTTTATCGCGAAGATCCGGCTTGGGTTCGCCCACTTTCCGGGATGGCCCGAATGCAGGCTGACCCTGAACGCCATCCCTTTTTTGAGCACGCTACACGAGAGCTATGGTTGTGCTTCCGGGGGCAGCAAGTCGTCGGCCGCATCGCAGCCATCAAAGACGATCTTCATAATGAATACTATTCGGATACCGTAGGCTTTTTCGGTTTGTTTGAATCGATTGATGACTTGGGCGTAGCTGAATTGATGGTGTCCATGGCAGCGAATTGGCTTCGTGAACGCGGCTGCACATCGATGCGAGGGCCCGTCAATCCCTCGATGAAGGGCGAGTTTGGTGTCGTTGTTGATGGAAACGAGTACCCTCCATTCGTGATGATGGGACACTCGCCGAAGTTCTATGACGATCTACTTCAGGAAATTGGCTTTGATGTTGCGAAGCAGTTTTTTGCGTTTCGAATTCAGCCTAACGACAAACAGGCGGAACACCGAATTCAGTTTGATCGATTGGTCGAAGCAGAACGCAAAATCATACGACGCTATCCTCAATTGCACTTCAAAGCGGTTGATCAGAATTCATACGAGAAAACGCTTCGCGAAATCAACGAGCTTGGCAATGTCGTTCGGCGTCACGGGTTCGGATTTGTTCCTTTGACGGAGGCTGAATTGCTGTTCATGATTCAGAATCTGCGTCGCGTAATTCGGTTTGACATGATTCACGTTGCGTACTGGGAAGATCAACTGGTCGGATTCATCGTTAACATTCCAGATATCAATTGGGTGCTGAGCAAAACTGTGGGACGCCCCGACTGGCTGAGGATGATTCAAATTCCGTTTCTAACAAGGCGATGCCCACGTTCACGTGTTATCGCGTTGGGAGTGCACGAAGATTTTCGAAAAAAGGGAATCGCCATCATGCTGATTAAACGACTCACCGACATCGCTCATGCATACGATGAATGGGAATTGTCGTGGGTTGCTGAGGATAATATGAAATCAATCGGCGCAATCGGCAGTGTCATGGATCTGGACAGGTACAAAACCTATCGCCTGTACGAAAAACCGATTTGATCCTCGCGGCTCGCGCGTTTCTGTCCAGACTGAAACGTAACGCGACGCGACGACGGGGTCACGACTCCGGATCAACCGAAGAGTGACGTAAGCGGTTGCCCCCCGTTGCCAATGGTGAAAGGTCGGTCGTCGGGAGACGAGATTTCTTTCTCGTGGTCGATCCCCATCGCGTAAGCAATCGTGCTATTGAAATCGGGGACGGTAACCGGATTGTCCTCGACCGTTCGGCCAAGCTCATCGGTCTCGCCGTAGACGGTTCCTCCGCTGATCCCGCCACCAGCCAGCACACTGCAATATGCGTTAGGATGATGGTCGCGGCCTGCGTTCGCATTGATACCAGGACGCCTTCCAAACTCAGTGCTCAGTACGACCAGAGTCTCTTCCAGCATGCCAAGGCTTTGAAGGTCTTGCAGGAGGGCGGTCATTCCTTGATCCAACTGCCGAGCGCGATTGGGCAGTGCATTGAACAGATCGCGATGATCGTCCCAGCCTCCCAAAGCGACTTCGATAAACTTGACGCCGCCCTGAGCGAGTCGGCGTGCCAACAGGCAACCTTGACCAAAACGGTGGTCGCCATAAGCAGCCCGAATCTGTTTTGATTCCTCGTTGATGTCAAACGCGCGAAGATCCTCGCTTCGCATCAGGCGGATTGCCTCGTCATAAAGTTCGGTGTAGCCGGCGACAGAGCTGTTTTTTGCCTTCTTGCGAAATTTCTTGTCGAACGCGTTGACCATCTCCATTCGATGGTTGAACTGAGGTTCAGACAGATACTTGGGTGGTTTGATATTTTGCAGGCCCTTGTTCGGATCTCCAACGGGAACCGGCGTGTATTTTGAACCTAGATAGCCAGCACCCTGATACGCAGAACTGCAGCTGATTGTGACGGTTGCCGGCAGGACCGGATTGTCTCGCCCGGCCATCCGGTGAATCCACGGGCCAAGAGATGGATGACTGGTTGATGCGATCTGGCGGTAGCCGGTGTGAGCCGTGTAGTCAGCCGCTTCATGAACGCCCGTTTCCGTATTCATCGATCGAATCACGGCAAGATTTTTCATTTGCGTGGCGAGCATTGGAAGATGCTCACCAAACTGAACTCCTGCAACCTTTGTATTGATGGTTTGGGTTTCACCTTGAGACTCAGTTCCCGGTTTCGGCGCGAACGTTTCGAACTGACTCATCGCGCCGTTCATGAACAGGTAGATGACTCGTTTTGCTTTTCCTTTCGGCTTGAAAACCGGCGTTGCGCCCATCGCGGTGGATGGCGAGTTCAGCCAACCATTGCCTGTGGCCATACCGAACAGATTCACGCCCAGCAGTCCCGATGCCACTCGCGTGACAAAGCTTCTGCGATGAAGATCGTTTGGATCATCAGTTTTGAAAAACGAAAACATTCGGAAGCCTCTATTGAATAAACATGAATTCGCGAGTGTTCAGCAGTGACCAGATCAGGTTTCCTACTCCGGCAGCTCCTTCTGAGTTCATTTCTGATAAAGCCAGTCGCTGATCTAGTCGAGTCGGGTGACGAGTGAGGATGCTCAGGAAGATCACGTCAACTTTGTCCTTCAATGTCGAAGCGGCAGCGACCTCGTCGTAGATGACGGTTCCCTCGTAGAGCAGCTTGTGCGATATCGGACCATTAAACATGGTCAGAATTTGTGGCACGTGGCCATCGACGGAATTGCCGGAGATCAGCGTGCGATCGCTCTGTCCAAACTGGCGAAGAAAATGGTCGGGACGTTGAGGTTGTCGCATCTCTGAAGCACGAACCAACAAATAACCCTGATGCGAATGAACCTTGTTCAGTTTTGCTTCTTCACCATCTCGACCCTCGGCACGACGTACTGCATCATACTTCTGTTGGATGTCGTTCAATGAGTAACTTCGCCCCGGGTTAATTGCGGCCAGTTTCGCGTAAATGTCGCCGCGTGGTCGTTGATACAAATCAGGATCTGCCAGCGTCAATGTCAGCATCGAGTCCCACAATTGCTGAGCCGTCATCCGGCGCAAGACAGGCCCCGGGAAATAGTATGGCTCGTTGGGGTCCCAGTCTTCCATGTACGCTTTTCGCTGGTAAGCCTTCGTGTTGTAAAGGATCCTCAGGAATTCTCGCTGGCGGTAACCGACCCGTTTCAGCTCATCGACCAGAAAGTCAAGAAGTTCCTGATTGCTGACGTCCGTCGCATCCGTCATGTCGTCAACCGGTTCGATCAGGCCAACACCGAATGTGCGTTTCCACAAACGGTTCGCAATCGTCACGGCGAATCGCGGGTTATCGGGCGATGTGACCCACGTGGCAAAGGTTGTCCGAAGCGGGACGTCTTTCTGGATTTTGGGCATCTGACCGAATGAAACTTTTGGTTTGATGACTTCGCCCGGTTTGCCGTTGTCGTATTGATAATCATGAGGCAGTTTCAGCTTTGCGTTGCGACGTTCACCAATCCAGATTTCGCTTTCATCAATAAAGCGACGCAAGCGACTGGTTCGAGCATCCGTTTCGACAGACTTGGGAAGCGACTTCATTTGATCACGAGCCGTTGCCGTCGCCTTGTCGATCGCTCCCCGGTTATGGCGCGAACTCGTTCCATGCACGAACGCAGCAAGTTCGTAAAATTGTTTCTGAGTCCACGAGTCAAACGGATGATCGTGACATTGAGCGCATCCGATTCGGGTGCCCAGAAAGATCCGCATCGTGTTGTCAAGGTTCGCCTTGGTCATGTCGCGGTCGCGAAGCGTGTAGCCAACCGGTGGATTCTCCCAAACCCTTCCTTCGGCAGACAGCATCTGATACACGAATTGATCGTAGGGCATATCACTGGCGATCGAATCTTTCACCCAATCACTGTACGGGCGAAGGTTAAGTCCACCTCGCTGCGCATCAACCAGCCGAAGGATCTCAGCCCAGAAATTGAACGAGTGACTGACGTAACCGCGTGAGTTCAGTAGCTGATCAACAAGCAGGGTTCTTTTCTCTTCACGGTCGATTCTTGATCGAGCGAACGCGACCGCCTGACGCCCCGTTGGGATGGTTCCTGAAATATCCAGATAGGTACGACGAACGAATTCATAGTCGTCAGTCATTTTCTCAGGTCGAACGCGATTCTCCTTGAGCCCTTGATCGATCATCTCATCGATCCGGGATGCGGATTCAAGTGCCTTGCCCAGCAATTCAGGATCAAGCTGGATCGGGCGAGGTGGCCGATACGCTGACACGCTTCCCGAATCGATGTCTACAGGCCCGGCGCTATTTCGACTTGAGCTGCCGTCCATCATCTGGCCGCCCATGTTTCTGGTTGATGAGCCATCCGCCTGTTTGGTCGCGGAGCCATTCGAACTTTTCGTGTCCGATTGGGCTGGTGCGGTGCGCGGCAAACCGACCAGCAAGGTGGCTACGACAACGCACGCAACCAAATGTCGCGATGAGCCAAAAAAGATCGAAACGAAACGCGAGGATTTACTGGGAACCATCGTCCTGTTCCATGTTGGGGTGCAAACTCGTTCCAATGAACGAAACTTGATTTCGTCTCGGACAGGCGGCGATCAAAAGTCACTACCGCTTAACGAGAATTGCGCCACGCCGGTGGTACTGAAAATCTTGTTTGCGGAGGGAAGTGGGATGGCTCCGACACCAGTATTTTAGGCCAGGTCGATGCCGTTGTCCACAATTTGCAGGGGGTATCAGCTCGCAGGCCGCGGATTGGGTGAATGCTGCGACGTCGCATTCGAGAAGGCAACGGATGTTCGGCAGACACGAACCAACTTCAGTGCGGTGCGTCGTTTTGCTGCAGATTCTTCCACGTTCTTGACTGATAAATGGCGACGCTCAAGACGACCACGCATCCGATGATTGCGCCTGCCAACGCACCTGTGACCAGACCATGTGAAAGTCCGCCTACCCATGGCTGGAAGTCGACGCGATCAAACGCTCCGAAAATGAATCGACAGTAGTTGGGGAAAGCAAGGCCAAGGAGGCCTCCAGAAAGGGACGTCCCCACGCCAAAAAACAAGATCGACAGGACAACCGTTTTGAATCCTTTCCACGCCAGTTGTTCGAACCCAAAAACATCGCGGATCATTTGCAGCTGCTGGACCCGCGCGTCCGTCAAATCGCTTTCCGACGGCGGCGATGCTTCCTGTAAACGCTCAGGCAGGTCAGTTGGCGAAGCCACGGTCCACTGATCATCCGGTTCGTACAAAGGGCCATCCGTCGGCATTTTGAACGTCTTGCGTCGATGCTTTTTTCTCTTTGATGCCATTCGGCTACTTTGTTGGAGCAGTGGAACGCGAAGCCGATCGGATGATTCCGAACCTGTCGCAGAAACGCAGCGACCCAATCTTGACGGGGCTATCGATCGGATGATGCGGATACGGTTGACGCAGTTTCCTTATTCTTCGTCCCCGCGGAGTTTCGCCAGCACGCTGAAATCCTCGAGTGTGCTCGTGTCACCCGCTGCCTCTCGTCCCGCCGCGATGTCGCGCAACAGGCGACGCATGATCTTGCCGCTACGGGTTTTGGGGACCGCTTCACAAAAACGAATGTCATCGGGGACGGCTAGAGCGCCGATCTCCTTGCGAACATGCAGCTTGAGTGTGTCACGCATCGCGTCATTGGCTTCCGCATCCTTCAGCGTAATGAACACGGCAATCGCCTGACCCTTGATATCATGCGGTCGACCAACGGCAGCACATTCCGCCACGTTTGGATGGGACACCATGGCGCTTTCGACTTCAATCGTACTCAGGCGATGTCCCGATACGTTGATCACGTCGTCAATTCTTCCCATGATCCAATAGTAGCCATCATCGTCCAGTCGAGCGTTGTCACCGGTCAGATAGCTGCCGGGAACAGTTGACCAATACTGGTCCTTGAAGCGCTGGTCGTCTGCCCAGATTCCTCGCAACATCCCTGGCCACGGCTGAGCAATGCACAACATGCCACCCTGGTTGATTCCGACTTCTTCAAGGGACTCGTCAACAATGACGGGGACAACACCTGGCAACGGTTTGGTGCAGCTTCCGGGTTTCGTCGGGATCGCACCGGGCAGGGGACTCATCATGATTCCGCCCGTTTCTGTTTGCCACCAGGTGTCGACGATCGGACAACGGCTGCCACCGATTTTCTCGTGGTACCAGATCCAGGTGTCAGGGTTGATCCCTTCACCGACGGTTCCCAGCAATCGCAGGCTGCTCAAGTCATGTTTATCGACATGTTCATCTCCCCATTTGACGAACGCTCGGATCGCCGTTGGTGCTGTATACAGAATTGAGACTTTGTACTTTTCAACCAGATCCCAGAATCGGTCTTCGGCAGGAAAATTTGGAGCACCTTCATACATCAGCATGGTCGCGCCTGCAGCCAGGGGCCCATACACGATGTAACTGTGTCCCGTGATCCAACCGCAGTCGGCGGTACACCAATAGATGTCGTCAGAACGCCAGTCGAAAACCCATTGAAACGTTTTTTTGGCCCACAAGTTGTATCCGGCGGTGGTGTGGCGAATACCTTTTGGTTTTCCCGTTGAGCCGCTGGTGTACAGAATGAAGGAAGTCGCTTCGCTGTCCAGTGGCGTGGCGGGACAATCTTCATTGGCTTCGGCGGTCAGCGTGTGCCACCAGTGATCCCGACCGTCTGTCATCGAGCAATCGTTTTCGACCCGCTTCAAAACAACGCAATGTTTCACGGTTGGCGATTTTTCCAGTGCCGAGTCCACCGTCTGCTTGAGCGGAATGATCTTTCCGCGGCGCCACAAGCCGTCGGCGGTGAGCTGGATTTTTGCAGAGGCGTCGTTGTTTCGATCGGCGATCGCTTCCGCGGAAAACCCTGCAAAAATGACGCTGTGGATCGCACCAATGCGAACACAGGCGAGCATGGCAATCGCCAGTTCGGGGGTCATCGGCATGTAGATGGAGACGACATCCCCCGGTTCGACGCCAAGCCCTTTCAGAACGTTCGCAAATTTACAAACCTCTGCATGAAGTTCGCGATAGGAAAGTGTCCGTGTGTCGCCCGGTTCGCCTTCCCAGATAATCGCGGTCCGATCACCATGGCCCGCATCAATATTACGATCGATGCAGTTGTAGCTGATGTTGGTCTTGCCGCCGTCAAACCAGCGCACGTCGATTCCATCTTTCTGCATGACTGAATCAAATGGTTCGAACCAATGCAATTCCGATTTGGCCTCCGCTTCCCAATACGCCTCCGGGTCGGCTTTCACTCGATCATAAAGCTGTTGGTACTCATCCATTGACTTGATCACAGCTTGTTCACTGAACGACGGCGCTGGCGGAAAAAGCCTGTCCTCGTGCATGACGTTGTCAATTTGCCCGGAGCTACTGTCTGACATGTGTTAGGATCTCGTGTCGGTTCGAAAATTGGTTGATGCAGTTTTGAGGCCATGCCAACGCTATCCTGGCGCGATATCGGCGCGGCGTCGGTCGGAGCAGTTTAAGTGGGTTCACCTTGAGGTGTCAATCAAATGATGACCGTGACTCAAATGCAAATCACTCAGGATTTTGAGGCGGTTGAGTGTGCTGAGGATTGTGCCGAACGGTCTGTGCAGCTGAATTCCGCATTCTGAATATTTCCCAGAACACTCGAAGCCCAAGTTTCCAATCCGTTTTCGTTACCCCTTGTTCGCGATCTTTGAACGTGATTGGGTGTTCGATCGACTGAAAACCTGCCTGTTCCAGCCGATACAGAACTTCTTCAAGGTACGAGTATGATTCGCTACCGATTGACGTGAGTCCAATCGTTTCCAAAGCGTTCGTGCGGTAAATTCGAAATGCGCCACTGTTGTCGCGCGACTTCAGACCGAGCCAGAATCGGGCGAACCCGTTCACGGCTTTTGAGGCGATCCGGCGAAACAATGGCCAGCCCTCGATTGATCCACCAGCGACATAGCGGCTGCCGATGACCACGGCGACTCGATCGTCTGATCGCTCTGACAGTTTCTTCAAAAGATGCGGCATCGTCGCCGGGTCATGACTGAAATCGGCGTCCATCGTTGCGACCAGTGGATAGTTCCTTTCGGAAGCCCACGCAAACCCTGCGATCGTCGCAGAACCCAATCCCAGTTTCCCTTTGCGATGAACGCAGTGCATGGATGGAAATCGGTTAGCATTGTCGTCACACCATTGGCCTGTTCCATCAGGTGAGTTATCGTCGATCACCAGAATTGTTGCGTTGGGTAGAAGGCCTGCCAGCTGCCCAATCAGATCGGGTAAGTTGTCGATCTCATTGTAAGTGGCAATGATAATGGCAAGACCTGAGCCAAGTGACTTGTCACTATGAGGTTGCTGATCAGATTTGGTCATCTGCGGATTTATTTTAACTGTTCCTGATTGGTCGTGTCGTTCGTCATGATAATTCGACTTGTAAAACGAATCGCTGCCGCGGTGGCTTTTCTGTATGTGGCCGTGTTACTGTTCTTGATGGCAAACGAGACGAAGTTAGTTTACCCGGGTTCAAAATATCCGCGAGGCAATTGGACGCCGGAGAACTTCGACTACGAAGAAGTAGAATTTCAGTCAGCCGACGGGACTAAGTTGGTAGGTTGGTATTTGCATGCTCCAGATGCTGCCGAGATCGCTACAGCAGAGATCGAAGCGGACGCCGAGTTTCTTTTGCTGTGCCACGGTAATGCGGAAAATGTTGCTCAATCCGCGGCTTATGTTGGCGACCGTTTGCGCAAGGCACTGCGGGCCAACGTCTTTGTGTTCGACTATCGCGGATACGGAAAAAGCGAGGGTGTGCCATTTGAACGTGGTGTTCTTGAGGATTCGGAGGCAGCGTTTGAATGGCTGAAACAGAAATCGGGCAAAGCGGCTGACGAGATTATTTTGGTAGGGCATTCGATCGGAGGCGGCCCAGCGGTTCATCTGGCCTCAGAGCAGGGAGCAAGAACGTTGGTGCTGCAACGTACATTCAACGCGTTGACTGAGCCAGCTGCCAATCAGTATCCGTGGCTTCCGATCCGATATGTCATGCGAAATCAGTTTCGGTCCATCGACAAAATCAGGAACTATCAGGGACCATTGTTTCAATCGCATGGTGTCCAGGACCGCTTGATTCCAATTCGAATGGGGCGAGAACTGTTTGATGCGGCTCCGACCACGCGAAAGAAGTTTATCGCGGTTGACGGAATGTCACACTATGAACCGCTGCCAGAGTCATACTGGTCCGATCTGAAACAGTTCGTGGAACACACTGTGGACCACTGACGCGAACTGGGATCACTGGCAAGGGAGCCATCCGACGTGCTACTGGTACCCGTTCGGGTTCCCTGATTGCCAGCGCCAACTGTCAGCGCACATTTCTTCGATGCCCGATTTGGCGGTCCAGCCCAGTTCGCCGGTCGCTTTGGTCGGATCGGCGTAACAGGCCGCGATGTCTCCTGGGCGGCGATCAACGATTTGATAGGGAACATCTTTCCCGGACGCTTTTTCGAATGCTGATACGATCTCCAGGACGCTGTAGCCCTGCCCTGTTCCGAGATTGTACGTAACGACGCCCGGTTTTTCCTCCAGCTTTTTCAACGCAGCAACATGACCCATCGCGAGGTCAACAACATGGATGTAATCACGGACGCCAGTGCCGTCCGCGGTCTCGTAGTCGTCACCAAAGACGCTGAGCTTTTCCAACTTTCCGACGGCAACCTGTGAGACGTAAGGCAGAAGGTTGTTTGGGATGCCCGCCGGATCTTCCCCTATCTGTCCCGATTCATGGGCTCCGACCGGGTTGAAGTATCTTAACAACGCGACATTGATATCGGGGTTCGCAATGCTCCAGTCTTTCAACACGTACTCCATCATCAGCTTGGTTCTGCCGTACGTGTTGGTTACCTCATGGATGGGCGTGTCGGCCGATTCTGTCAACGGCAACGATTTGGGAATTCCATACACCGTCGCACTGGAACTGAACACAAAGTTCTTGACGCCGTGTTTCTGCATGGCAAAGCAAAGGTTAAGCGTACCGGTCATGTTGTTTTCGTAATACTCAAGTGGCTTGGCAACGGATTCCCCAACTGCCTTGAGCGCAGCGAAGTGGATGACCGAGTCGAACGCATTGTTTTCGAAGACCTGCCCCAAAGCGTCGGCATCACGCAGGTCTGTTTTGTTGAACGAAAGCGTTTTGCCTGTCAGTTTCTGGACACGTTTGAGTGACTCCTCGGAGCTATTGCAAAGGTTGTCAACAACCGTAACGGTGTAACCCGCGTTCAACAATTCCAGGCAGGTGTGACTCCCGATGTAGCCTGCGCCTCCGGTAACCAAAACGTGCATTGAAACTTCTCGACTAGTGATTGATGAGTAAACTTGGGTGAGCGACGGTCCGTGCCGTCAGCAGTTCGCTTGAAGCATACATCGGACTCGTCGGCTGTGTCGGCGATCGTTTGAAAAATGTGAGTAAACTGTCGTGATCACTCGACGTCGGTCACGACGCAGCCCAGCAAACGGGCGCCGTTCGATTGAAGCTCCGTGACGGCTGATTTTGCAACCATTCCATTCGAGTTTCTGACACTGACCAGCAGAAAACTGCCGTCACATACGTCCGACCACAGTTTTGCCGCTTTCCCGTGGGCGTCACCAGCTGAAACACAAACGAACTGGTAATCTGACTTCATCTCGCACGTCGCCTTTCGAATCAACTCCTGCTGATTCCAGCGGCCAAACTTCCCCTTGCCGATCGGGATGAAGTCGAGATTCATCGATTGATTCCGCACAACATTGGAACGCCAATTCCGGTTGTACTCAATCACTTCTGTGATTCCCAGTTCGTTGTTTCGCCCTGCGGCCTTCGTTAAATTGCAAGCGATTTCATCGGAGTCGATCAGAAGGACTCGTGATTCCGCGTGGCTGCATAGAGCGGAAGCGACCCGCGCGCTGATTTCGTCCACATGGTGATTGGGTTCAGATCCGACGAACAACAAAACAACGGGAACATCGGCATTGGATCGTTCGAGGATTTGATTGACAACGCATTGAGTCGCATCGTCCACTTCACCCTGAGGATTGGATTCAATCGTGGTCGTCTCTGAGGTCGGTGACTGTTCGTTCTCCGATTCATTTTCAACAAACTTGTGAATACGGTGTTTCAGCTGCTCGAGGGTCGCTTCACTTATTTGAGCGAGCTCTTCCTCGGTTGCTGTGAGCGGATTCGTCGACGGCGCATCGATTGATCTGGCAATGCGCGAGTGATTCAGATGAGGAATAGTAGCGGTCTTCACGATCAGGCTCATTGATTATAGTTCAAGTTGTGTTTGGTCGTTTTAGTTAACTCTGCTTGGATTTGCTAGGTTTGAGAACCGTCGTTTCCCGCATCACGCAGGCGCTCGAACAGACTTTCGTAATCCATCCGTTCTGCACGCCCAATCGAGACAGTATTCGATTCGCTCGCGACTCCTTCGGGTGTCGAACTCGACTCAGCCGCGTCACCCAATTCTGAAACCACAATGATGTCCGCATCGTCATCGGTTGTGTCATGAGGCGTCGGATCGGACAGCGTCTGTGAGATGGGAAGTGATTGTGGAAAACCGGGTTCTTCCGGTTGGGAAATTTGAGATTCTGCGTCTGACGGTTCCCTGACGTGATCGCTGACCAGATTTTTCTGTTCCAGTATTTCACTCAGAATCTGTTGTGCTTCCGATAGTTCGTCGTGCGGGATTGGGTCGTCTGTTGCTGCCGAAGCTGCCAGATCAGCAGGAGATTCGATTTGATCGTTCGCTTTATCAACGATCTCAGCTTCGACGACATCTTCCGAAGGCGCGTCCTCAAGTGCACTCAGGATCTGGTCAGCTTTACGCTGAATGTCGGTTGTTGGTTGGTGTTCCACATGCTCGTGAAACTGTTGCGCTGGTTCAGGATCGTGTTGGTCCGCTGAGTGTTGGACTGTCGAGAATTCCGTTTCGTCCAATGGAAGATTCTGCTCTGTCGAATCAACGTCAATCTCTGATGTCGCGGAGTAGAAACCATTTTCAAGGTCAACATCAGCGGACAGTTCAAAGCTTGTGTCGCCCGGTTGAGAATCCGTTGTGTCCATCAAGCTGGCGTTATCAGTGATGCCCGCGGAAGAACTTTCGATCTCGCTTTCGGTCGTAAATTCGTCCGACGAAGAATAGGATTGATGATCCGATGCATCGCTTTCAATCAGCGAGTTGAACACTGATTGAAGATCACCGGACGAAAACGCGTCAGCGTCATCTTCCGTGTTAGAGTCCATTTCAAGTGACTCGTGATCGCTGGCGTCGTTCGATTCGTAATTGGGAGATGTCTCTGGTAGAGAATCGTCGTTTCCGTTTTCGGAACTGTCTGCGAGAACTGGGGTGACGATTTCCAACTTGCTTTCAACCGCTGTGACGTCCTCGGCGTGTTCTGATGGATGACCATCCAAACGCAGGTCGGCCAGTTGATCAAGCTGTTCACCTGTAACCAGAGCGGAGGAACTATTTTGCTCTGCAATCAACTGAGAAAATTCATTCGATATGGGTTCCTCAGATTCGAATGTTTCAGCAAAAGGGTTGGCAACAGTTTCGGAAGCAAACGATGTTTCCTCGTGAAATTCTTGGTTCTGATGGTCGCTTGATTCGTGCTCGGTTGTGTCGCCGCCTTCCGACAGTAATGTGTCTGGATTGGCTGAAGTTTCAGAATCGAGAGTATCTGGCGATATGAATTCTGGACCCTCGAAAGAACCAATTGAGTCTTCTTCAGGTTGATAATGGCTGAGTTCGTTATCTGCCGGTTCATTGTCATAGCCGGCTGCGGACCACGTCGCTTGTTGGTCTTCGTTGAGTGACTGAATTTCGGTCGGGATCGAGTGTGAAGTTTCTGTCTCGTCTTCGTCTGACGTGAGATCAGGATCAAGTTGCTGGTACGAGTACGTGGAGGGTTCCGAATCAGAATCTTCATCCGTCTCTGGCTGGATGTCAGTTTCCCGATTCTCAAGCTCCGGTTCTTGAGCAACGTATGGGTCTGGACTGACGAGGTCATCCCAATGGTCTTCTTGATCATCGAATTCAGTCGCGGCATCCGATTCGTCTACGATTTCAGGTTCAGCATTCGGAGGCCCGGCGTCCTGAACGATTGGCTGGTCGTTCAAACCATGGTCGGCCAATTCAGGCATGATGTTATGGGGCTCAGTTTCCGGTTGAGCTTCCAATTGATTGGTGTCGGTAAGCACATCGTCATCGTCAAGGCTGCCAAATTCGATCACCGTCCAGTTGTCGTCGTTTTCCTGAGTGACAACGCAGTCGCCGGGATTCAAGTCAGGCGCAGGCAATCCCTGAACGTGAGCCCATGCCGGTTCCACCATTTGAGGTTCTACGATCAGGCTGCCGTGAGTGGCCGCATAGATCATGCATTGTTCGCACAATTGATTGATGAAGCGAGGGCAGCCACAGGTTGCCTCGTGGATTGCGTTGGTCGTTGCTTCTTCGAACATCAGTTGAGCGTTTCCACCAACCCTCGCGATGTGCTGATGAACGTAAGCACGAGTCTGATCACGGGTCAGGTTAGACAGATAACACCGAGCAGAAACACGCTGGTTGAACGGTTCAAGCTTCGGCTCGGTCAAAACCTCTTCAAGTCGATCTGTGCCGCATAGCACCAGGCGAACCCGAGGAACTCCGTCACGCACGAAGTTGGTAATCAGTCTGAGTTCATCGACAAGATCAGGAGTCATTGACTGGGCATCATCCACCAATAGCAACACGCCATTCGGGCAGTTTTCCGTTGGCTTGATGTAGTCGATCAGTGAAAGACGAAGTTCACCTTCAGTCAGGTCGCGGTAGGGTTGCTTCAGTTCGAATAAAATCGCCTGCAGCAAGTCACGGCGTTCCGACATGGGTCCACACGTCAACGAGATCACCTTGAAGCGTTGTTGGTGTTGCTCTGCCAGTAAAGCCAGCAACAGAGACTTCCCAGTTCCGTGCTGTCCAATGATAACGGCTGGCCCTGCGTCTCTGTTGATCGACTCATTGATTTGTTCGACCGCTTCGTTTACCGGTCCATCATCAAAAAAGTGTTTCACGAAAGGGGCCATGGTGAATGGCCGTCCGCTGAAATCGAATACTTCCTGATACATGACGACGTCCTGTGTCGAAAATGGGTTGTGTTTTTTTTGTTTGGGCAGAGCGAATGAAACGGATCCCAACGCGTGGAATGCGTTATCAAACGCCAGTCAAATTCCAGACTATCCGAGCGAAGCCGTGGAACCAGCTTTCGTTGAATGACTGACGTACCTCATCAGAGGTCAGCCAGAAACTGAAGCCGGCAACGATAACAAACGCGATGAACGATCCGCTGATTCGGAACACCCGGTTCGCCCATCCGGGTTCTGTGTTGCGAGCCTTGTTGGTGTCTTGTGTTGAAGTGCTGCCCAGTGTTGCAACGACTGGGACGCCAAGGTGAGTGGCCACGTCGTCAGCATCTCGGAATCCGGGATCCGAAAACGGCAACGCGTTCAAGCCGATAATTCCACCCACCAACAAAGAGAGCATGCCCGCTAAAAGCAGCGAAGCTGCATCTGGAATTGCTCCAACAGGATGGCTGGATACGTTACCCGCATCGAATCGAACAACGCCGTTGGAGATTCCCTGGCTGGTTTTGATGTCGTGAATGACTCCTCGCAGCGAAGCGACGTCAACACTATCCAAAGTCTGGTGAAGCGAATCGATCTCAGGTCGACGGATCTCGCGAACATGACTGACATTTCGGAACGACGATTCCTGATCTGATGAAACCGCATGCGTTGCTAGTGCGGCCGTTTGGTTCCTCGCGCTCGCCAGACCCTCTTCGATTTGATCAACCAGCCAGCCCGCTCGCTCGAGTGTTCGTGCTGTCGAGTTCGCTCCCGTGGCGATCGTGCCGCCACGTTCCGTTGCAAGAGCGAGTTGTCGGGCAATTTCTGCCGTCAGTCGTTCGACGAATTCCGCTTCACCGGCTCGGCCGTGCCCTTGGAGCACAATTCGAAGCTGCGGTGGTCGATTTGTGTTGCCCTCTCGATAGCCGATGTTGATTCTTTTACTGATCGCGTCCCAGTCTTCGGTGACCAATAATGGACTGAGACCCGACCCTGTGTCCTCGATGCTCTCCAGATGTCCAGCCATAGACTTAGTACTCAAGACATTCCCCAGCACAGTCGGGAGTTCTGTCTTGACCAGAGAAGCACCCTGTTCTGAATTTTCAAATTCAATCAAAGCTTCGCATTGGTAGCCGTTCATGTTCAACGGCCAGAGAAGACAAATCATCAGAAACGTGGCCAGAGCGGTAACCACGAAAACCAGAGTCCGATGATTTCGAGAAGCCTGACGCAGAACTGGGGCATCAGAATTGAGTTCGTTTTTGTCAGTCATGGAATCTATGTGCAAAACGTGAAACCTGCGCTCGGGCGAAACGGCGCATCGTCATCTGTCCATCGACGACCCGGCCCGTTCAGCTTGAACCGATTCTCCGGCTTGAGCCGGGTGAGCGGATTAAATCGGGTGACAGCATCGTGGATGCAAGCAATCTGAGAAGTCCGAGCGGTCGCTGGCGAACAGTATCAGGTTTCGCGGAGGACGGCACGGTCGAATTCGCGAAAAAGAAACGTGACACTGAGCAAGTTGCTCACTCACGAAAAACGGTCAACCGACGGCTTTGGTAGTGCTCAGGCGGTTCGTGTTATCGAACGCACGCGGCGAAGGGTCGGACTACTCGATTGATTCAATCGATGTCGCTCGGGGAGGCGATTTGACGTTCGAAAGATGCGGCGGAGGAACAATCTCCGTCACGGAAACCAACGTTTCGAACTCGCCGTGTTGGACGACCTGGTTGTCTTGGTTGAACAGTTTTCTTTCCCAGATAATTTTACCGGCTCGACGACCAGAAGGCGTTTTCTTCAAGCAAGTGGTGACGACATACACGGTGTCACCGAAATAAAGGGGGCGAGTAAATTCCCAATTGCGAACGGCGGTGAACGCGATGGTGTTCACGCTGGGAGAATAACTGCCGAGGCCCGCCACCCATGACAAACCGAGCAAACCATGGGCAACCGGTTGACGATAGTGACTATTGGCGGCGTAGTGATAGTCCACGTGAAGTGGGTTGAAATCACCGGTCATCGTGGCGAAGTTGATCACATCCGCTTCGGTTACCGTGCGACGAGGACTCGTCCAAGTCTGGCCGACCGTCAGGTCGTCGTAGGAGAGCGGTGAATCCATTCGCGGTGGTCCGTTAATCCATTCAGACTGTAGAGGACACGTTGACTGAAGTTAACCGACCTTGTCATCGAGCCGGGTAGCTATTGCGAATCAGAAAAGTCGGGGTGAGAGGATTCGAACCTCCGACCCCCTGGTCCCAAACCAGGTGCGCTAGCCAGACTGCGCTACACCCCGCGACTTAATCTGCATGAACGATCACAGGCGGAGAATTTCCCCATGCTGTCCCGCTCAATTCACCATAATTTACCGACAGTCCCAAAGTTCCGCAATCCGGATTTGCTGATTCCTTTCAGACAAAAAACAGAATGGTTGGTTCGGTATCTACGCGGCTCGCGTGGGTGTTGAGCCAGCCGATTCGCGTCCGGCTAGTATCGCCCGTAACCGCTCAAACTCGCCCGCATTGTTGAAATGCAAAACGATCTGCCCTCGTTGGCCAGAACCGTTGCGAATTTGCACCTTGGTGCCGAGAGCCTGCTTAAGTTCTTGTTGGAGTGACTCAATCTGGCGGTCACGCGCTCGCTTACGACGTGTCGTTGAGCTCACGCCAAAGTTATCTTCGGCCGCAATTTTCTCTCGAACCGCCTGCTCGACCGCGCGAACACTCATCCCTTCTTTGATGACTTTCTGGCAAAAATCGACCTGAATGGCGTCGTCGCCTAACGGTAACAGGGCCCGAGCGTGACCCGCGGATATTTTTCCGGCTTGCAAAGCGTCTTGAATTGGCGTCGGAAGTTCCAGCAACCTCATCAGGTTGGCGATGGTCGACCGGTCAATTTTCAGGCGGCCCGCCAGACCATCCTGAGTGCACCGATGTTCATCCAGATAGCGTCGGAAGGAAAGGGCTTTTTCGATCGGGTTGAGGTCCTGACGTTGCAGGTTTTCGACGATCGCCAGTTCGGATACCAGGCGGTCGTCAGCCGTTCGAAGCCGCGCGGGAATCGTTTTCCAGTTGGCCTTGATGGCCGCCCGCAGCCGTCGCTCACCGCTGATCAACTGGTGCCGTCCGTTGACTACGCGAACCAGAATCGGTTGGAGGATGTCGTGCTCTTTGAGGCTCTCGGCGAGCGATCCGATCTCTGCCTCGCTGAAAACCCGACGTGGCTGAAACGGATTGTCTTCGATGTCGTACACATTCAGGTGAACGATCTCGCCCTCTTCGGGATCTTTCGAATGCACGACATCCAGTTGTTTCACGTTGACTGGTACCGAGGGCCGATCAGCAACGGCCGTTGGACCTGAGCTGCTTGCAGGATGTCCGGCCACTTCAACAGTTTCGACCGTCGTGTTTAACAAAGCCTCAAGGCCTCGGCCAAGTCTTTTCTTTCTAGTCACGTTCCAGTACCTCCATGCACAATTCCATGTAAGCCCGTGTTCCTCGCGATCGCGGCGCGTAGTCGATTACGCTTTGGCCGTGACTGGGTGCTTCGGTGACGTGAACGTCACGCGGAACAACGGTGTCAAAAACAATTTCTCCAAAAAATTCGCGAACCTCCTGGTCCACTTCTTGCGTAAGCTCAAGTGATTCGTCGTACATCGTCAGGACGATGCCGCCAAAGGTCAGCTGGCCAGGGCGATCCAGCATGACACTGCGGATGACGTCGATCATTTGAGCCAGCCCTTCCATTGCAAAGTATTCGCACTGGATGGGCATCAGAACTTCGTTCGAGACCGACAAAGCGGTACGAGTCAATTTGCCCAGCGAAGGAGGACAATCGATCAACACGTAGTCGTATCGCGCGGCCCCGTTAGCTAAATGATCAATCAGTAATTCGTCGTCGTTGCTGTCGTCGGACGCTAGCACGCTGAGGTCGCGAAATGATTTACTTCCGGGCAGCAGATCCAGACGTTCAACTTCGGTCGACAGAACGCTATGGCGAATGGCTTGATCCACGATTAACGGATGGCGATCGACAGGTTGTTGGCCAATGCCGGAAGTTGCGTTGCACTGTGGATCCATGTCGACCAACAGCGTGTGTTGGCCGCTATGTGCGAGTGCGGTTGCCAGATTGATAGACGTAGTGGTTTTTCCCACGCCTCCCTTCTGGTTCGCAATGCAAAACGTTCGACCCACGCAGATATCCTCTCGAATCCGTTCGAGCGCAGCACGACGCCGCGATAGTTTCCATGATTGAGTTAGCGTATCACGTGGCAATCGCTGGACAAATATCAACCTTCACGTGATAGCAGTCAGAATAGCTGTTCGCTCGCAAACCGATTATGTCAATATCTCGCAAGCAATCATCGACTGAAGCGTCAGTGAGCGGGTTTCCAGTCGTTGATCCCTCGCTGACGCAGCGGGTTGTGATGTTGTGGGACAGGAATTGAGTCAGGTAGGACGTAACACGCTATTCATTGCCATGCCGGAACTTCGGTCTCGGATTTGTTGCCGTCGAGAACGACAGACTGTTTTTGACGACTTTCTGGTTTGCAAAGTTACGGCAAGGTTTTCGAGACCTTGTTGCCGGCCTACGAAATATCGGCGCTAATGCTTTGTTCCAACTCGTTTTTAAGGTTGTTACTTGCGGAGGGTCTCGTTTTATTTTTTGCTTTTGAGGCTCACGGAATGATGATTCGGTCGGTCAACCCTAATCTTCAGTTGGAACAAAGCACTAGCACATTTCGAGCATCGCCGTTCGTAGTAGCGGCTTTAGTCGCTTGTTCTGAATAATCCCGAAAGCCTAAAGGCTTTACTACGAACCATGTTTGCAAAAAATCACAATGTCATCCGGGGTAAGCGGCTATTTCCGGTGGTAAGCTATGCGACCGCCATGACCACTTGGTGGTCAACCAAGTGCGTAACAAAGTACTCTTCGCCGATTGAACCAAAACTCTCTATTCTTCCAACTTTTCACCATCCCAGCTTTGCCCTTTCACGATGAGTCATCAAGTGGGAAGCAGAAAGCTCTGTTCGCGTTCACGGTTTTGCTTGCAGGATGCCTTCGTTTGCATCTTCCTGGTTATCCGATTCTTGTCTCGACAGGCGCTCATTCCCCGGATCGAACTCGGCTACTGTTCCACGTGAAACTTTCCGTGGTCACCGCAGTTTAACGGATGGTCTTATCCAGTTTCACGTGAAACGGGCTCAGTCGAGCGAATTGATGACGAGGCCGCTAAGTAGCTTTGGGTAGAAATAGGTGCTCTTGGCCGGCATCCGCTCGCCGTTTTCGCTGATCGCTTTGACGTGATCCAGAGTCGCCGGCATCACCAGACAAGCCAACTCGAAGGGATCGCCGGAGCCCTCCTGACCAGTGGCATCTCGTCCATCCGCGTCTCCTTGCTCAAGGCCCTCGACTACCTCAGAAACGGAGTGGACGTACTTGGGTGACGGCAGGTCAGAGTGACCCAGCAACTTTTCCATGACCAGTTTGTGCAGGATCGAAACGCCCAGATCCCGCCATTCATCGCTCTGGTTGGTTGCAAGATTTTTGAGGGACTCGACCCCTGAATCTGTCAGTCTGGCGATCACCCATGTATCGTCTTCTCGGCAGTAGAATCCGAGAGTCGATTGCCGGTCTTCAACTGCAATTTCCTCCCAAACAGAAGTCGCGAACTCTGGTCCCTGACCGGCAGAATCACAGGAGAAACACGGTGCAAGTCGTTGGATCAATTCGGTAGATGCGATTGGTTTGACGCCTCTGAACAGGCGGTGAGTCGGCAGCACGACCATGCCGGGATCGTCCATGCTTATGCAGGTCATCAATGTGTAGTCTGCAGCCGCACTTTCATCTTCTGGCTGGGCGGTCCCGCGCAATTCGTCACGGATCCGGCACGACGTCTCGTAACGGTGATGCCCGT
Organism: uncultured Pirellulaceae bacterium; assembly: GCA_964468915.1. GTDB lineage: Bacteria > Planctomycetota > Planctomycetia > Pirellulales > Pirellulaceae > Mariniblastus. The sequence goes on from CAYXWX010000079.1 coordinate 20,869, forward strand.
CCGCGATGTACATCGGCGCAGAACCAAGGACGTTTGCTGCGCTGGCAATCGCGTCCGGGTCGGTGACCATCCATAGCTCGTGGCGGACGCCCTGTTCGTCGATTGCGGTAAGAGGCGTTCGGTCGTGAATCGCGTTTTCGAGTGATTCTTGAGCGACGTTGTCGCGGTCGGGATAGATCCCGAAGATCGGACTCAGGTTGGCCTGGCAGGCCATCATCAATCGATAACGGTCTTCTTTGGCGGCAGAGTGAGTTTGCTCATGTGGGTAGATCGTTCCTGTGCCGAAAGGCTCAAGCTTGACTCGGGCCATGAACCCACGTCGGGTAATCGGTTGTCCTTCATGTTCAAACGTCTGGTGGTAGACGTAGATGGTGCCGACACCTTCACGGCTGAGGATGCCATCGCGTTGCCAATGTTTCAGATGCTCGGCCGCACGCCGGTAGACGGTTTGATCCGGCAGTAGATCATCACCTCGATTCAAGATAATTCGGGTAACATTCCAGGGGCTGCGTTCATACAGAGCATCCTGCATTCCCGGATCAATCACGTCGTACGGTGGTGCAACGACATCACTGAGTGAACCTGCTTTTGCGAGATCGTATCGCCAACCGCGAAACGCTTGTATGTCTGCCATTTTGCAACCCGTCGTTAATCATCGTTCGAGATGTCGTTATCTCGGACGGTTCCAACGCTGTCAAAGGGAGTGCTAGCAAATCATTTGCTGCGGTTGTCAACTGTTTGAGTCTTCGCGGCGATCTAGTGCATGTTGCACTTAACTGTAGCGTCTGCGGCGTTGAAAAACCGAGCGAA